>NZ_JBFCVL010000002.1:0-300000 GCF_040712075.1 Fodinicurvata sp. EGI_FJ10296
AGCGTCTCAGCGACGATCCGGGCCTTCACCTCATCCGGCCAGCGCCGGCGTGCCTTACCGGCAACAACCTCACCGCCCGAAGTGAGAAACTCCGTTGAGTGCTCCATGGAGAAACTCCATAACAATCAAGCCTTCCCAACGTCTTCTCACAATACCTCAATCCGGAAAACATGGGCCGCAGGCTCCGCTTACTGCGAAGCTCAGCATGGAGGCCTGCGATCCTCTCGGCCAGCTTGGCGATCTGGTCCAACAGAAGGCGTGCCAGGTCACGCACCGCCGCAGGCAGCATGCCGTCATCTCCGTCGATGATGGCCGCGAGACGCCCGACATGCGCCGGGCCGATTGGCGCAACGATGCCCTACTCGGCCAGATGGGCACGAAGGGCATTGATCGTCTGCGTGCGCTGCCGAACCAGCAGGTCCCTGGTCCGGTAGGCCATCGCCGCCGCCTGCTGCGACTCGCTGTTCACGGCGACGAACCGCATGGTCGGACGCGATGCCGCTTCCGCGATCGCCTCTGCATCCGCCATGTTGTCTTTCTGGCGCTTCACGAACGGCGTCACATAGGCCGGCGGGTTCAGCCGGACCTCGTGGCCGAGATCGCTGATTGCCCGACCCCAATGATGCGCGCTGGCACAAGCCTCCATCGCCACCACGCAAGACGGCTGACCGGCCAGGAGCTTCAGCAGTTGCGCGCGCGATAGTTTGCGGCGGAAGACAATCGATCCATCCAATCCTGCGCCGTGCGCCTGAAACACGTTCTTGGCCAAATCCAGGCCAATGATGCTAACCTCTCCATGGGTTCCCCTCCGTAGCGGTGCTTCAACACCCGCCACCTTGGCACATCGATGCCGCCGGGGGGCGTCCACCCCATTGCTTACATGATACCGTGGGCCGCAGGCACCGATTACAAAAATGTGGAGGTAGAACGTCGTTTACGACTAAACATCTCGACCGGGGGAACTAAACCTGCAGACAATCGACAAGTCGTTCGGCACGAACTTGTCACCCATGTCTTCGGTAGTTCTGTTACCGATGTCTCCGGGTCGGGCAAAGGATACTATGGCGCGAGAGACGGGACTTGAACCCGCGACCTCCGGCGTGACAGGCCGGCACTCTAACCAACTGAGCTACTCCCGCAGCAGGACTCCCCTAATGAGTCCTTATAGTATCCGTTCCGGCTCGGAGTAGATGGCGCGAGAGACGGGACTTGAACCCGCGACCTCCGGCGTGACAGGCCGGCACTCTAACCAACTGAGCTACTCCCGCAATCGCCTCCGAGCGAGGTGGGCAGTGTTTACGCCGGGAGACCCGGTCCTGTCAAGCGCCCAAAGACGTCTCGCTGCTACTAAATTCCATCGAACTCTATGACGCAAAAACGGTTAGGTACTAACCGTTTAGAGACATTTACTAATGTGATATGTCAGGAAATCGGCGGGTCCTGATTGATGGGTCACAACGGCAATCGACCAAAAAAAACGGGCCAATATCTGGCCCGCCTCAATTATTGTAGAGAGTCGTCAATATGGTGATTGGTGGGCGGTGACGGATTTGAACCGCCGACATTCTCGGTGTAAACGAGACGCTCTGCCAGCTGAGCTAACCGCCCCTAGTGTTTGGCCTGCCACCATATAAAGGTTTACGGACTTCAACAAGCCTCGAATCACCTTTCGCTAGCCCTTGGGTTTCAGCAGCCGCCAGAGCTGCAACTGACTGAAACGGTCTCAAAAGAGCTTGCCCGGGTAACCCAGTCGAAACCACTGACCCATTTGCGGCCACCCAGTTCGGCGGCCTCCCGGGAGCTCTCTGTCCGGTCTGGTTTGTTTAGTTCAGTGAATCTTTCAGCACCTTGCCGGCCTTGAACTTGGGCTGACGAGACGCCGGGATCGCGATTTTTTCCCCAGTACGGGGGTTGCGGCCCTCAGTCGCGGCCCTTTCGGCCACCGCAAAGGTACCAAACCCAATCAACCGCACTTCATCGCCACCTTTGAGAGCCGAAGTTATACCGTCAAACACAGCGTCGACAGCAGAACCGGCATCGGCTTTGGACAACCCGGTAGCTTCGGAAACATGAGAAACGAGGTCTTGCTTATTCACAATTAGCCCCCTGTCGAAAAGCCAAGAAAAACAAAGAAGTTTAGTAAGAATTGTCAGCAATCTACTTGCCGACAATTTACCATGACTCGTCCAGCCCTAGCGACTGGTGACGGGAAGTTTAGGCACATGAGTTCCTCCCGGTCAACGCATTCAATGACTGAACCCTAGGGAATTTGCGGGTTCCACGTTCGATGCGCAACCGGGAGGATTCCCTTTCGCAGAATCGCCTCTCGTATCAGTGGCGCAGTACACCTGGCTTCTGATCATCGTCTCCGACAGCGGCGACCGGTTCAATGTCCGCAGGCTCGATCCATTCGATCGGTTCCAGAGGGCGGACAAGTGCTGCTTTCAGTACGTCGTCGACCGACGATACGGGAATTATCTCAAGCCCGGATTTGACGTTTTCCGGTATCTCGACAAGGTCTTTCTCGTTGTCCTTCGGAATCAGGACCGTCTTAAGTCCGCCTCGTAGCGCCGCAAGAAGCTTCTCTTTCAAGCCCCCAATCGGCAGGACGCGGCCGCGCAGTGTAATCTCTCCGGTCATCGCCAGATCTTTGCGAACCGCAATGCCCGTGAGGACCGACACGATCGACGTCACCATTGCCACTCCCGCGCTGGGCCCATCCTTTGGGGTCGCGCCTTCGGGAATATGGACGTGGATGTCTTTCTTGCCGAAGATGGTCGGCTTGATGCCGAAGTCGATGCTACGAGACTTAACATAGCTCTCGGCGGCCTGAACCGATTCCTTCATGACATCGCCGAGTTTGCCAGTGGTCACAGCGCGCCCTCGGCCCGGTACTGTCACGGCCTCAATCGACAACAGCTCGCCGCCAACTTCAGTCCACGCCAATCCGGTCGTTACGCCAACGAGATCTTCGAGTTCCGATTCGCCGTAGCGGTATTTTTGCACACCCGCATAGTCCGAAAGGTTATCGGGCGTGATTGTGATCGACGTCACCTCACCCTTGCTCGTCAGGATCTCCTTGACGGCTTTACGCGTAAGATTTGCAATCTCACGCTCAAGATTACGCACGCCGGCTTCTCGCGTGTAGTAGCGGATCAGATCGCGAAGACCTTCGTCCGTTATCGCCCACTCACCATTCTTAAGGCCGTTGGCCTTGAGCTGCTTGCTGATGAGGTGACGCTTCGCGATTTCAATCTTCTCGTCCTCGGTATAACCGGGGATCCGGATTACCTCCATTCGGTCCAGCAGAGGCTGCGGAAGCTGCAGGCTGTTGGCCGTGCAGATGAACATCACGTCCGAAAGATCATAGTCGACCTCGAGATAGTGGTCATTGAACGTGCTGTTCTGTTCCGGGTCCAAAACCTCCAGCAGGGCCGAAGAAGGATCACCTCGGTAGTCCGCGCCCAGCTTGTCGACCTCATCCAGAAGGAACAGGGGATTGGACGTTTTCGCCTTTTTCATCGACTGGATGACCTTGCCCGGCATGGAGCCGATATAGGTCCGGCGGTGTCCTCTGATCTCGGCCTCGTCGCGAACGCCGCCCAGCGACATTCTCACGAAATTTCGACCTGTCGAGCGCGCAATGGATCGACCCAATGACGTTTTGCCGACGCCGGGGGGACCGACCAGACAAAGAATTGGACCTTTGACCTTGGTCATGCGTTGCTGCACCGCCAGGTACTCCAGAATCCGCTCTTTGACCTTCTCGAGTCCGAAGTGATCCTCGTTGAGCACCTGCTCTGCGAGGGTTACATCCTTCTTGATCTTCGACCGCTTGCGCCACGGAATGGAAACCATCCAATCAAGATAGTTCCTAACGACGGTAGCCTCGGCGGACATCGGGCTCATATTTCGTAGCTTGCGCAGTTCCGCTGTCGCCTTATCGCGGGCTTCCTTCGAGAACTTTGTCTTGGCGAGACGATCCTCGAGCTCCTGAAGCTCGTCGCGGCCGTCTTCACCCTCCCCGAGCTCCTTCTGAATGGCCTTGAGCTGCTCGTTCAGATAATACTCGCGCTGCGTTTTTTCCATCTGCCGCTTAACGCGGGAGCGGATCCTTTTTTCAACCTGGAGGACGCCGATTTCGCCTTCCATGAACCCGTATACGCGCTCCAGCCGCTCACCGATGCTCGGCGTTTCGAGCAGCTCCTGTTTCTCGGGAATCTTCAGCGACAGGTGAGACGCTATCGTATCCGCGAGTTTACCGGGCTCCTCGATCTGATTGACCGATACCAGCACCTCCGGCGGGATCTTTTTATTCAGCTTGATATACTGCTCGAACTGCGAAACCGCCGCGCGTCCAAGGGCCTCCAATTCCTGCGGGCTTGCCGCGTCATCGGGGATCGGATCGGCCTCTGCCTGAAAGAACGATTCGTTGTCGGTGAACCGCGTCACCCGCGCTCGTTGCCCACCCTCGACCAGAACCTTTACGGTCCCGTCCGGCAGTTTGAGCAATTGAAGAACGGTTCCGATAGTCCCGATCTCGAATATTTCGTCTGGTTTGGGATCGTCCTGGGATGCGTTCTTCTGGGTGACCAGAAGAATCTGCTTGTCGTCGCGCATGACATCCTCAAGCGCCCGCACCGATTTTTCGCGACCGACGAACAGCGGCACGATCATGTGCGGAAAAACAACGATATCCCTTAGCGGGAGAACGGGGTACAGCGCACCGCGCTTTACGTCCAACATCTGCATATGCCTCATGATATCAAGGCGGGAACAAGGAGGCCCGACGACCTCTGAAAAGAGGCGGACGCCGGCAATTCTCACAACACCAATTCTCGCCGACGATTGCTAACGCTTATTGAACGTGGCCTCGCCAAGTCTGCGGATCAAGAGACAGGGCCGTTTCATGCATGATATTTCCAACGACCACATACCATGGGGCTGTAAATGTCAGTGTATACACCCAACATCAAAGCCTCCGATAGCCAACACGGTCAAGAAATGGTGAAGGGGCAAGCTCAGATCTTCTGAACCGCCCCTTTCCGCTCGTTTGGCTTTGACCTCTCGTATATCTCAAACGATCGTCACTCACGCACTGGGTACCGCGCCGCCTCGCTTCTCGGCGTAGATCATGAGCGGCTTGCTGCGTCCCTCGACGACTTCGGCGTTAATGACGATCTCTTCAACGCCATCCAGGCCCGGGAGGTCGAACATCGGTTCGAGCAAAATTCCCTCAAGTATCGACCGCAACCCACGAGCACCTGTTTTGCGAGCAATCGCTTTCTGAGCCACACTTTTCAGTGCATCCTCAGAAAAAGAAAGCTTGACCTCCTCCATCTCGAACAGCTTCTGATACTGTTTGATTAATGCGTTCTTAGGCTCCGTCAGGATCTCGATCAGGGCCGGCTCATCCAGATCATTGAGTGTAGCGATAATGGGCACCCGACCGACGAATTCGGGGATCAATCCGAACTTCAGAAGATCCTCCGGCTCGATTTCCCTCAGGATATCACCGGTCCGGCGATCTTCCGGACGGTCGACATTCGCGCCGAAGCCAATGGACGACTTCCGGCCCCGTTGGGCGATGATCTTTTCCAATCCGGCAAATGCACCGCCGACGATGAAGAGGATGTTCGTCGTATCGACCTGAAGGAATTCCTGCTGCGGGTGCTTGCGACCGCCCTGAGGCGGAACCGAAGCAACCGTGCCCTCCATGATCTTCAGCAGGGCCTGCTGAACGCCCTCACCCGACACGTCCCGAGTGATTGACGGATTGTCCGACTTCCGGCTGATTTTATCGACTTCGTCGATATAGACGATCCCGCGCTGAGCCCGTTCGACATTGTAATCCGCCGACTGCAGCAGCTTCAGTATGATGTTCTCGACATCCTCGCCGACATAACCAGCCTCAGTCAAAGTCGTTGCATCGGCCATGGTGAACGGGACATCGAGGATGCGCGCCAAGGTCTGCGCCAAGAGCGTTTTGCCACATCCTGTTGGCCCGATCAGAAGGATGTTGGATTTGGCCAGTTCGACCTCTCCTCCCTTCTGTCCATGCGCCAACCGCTTGTAATGGTTGTGAACAGCGACCGACATAACACGCTTCGCGTGCTCCTGTCCAATGACATAGTCATCAAGGACGGTATGGATGTCTCTCGGTGTCGGGACGCCGTCGCGATTTTTCACGAGGGTCGTCTTGTTCTCTTCGCGGATGATATCCATGCACAGTTCGACGCATTCATCACAGATGAATACAGTCGGACCGGCGATGAGCTTGCGAACCTCGTGCTGGCTCTTTCCGCAGAAAGAGCAGTACAGGGTGTTCTTTGCGTCTCCGCTGGAAGATTTGCTCATAAAAGCCCCAATTGGCCAGTCCTGGACCCGATCATGTCGTCAGGAACCGATATCGGGCCACTCCACACCTGTTCCCCACCTAAATGGGTACGCATTCACACCAAGCAATCGATGACACGACGCTCGTGCCCCGCGGCGCCCCCCGCCGACGCCCGGTCGATACCCATTGAACATAAGGGATCGCATCGGTTCAAGGCTTAGTTACAGTGAGCGGACGCTTTACCCGGAAAGCGGCCCGACCTCCGGCCCTGGACGTTTCTCGATAACTTCATCAACGATACCGAATTCCGCCGCCTCGGTCGCCGACATGAACTTGTCGCGATCCACAGATGCTTCAATCGATTCAAGCGATTGTCCCGTATGCTTCTGATAAATCTCATTGAGGCGACGGCGAATCTTGAGAATCTCCCGCGCCTGAATTTCGATATCCGAAGCCTGACCCTGCGCGCCGCCGGATGGCTGGTGAACCATGATCCTGCTGTTCGGCAGAGCATATCGCTTGCCCTTTGCACCGGCCGCCAAGAGCATCGATCCCATCGACGCCGCCTGACCGACGCACACGGTCGAGATTTCCGGTCTAATAAACTGCATCGTATCGTAAATTGCCAGTCCGGCTGTCACGACGCCGCCCGGGCTGTTGATATAAAGCGATATATCCTTGCTCGGGTTTTCCGACTCCAGAAAGAGCAACTGCGCGCAAATCAGACTCGCGACATTGTCGTTCACCGGCCCGATCAGGAAGATGATGTTCTCTTTGAGAAGCCGCGAATAGATGTCGAACGACCGCTCTCCCCGGTTGGTCTGCTCGATGACCATCGGGACAAGGGTGTTCATCCTTGGATCTTCAAATTCGGCCATTACCGTCCTCAGGTCTGCGTTCGATGGTGCGACTTTGGTCTTGGTCCGGACGCTGCGCCGGCCACTGCCAGTGAGACCATCGCGCACCGGATGCTCTTCAACAAGAGCCTCCCGACCGTGTCGCCCAGCCTTAGATGGCATCGTCGGCGCGCAGCAACAACCTCTCGCGCAAAATGCGGAAAATGGCCCCGGCAATCGACCGGGGCCACGGGACCAGTAGCTACGCCTTGGCCTCTTCCGTTTTCTGCTCCGGATCCGCGTTCTCGCCCGTGTCAATCTCGTCGGGGTCCCGCATCAGTTCCTCGATGCTCACCGTCTTTTCATCGACGGAGACCTTGGAAATGATGTGATCGACGACTTTGTCCTCGAGAATCGGCGCGCGCAGATTTTCGATCGCCTGAGGGTTCTTCTGGAAGAAATCGATCACTTCCCGTTCCTGTCCAGGGTAGCGACGCGCCTCGCTCAGAAGCGCCTGATTGAGTTCTTCCTGGGTCACCTGGATGCTCTCGGCCTTCCCGACTTCAGCCAGCAGCAGTCCCAGCCTCACGCGGCGCTCGGCGATCTGCGTATATTCGTCGCGCAGCTGCTCTTCGGGTTTGTCCTTGTCCGGATCATTGGGATCCGGGTTCTTCATCGCCTCTTCGACCTGGCGCCAGATGGAATCGAATTCCAGTTTGACCATGCCGGGCGGAACTTCGAAAGAATGACGCTCAGCCAGAATATCCAGCAGCTGCCGCTTCATCCGCGCCTTGCTTTGCTGGTCGTATTCGTTGGCCGTGCGTTTGCGTATGGCATCCTTCAGGCCATCGAGATCATCGAAGCCCAGCCCCTTGGCAAATTCGTCATCGATCACCGTTTCCTTCGGCGCCCGGACTTCTTTGACAGTGACTTCGAAGGAAACCGACTTGCCGCGGAAATCCTCGGCCGGGTAATCTTCCGGAAAGGTGATATCTACGGTTTTGGTTTCGCCCGCGGAAGCACCGACCAGCTGATCCTCGAATCCCGGGATCATGCGACCCGACCCGAGATCGAGTGCGAAATCCTCACTTGCCAGTTCGGAGCGCTTTTCGCCGTCCATCTCGCCCTCGAAGTCGATCAGGATCTGATCGCCATCGGCCGACGGGCGCGCTTCGTCGACTGCCTCGTAGGATTTTTGATTCTCGGCCAGGCGCTTGAGAGCCTCGTCGACGGTCTCGTCCGACACTTCCGCAACCGGCTTTTCAATAGAAATGTCGGAGACGTCTGGCGGCTGAATGTCAGGAAGTGCCTCGACCTTCAGGTTGATTTCCAGGTCCTTGCCGTCATCGAAGCTGGCGATATCGATCTCGGGTTTCAGCGCGGGTCGAATACCCTGGTCGGAAATGGCTTCCTGAGAGCTTTCATTGACCAAGCCCTCCACCACTTCGCCCATAACGGATTTCCGATACCGCTTGCGAAGAATCGACATCGGCACCTTACCGGGACGAAAGCCTGGAAGGCGGATATCCTTTTGGATTTCGCTCAGTCGCGTATCAACCCGTTGCTCGATGTCACCCGCCGGAATGATGACTTTCAATTCCCGGCGAAGCCCTTCGGCGTTGGTCTCGGTTACCTGCATCTCAAAAGCTTGCCTGTTTCGTTGCCGCCTATCGCCCCGGACCCCCCTGGTCCGACGCGTTGGTGTTTGAACGTGTAAACCATGGCGGGTCAAGAAATAACGACTCACCGCCGCATGGCAACACGCCTGTTCGGTGTGGCAGCAAGCGACGACAGCCCCTTCGCCACGTTGAACGTGGCTACGCGACTGACAGTCGTCAGTTGCCGAGGTCATCCGCGCATTTGCGAATTTGACCGGACGCCGAAATATTTGGTGCGGGCGGAGGGACTTGAACCCCCACGGCCAAAGCCACCAGGACCTAAACCTGACGCGTCTACCAGTTCCGCCACGCCCGCATGCGCGAACCTGCCGCGCCTATTCCGGTGGAGGTGATAGCACAGCTTCATAGCCGCAAACAGTCCAAAAACCGTCCCGTCACCACGCCGGCATCATGCCTGCGAACGTCCGGCGTCCAGCGGTCGGACCAAGTCGAAGAATATCAGCGATCGCGGCCGGCAAATCCTCGGCGACGAGGCCGACTCCCAGGCGTTTCGCCGCCTCGCCGTGTAGCCATACGCTCATTCGAGCCGCATCAAACGGCGGCTTTCCCGCGGCAATCAATGCGCCGATGAGACCTGAAAGAACATCGCCCGTTCCGGCGGTGGCCAGCGAAGCGGGTCCGTCGACGCTGACCGCGGCACGACCGTCGGGGGCGGCGATCACGGTGTCTCCGCCCTTCAGTACCACGACGGCGCCGGTCGCCCGCGCTGCCGCACGCGCGGATGATAACTTGTCCGTATCGTTGCCGGCCAGGTCTGGAAAAAGGCGGGCAAACTCACCGCTATGTGGCGTCAGAACAAGGCGATGCCCCTTCGGTGATTTCGGCAGGCCGGCAGCCCCATCCGTCGGCAGGTCGGGCGCCGGCAGGTCGGGCGCCGGCGAGAATGCCGTAAGGCCGTCGGCGTCCAGCACCAGTCCCGCTCCGGTGGAGAGCCAGTCGCGTGCCCGGCCTCTCAACCTCTCTGCCGCGGCGGCATCGCCCACTCCCGCACCCGGCCCGATGACGGCGGCCATGTGATCCGGACGCCCGACAGCGGCCGACATCGCCGATTCCCAGCCACCGCCCCCTGGGCGGAGTACGAGTCCCGGTTCGACGGCGCAAATGCCGTCAACGCCCTCACCCGCCAATGTTACGTAGCCGGCCAGACGCCGGGCGGCCGCCGCCGCCAGTCTGGCCGCACCAATCATCTCACCGCCCAGAACGACGACGTGGCCACGGCTGTATTTGTGGTCCTGGATTGTCGGCGCTGGAATCACGCCGTCCCATGCCGCCGGCCTGTTAATATGCGCCGTCGGCGCAATGACGTGCAGCACGGTGGGATCGATGCCGATGTCGACGAGATCGGTGCGGCCGCAGATCGACCGTCCAGGCTGGAGGCAGTGACCGGGCTTCAGCCGGAAAAATGTGACAGTCACATCCGCTGGAACGGCTCGCCCCTCGTCTCCTCCCCTTATCCGACCCGTCGTTCCGTCCAGCCCGCTGGGAACGTCAACGGCGACGATACGCCCCCCCCTTTGGCGCAACCGCGCGAGCAGCATGGCCGGCGCCCCGTTGAAGGGCCTGGACAGACCGGCGCCGAACAGGGCGTCGACGACCACGGCCGGCGTTCGTTGATCGTTTGCCATGGTTCGGCACCAGGAATCGTCGATGATCTCCAGGGGGCCGTTCCAATCGGCGAATGCCGTTGCCGCATCACCGGAAAGGCGGCCTGGATCTCCAAGCAGCGCAACGCTCACGGACCACCCGCGACGTGCCAGAAACGTGGCCGCGACAAAGCCGTCACCGCCGTTGTTTCCAGGCCCACAGAGGACAAGGACCGGCCCCGGGGGCGCTGACAGACGCCCGACGGCATCCGAGACGGCTCGGCCGGCCCGACGCATGAGCACATGGCCCGGCGTTCCGGCAGTGATGGCGCGAGCGTCGGCCGCGCCCATTTCCGCGGCGGTCAACAGCTCCACTGGCCACTCGGCGTTGTTCATCGCGCGGTCCCCTTCCGACCTGCTGAATCTACGCACAAATGTATACCAAGGGCGTTGGCGCGGACAGCCGCCTTCTCATGGACCTGCCCAAGATACGCTGCGGGCACGTCCTGCTATATCTATTCAGATTGCATAAAGGGGAAAATGGGGCGACCGATGGGGTTCGAACCCACGACATCTCGGACCACAACCGAGTGCTCTACCGCTGAGCTACGATCGCCATAACACTGCCGTGATCGGCAGGCGCGGTGGATATGGACGATCCATCGCTGCCCGTCAAGCCCAACGCCACAACTTTTTCCGCGCCTGCCGCCACCCGGCTCGATCAGACCAAGGCCCAGCAGAGGGCATGGACTCGTTTGGACGCTTGAACCGCAGCCATGAAATGCGGAAGGCTGTCATACAGTCAAATGATGCCGAAGCGGCGCAAACCAGCTGAAGGGGAACAGGACGAATGCCCAGCACCAGCGATACGGCCCCAGCATCGATCAGGCCGGCGGACGCGATGTCCCGCCTTGGAACCGAGACGGCCTTTCAGGTGCTCGCCCGCGCCGCCGCCATGGAGCGCGATGGCCGATCGATCATTAATCTTGGCATTGGCCAGCCAGACTTCAAAACAGCCGACCACATCGTCGAAGCTGCAGCACAAGCTCTTCGGGACGGCCATCATGGGTATACGCCGGCTCGTGGTATCCAGCCGCTTCGTGAAGCCGTCGCCGCAGATCTGCAAGGCCGTCACGGCGTCGACGTGTCGCCGGAGCGAGTCGTGATCGTGCCCGGCGGCAAGGTGACAATGTGGTTCGCCATTCTGATGTTCGGTCAGCCGGGCGCCGAAATCATCTATCCTGATCCCGGATTCCCGATCTATGGCTCAGTTATCCGCTACACGGGCGCGACGCCGGTCGCATACCCGCTTCTGCAGGAAAAGGGCTTTGCCTTCGATCCGGATGCCATCCTGGCATCGATTACCCCGGCTACCAGGCTGCTGATCGTCAACAGTCCCGCCAACCCCACCGGCGGGGTCGTGCCGCCGGAAGCCATGGATCGGCTCGTGGCTGGCCTTGCAAAGCATCCGCATGTGGCGGTCATGAGTGATGAGATATACAGCCGGATGCTCTATCCGCCGCACGCGCATCGCAGCCTGCTCAGCTATCCGGAACTTGAGGACCGGCTGATTCTGCTCGATGGCTGGTCGAAGACCTATGCGATGACCGGCTGGCGCCTCGGATTCGGCGTTTGGCCATCGGCACTGATCGACCTTGCCGACAGGCTTGCCGTCAACAGTCATTCATGCGTCAACGCTGCTGCCCAGATGGCGGCCATCGCCGCTCTGACCGGACCTCAGGATGCCGTAGACGAAATGCTGCAAGCGTTCACGTCGCGCCGCCGCGTCGTCGTAGACGGACTGAATAGTATCCCCGGCTTTCGCTGCGTTGAGCCCGGCGGCGCCTTCTATGCGTTCCCTGATATCACGGCAACCGGTCTGGATGCCCGCACGATGCAAGACCGACTTCTGACCGAAGCCGGCGTGGCAACGGTTGCCGGAACCAGTTTCGGCGGAAACGGCGAGGGTTTCATCCGGCTATCCTACGCAAACAGCATCGAAGCCATCGAGGAAGCTCTGCAGCGCGTCAATAAATTCGTCGGCACGCTGTGACCGCCCCCCACTCACGCCCGGCGAAGTATCGGCCGAGATGGAGAGACGCCAACCGGTTGAAATCTGGAGGATGAGGGTCTATTGTGCCTATAAAATAGGCAAAATGCCGATTTTCTGAGCGGTCGGCAAGGGTGCACAGTCAGCAGGCCGAATTCGATAGGCCGACTATCGCACTCATTGTACAAAGTTTGGGAGCAAGTGGAGACGCTTGGTCCTGACATGCTTTCGATCGGTGCGGTTGGCACACTAATTGCTCCACTCGGCACCATGCTCTTATCCTCGGGGTCGAGTTCCCGGGGGCCGTCATTCCGGGGCAGCGATATTGTCCGGGCGACGTCAGACAACAGGCGAGAGGCGATGAAGAAAGTCGAAGCGATCATCAAACCGTTCAAGCTGGACGAGGTTAAGGAAGCGCTCCACGACGTTGGAATCATGGGCATTACCGTGACCGAGGCGAAGGGGTTCGGACGGCAGAAGGGTCACACCGAACTCTATCGTGGGGCCGAATATGTCGTCGACTTCCTGCCCAAGGTGAAGATTGAGGTAATCATGGAAGATTCCATGGTCGAGAGGGCCGTGGAAGCGATCCAGCAAGCGGCCCATACCGGCCGCATCGGCGATGGCAAGATCTTCATTTCGCCGATCGATGACGTCATCCGGATCCGTACCGGGGAAAAGGGCGCAGACGCGGTCTAACAAGCCGTTAGAGGTATCAGTCTCAGTAATCAGTCAAGGGCGGGTATCGGGAAACGATCTCTCCGCGTAAGAGACCCAATCCGGGTACGCAAAGCCGACACGGAAAAACCACAGGAAACAGGAAATGTCCGAAGCGATTTCGAAAGTCTTCGACCTGATCAAGGAACACGACGTCAAATACGTCGACCTCCGCTTTACCGATCCAAGGGGCAAGTGGCAGCATACCGCCCAGCATGTCAGTACGATCGACGAGGACGTCTTCACCGACGGATTCATGTTCGACGGATCGTCCATCAACGGCTGGAAGGACATCAACGAGTCGGACATGTCGCTGATTCCCGACGCGTCATCCGCCGTCATGGATCCGTTCTCGGCGCAACCCAGCCTGATTCTGTTCTGCGACGTCTACGAGCCATCCACCGGTCAGTCGTATAACCGCGATCCGCGCTCGGTGGCGAAGAAGGCGCAGGACTACATGGCGTCTCTGGGGATCGGCGACCGCGCCGTGTTCGGCGCCGAGGCGGAGTTCTTCGTTTTTGACGACGTTCGCTTCGAGCAGTCCATGCACCAGGGCTACTATCATCTTGAAAGTAGCGAGATTCCATCGGCTTCCGGCAAGGTGTTTCCCGAAGGCAACATGGGACACCGCCCCTACATCAAGGGCGGCTATTTCCCGATTCCACCCGTCGACAGCGGCGCCGATCTCCGTGCGGAAATGCTGTCGGTGATGGGAGAAATGGGTCTGGTGATCGAGAAGCACCACCACGAGGTGGCGCCGGCCCAGCACGAACTCGGCACGAAATTCGGTACGCTGGTCGAGCATGCCGACCAGATGCAGATTTATAAATACTGCGTCCACATGGTGGCCCAGGCCTATGGTAAGACCGCGACGTTCATGCCGAAGCCGGTCAAGGGCGACAACGGCTCGGGGATGCATGTTCACCAGTCGATCTGGAAAGAGGGCCAACCGACATTTGCCGGATCCGGCTATGCAGATCTTTCCGAGACCGCCCTTTATTATATCGGCGGCATCATCAAACACGCAAAGGCGCTGAACGCCTTTACCAACCCGTCGACCAACAGCTACAAGCGCCTCGTCCCCGGCTTCGAAGCGCCCGTGTTGCTTGCCTATTCCTCGCGGAACCGGTCGGCTTCCTGCCGTATTCCCTATGCGACCAGCCCGAAGGGCAAGCGGGTGGAAATCCGGTTCCCGGATCCGACGGCGAATCCCTATCTGGCCTTCTCGGCGATGCTGATGGCCGGGCTTGACGGCATCCAGAACAAGATCCATCCAGGCGACCCGATGGACAAGAACCTCTACGATCTTCCCGCAGAGGAACTGAAGGACATTCCGACAGTCTCCGGCTCGCTGCGGGAAGCACTGACCGAGCTCGAAAAGGATCACGAGTTCCTGACCAAGGGCGATGTCTTTACCAGCGACATGATCGAAGGCTACCTCGATCTGAAATGGGAAGAGGTCTATAACTTCGAACACACGCCGCACCCGATCGAATTCCAGATGTATTTCTCCGTCTGATTACGTCGGTATCGACTGCTCAATCCGCGTCCCGGGACCACCGGGGCGCGGATTTTTTGTGTCCGCCATCACCACGCGCGTTGCGTGACGTAGCCACATGGGCCCTGCCCCTTTAGTGCTTGAGGTCGCCCGTGATCCGCGCAATGGTCCGCTTGAGCAGAACAAAGCTGAGATGCCCGCATGAGCAGAGACGACATGAAAACAAACTCACACGATCAGCAGCAACCAAAACCGCCCGGAAAGCCGGGCCAGTGGAGATTGTTCGCAGTCTGGGCCCTGATATTCGGTATCGGAATCGGCTTTTTCGCGGGCTATGTCATCGGAGTCGATGTCGGCAAGGATTCCATCACGATGCTCGACGCCGAACCGACGCCCTGAATGTCCCGCTGACGACGTTCTCGTTCTGTTGACATCACTGCGTCGTTCCCTTAGTGTTCTATTTAGAACAGGAAGGGAACATAACGATGTCGGATCAGGAACTCGCGAATCGGTTCGCTTGCGAGACCGCAACGGTGCTCGTCTTTCTCGGATCGCTGATGGCGGTTCTGTTCGTTCTTCCGCCCGGTGCCTGACCAAACGGGGGTTCAGCCGCTTTTGGCGGGAAGAGCGCGGGAGCGCCGGTCGTCCCCTATGGCGACATAGGTGAACATCCCCTCGGTCACCTGTACGAGGTTCTGGCCGCCGCGCCGCCGGGCATAGGTCTGCACCTTGATCCGCATCGACGTCCGACCTTCGTTTTCGAGCGAGGCATAGCAACTGACAAGGTCGCCGACGAATACCGGCTGCATGAATGTCATCGCGTCGATGGCGACCGTGGCAACCCGGCCTCCGGCGCGCTCGTAAGCGATGACGCTGCCGGCGATGTCCATTTGCGACAGCAACCATCCGCCGAAGATATCGCCGTTCGGATTCGTGTCGGCCGGCATGGCTATGGTTCGTAATGCGACCTCGCCAGCCGGCGGAGCCGCCACTTCCAAACGCGCCGTTTCAAGATCGCTGGTCATGATCGTCCCTTTTCATCGGCGATTAACGATGTCTGCCACAGCGTATCAACTCTTTCACCACCGCTGCTAATGCTATATCCGACACGGCTATGACGAAGAGCGATCGAGCAGACCCCATGAACGACGACCTGTTCCAGCCACAAGACGGCACGACCGGCAATTACGGTGCCCAGGACATCGAGGTCCTGGAGGGTCTGGAGCCCGTCCGCCGCCGGCCGGGCATGTATATCGGGGGTACCGACGACCGCGCACTCCACCACCTCGTCGCCGAGGTGCTGGACAACGCGATGGACGAGGCCGTTGCCGGCCATGCGACATGGATCGAGATGGCCATGCAGGAGGACGGATCCGTCACCGTTCGGGACAACGGGCGTGGCATTCCGGTCGACGACCATCCGAAGTTCCCCGGCGTCTCGGCGCTGCAGGTGATCATGACCACCCTTCATTCCGGCGGCAAATTCTCCAACAAGGTATACGCCACCTCGGGAGGCCTGCATGGTGTCGGGCTGTCGGTCGTCAATGCCCTGTCCAGTCGTCTGACGGTCGAGGTTGCTCGGGATCGGACCCTCTGGGCACAGGAGTATTCGCAAGGCGCGCCCCTCGGCGCACTGGAGAATCGCGGCCATACCCAGAATCGTCGCGGGACGGCGATAACATTTCTGCCCGATCCCGAGATATTCGGCGATGCCGCCCGATTGCGGGCGGATCGGCTGTTTCGCATGGCCCGGTCAAAGGCCTATCTCTATCGCGGCGTCGAGCTGCGCTGGACATGCCCGCCATCGCTGATTGCACCGGATACTGGCGTGCCGGAAGATGCGGTACTGCATTTTCCGAACGGGCTCGCGGATTTCCTTGCGACGGCATTGGACGGGCGGGAAACGACAACGCAGGCGTCATTCGCAGGCGTGGCCAAATTGGCCGATGCCGGCGCACGGGTGGAATGGGCGATTGCCTGGCCGGAGGATGACGAAGGCTTCGTTCATTCCTATTGCAACACGGTGCCGACCGCCCAGGGCGGCACTCACGAGGTCGGGCTGCGCAACGGTCTGCTGAAAAGCATCAAGGCCCACGCGGATATGGCCGGCAACAAGCGTGGTGCGTCGGTCACGGCCGAAGACATAACAGCCGGCGCCGCAATCCTGTTGTCCGTGTTCATTTCCAATCCGCAATTCCAGGGGCAGACCAAGGAAAAACTGGCCACTCCGGAAGCGACCAGGATTGTAGAGACAGCCATCAAGGACCGTTTCGACCATTGGCTGTCCGCCGACACGGCATCCGCCTCAAAGCTGCTGGAACGCTTCGTGGAGCGGGCTGACGAGCGGGCGCGGCGGCGCAAGGAACGGGAAACGACACGGAAAACCGCGACGCGCAAGACAAGATTGCCCGGCAAGCTGTCCGACTGCTCCCGCACCGATCGCCGCAATACAGAAGTATTTCTGGTCGAGGGCGATAGCGCCGGCGGCTCCGCCAAAGCCGCACGGGATCGACAGACTCAGGCCGTCCTTCCCTTGCGCGGCAAAATCCTGAATGTCGCCAGCGCGTCCGCCGACAAGATGTCCGGCAACCAGGAGATCAGTGACCTGGTTCAGGCGTTGGGCTGCGGCACCCGGCGCGACTACGACGGCGCCCGGCTGCGCTACGACCGCGTCATCATCATGACTGACGCCGATGTCGATGGCGCTCACATCGCCTCGCTGCTGATGACGTTCTTTTACAAGGAAATGCGGGGACTGATCAGCGACGGCCGACTCTTCCTGGCCCAGCCTCCGCTGTACCGCCTGCAGGCCGGCGGCACATCGGTCTATTGCCGGGACGATGCCCATAAGGACGAGGTCATGCGCACGACCTTCAAGGGCCGGTCGAAAGTTGAAATCAGCCGATTCAAAGGACTGGGTGAAATGCCGCCCGCCCAGCTCCGCGACACGACGATGGATCCGGCCAAGCGCCAACTGTGGCAGGTGACGATCCCGGATCGTGCGGAGCCCGAAGAAAGTGCCGCCACCGCCGGGCTGGTCGAACAGTTGATGGGCCGCAAGCCCGAGTTACGCTTCCGCTATATCCAGGAACACGCCCCCTCGGTGCGCGATCTCGACGTTTGATCCGGACTCTAAGCCGGCACCGGCCTATCTGTTAAGCAGCCAATCGCGCATGAGGGCGGTGGTCGCCTGGGGTCGCTCCATCGACGACAGGTGGCCGCAATCCTCGATGACGACCAACCGCCCGCGCGGCAGCAAAGATGCGCTTTCCTCTGATATCTCCAGGGGCGTTATGGCATCCTGACGGCCGCAGACGACCAATGTCGGACAGGATATCCCCTCCAGGGTGTCGCGGCTGTCGCGCCGGTTCATAATGGCGGTCTGCTGACGGGCAAACGCATCCCTGCCCACGGCTTCGGCCATTGCCATGATCTCGTCGACCAGGGGCGAATCCGACAACCGGTCCTCGTGCACCAGAAGCGGCAAAAGCTGCGGCGTCACGCCCTTGAAGCGGCCGGTCTCGGCAAGCTTAAGCAGCGAGCGACGGCGTTGCTGCTGTTCGGCCGTATCAGGCCGAGCCGAAGTATCGAGCAAAGCGAGCCTTTCCACGCGCTCGGGAGCCTGGCGCATGATTTCCAGCGCTACATAGCCGCCCATTGACAACCCGGCGAGCGAAAAACTCTCCGGTGCGCCATCCAGCACTCCCGCCGCCATGGTGGCAATACTGTCACCGCCTGTCAGGTCTGCGACATGGCAATCGGCGGCATCCGCCAGGTGGCGGCACTGATGGGCGAAAAGGCGGGCGTTGCAAAGGAGGCCGGGCAATAGCACGAGTTGGGGCTTGTCAGTCACTTGATTACCTTGATGATGTCTCGAAAAATGTCGGTTCCCGCCCGGCGCATCCATTCGAAGAGGACCATTTCCGTCGTCACGATATCGATACCCGCGCGGTCCATGCGCATCATCGCCCGCCGCCGGTCGCTCTCGCGCCGCGACCCGCACGCGTCTTCGACGATGATCGGCCGACACCCCTCCATCGACGCGAGACCGAATGCCGTCTGCAGTACACAGACGTGACTTTCGGTGCCGCAAACGACGATGTCCGGTCGGCCATGACTGTCGAGCGCGGCGCGGAGTTCCGGTTCGGCCGTGGCATCGAACGACCTTTTCGAGATCGTTGTCGCGTTTCCGATGCTAGAACGGATCGCGGTAACCGTCGCGCCGAGGCCTTCGGGATACTGTTCGGTGACGATAATCGGAATCTGAAGACGTTGCGCACCGAGAACCAGCTTCACGACCGACGAAACCACACGATCCAGGCCGTCGATTGCCGGAGCCAGACGTTCCTGAATGTCTACAATCACAATGACCGATCGTTCGGCGCTCAGCAGAGGCATGCGGCATTCCCGGCCGGTTCTGACCAACACCGGATAGCATTCCTCCGAAAGCCCGTCCACAATGTACCTCACTACCCCATGCCCAATGACTTCGGCATTGCAGCACCGATCTCCACAATTCCGGCTCCCCGATGATGGCCAGGCGCAGCAGCGTCGCGGCCATCGTCATTGACACCGGCAATAGCCATCTTCATAAGGACTCGCGACAACAGAGGCGGTGCCGGACGCAGCAACTGACCCTCTTCGGGCCACGAGCGTCCACACGACGATCCTTCCAGCCGCACGGCGCGCAAATGGCGTTACGTCGCGACGGGCCGAAGCCGTTAAGATCGAGAGGTAAGATACTCAAGGACATGCGTTTTGCGGATCTGGGGCTGAAGCCCGAAATACTCCGCGCCATCGAGGAAGTCGGCTATACGACGCCGACACCCATTCAGGCGCAAGCGATTCCGATCGTGCTGCAGCAGCGCGACATACTCGGTGTTGCTCAAACCGGAACCGGAAAGACGGCCGGTTTCACTCTCCCCATGATCGAAATACTGGCCAATGGTCGCGCCAGAGCAAGAATGCCACGATCGGTAATCCTGGAGCCGACTCGGGAACTGGCCGCTCAGGTCGCCGAAAATTTCGAACTCTACGGGAAATACGAGAAACTGTCCTATGCGCTGCTGATCGGCGGCGAGAGCCTCGACGACCAGATCAAGAAGCTCGATCGGGGTGTCGATGTCCTGATCGCGACTCCCGGACGGCTTCTTGACCTCTACAAGCGCGGCAAAGTGCTGCTGCCGGACGTCAAGATCCTCGTCATCGACGAAGCCGACCGCATGCTCGATATGGGCTTCATTCCGGATATCGAGGAAATCGTCTCGCATCTGCCGCCGATCCGCCAGACCCTGCTTTTTTCGGCGACCATGCCGAAGGAAATCCGTCGTCTGGCCGAACGCTTTCTGAGCAACCCCAAGCAGATCTCGGTCGAGCGCACGATCGCACCGGCGGCAAGCGTCGTTCAGCATGTCGCTTTCGTTGACAAGGCGGACAAGCGGGCCGCTCTGCGATCGATCCTTCGACAGGAAGACGTGCGCAACGCGTTGATATTCTGTAACCGCAAACGCGATGTGACCACCGTGTGCCGGTCGTTGAAAAAGCACGGTTTTGATGCCGGCGAGCTCCACGGCGATATGGCCCAGTCCGCACGCACTGAAACGCTTGAGAGGTTCAAGAACGACGAGGTCAAGCTGCTTGTATGCAGCGACGTCGCAGCGCGCGGTATCGACATTTCCGACCTGAGCCATGTCTTCAACTTCGATGTTCCGACATCCTCCGACGACTATATTCACCGCATCGGTCGAACCGGGCGCGCAGGCAAGAGCGGCCGGGCCTACAGTCTGGCGACGATCGAAGACGCCAAATACATCGCGAGCATCAGTAACCTGGAAGGCATCAGTCTGACCGCCGTCTCGGTACCCGACGTCGATACCGTGGCTGAAGATATCGAGACGTTCCTGTCGATGGCCTCTGATGACAGACATGGGGGCAAGAAGGGGCGTGGCCGTGCTTCCACCCCCGCAAGCGGCCGCGGGCAGCGCCGCGGCGCTGATGCCCAACCTGAGGCCAAACCTGAAAGCAGGAGCCGCAAAGACGCCGAAACTCAGGCGACGCCGGCGGATGCGGTTGATGCAGCGTCAGAGCAACCAGTTGACCAGCCAGAAACCCGGCAGGCTCCGACCGTCGACAGCGACTCGTCCAAACCTGCCGGCCGCAAGCGTTCCGGCCGAGGTCGATCGGGTCGGACCTCAAATGGTTCGGCCGATGCTCGAAAGTCCGAGCCGCGCGGCGGTGCCGAACCGGCAAGCGACAAGCAACGCATATCCGCCGCCGAGCAGCATGCCGATCCATCGGCCCAGGACGACGGTGCCGAGACCACTGGCGGCGCGGTTCGCCAGACCCGGCGACGCGACGAGGACGATTCCGTTGTCGGCATGGGGGATCATGTGCCGGCATTCCTTTTGCGGCCCGTCCCCAAGCTGAACAAGAAGGCCGGGAGCTGATTTTTCCCGGCCTGACCTTTGACTGTCCTGATTTATCCCGGGTCTGCGATCACCGGAGCAACAGTTGCTTTACGGCACGACCACGATGTTGACTTCGGCCAGCGCCCGGTAAATGGTCATGAAGCAGCCGGCGTTTCAGCGACTGCAGATAAGCGTCTCAACAGAATTTACGGACCTGCCTGAATGACGTACCGCGGTTGGTTTCTCACAACCACAGTTCTGGCGGCACTGGCCTTGTGGCCGGACACCGGACCCGCGCTCGCAGACACGGCGGGCGGCGATGACGACGGTATCGACGACCGCTCAGAGATTTCATCCGGCGCCAATGGCACCTCAGGTCCTCCGTATTCCGAAACCGCGCAGTTGGACACCGGGGAAGAGGAAGAGGCACCGGAAGAGCCGCTTCTGCTCGAAGCCGACGATTTGACCGTCGATGAAACGCTGGAACTGGTGATCCTGACCGGCTCCGTCCGCCTCGCAAGAGAGGGACGCATCGTTCTCGCCGACCGGGTAACCTACAACAGCCGGACCGAAGTCGTAACCGCTACCGGCAATGTCGTCATCATCGAAGAGTCCGGCGATACCTATTTTGCCGATTATGCCGAACTTGAAGATGGCCTTGCCGAGGGGTTCATCGACCGTGTCGGTGGCCTCCTGATAGACGATAGCCGCGTTGCTGCACGACGCGGAATCCGCCGCGCAGACGGATCCGTCACGATGGAGGACGGCATCTATTCGCCGTGTCTGCCGTGCGCGCAGAACCCGGACCGGCCATTAATCTGGCAGTTGCGCGCTTCCGAAGTCGAACACGATGCCGAATCGATGGACATTATCTTTCGGAACGTGTTCTTCGACGTATTCGGCATTCCCATTCTGTACACGCCCTATTTCTCGACGCCGGACCCGCGAGTCCGAAGCAGAACCGGCTGGTTGACGCCCTCGTTCGGTTCTACGTCCACGCTCGGTCAATTCATCGATCTCCGATACTTTGTGGATATCGCCCCGGAACAGGATGCCACGCTGAGAGCACGCCCGACTGGCGAACGCGGTGTGTTGCTGAGTGGAGAATACCGGCGCCGCTTCGAGTCCGGGCGTATCGAGATCGATGCCTCGGCGAACCAGAGCGAAGTGCTGGAAGGCGGAGATGAGGAATTCCGCGGTCATGTTTTCGCGCAAGGTCGCTACGATATCGACGAGAACTGGCGCATCTCCGGTGAACTCAACCGGACGACGGACGATACCTATCTGGAAGATTTCGACATTTCGGATCTGGATGTTCTGGAAAGCAATATCCAGGCCGAGGGTTTCCACGGGTTGAACTATCATACGGCCGAAGTTCTTTCGTTCCAGGACCTTCGCGGCAATGTCGAAGACGAGCCGATCATTCTGCCGTGGATGCGTTCGTCGATTGTCAGTGAACCAGCGCGCTACTTCGGCGGACAATTGTTTGCCGATTCGGAATTGCTCTATCTCCGCCGACCTGGCGAGGGGCGCCGATCGCCGCTGGAAGGGATCGGCACGTTCCGCGCATCGACGGATATCGGATGGCGACGAACGATATATACGCCCATCGGTGTGGTTGCGGATGTAGAACTTGCAAATCAGGCCAGTTTCTGGGCCACCCAGGACCTGCTCGATGATAACGGTCAGGTTGCTGGAGAAACGAGCGATGATACCCAGGCATTCCTGACAGTTCCTCGACTTCACGCCAGTGCCCGCTATCCTTTTGTCAGGCACGGTGAAACCTTTACCCAGGTTGTCGAGCCGATTGTGGCGGCTACGATCGCTCCGAGCTTCACCAGTTCGGATTTCGAAGATATTCCGCGCAACGATAGCGCGGCGCCGGAACTGGACGAAATATCCATTTTCAGGCCCAACAGGTTTGCGGGAATTGACCGATACGACGGCGGCTCGCGTCTGACGGTTGGTGGTCGATATTCGATCGATGACGGGAGCGGGCGATCAGCGAGCATCCTTCTGGCACAGAGCTTTCGGGCCGAAGCGTCGGACTTGTTCGACCCGGCGACCGGGCTCGCCGACGCGACTTCGGACATCGTCGGCCGTGTCGACGCGTCTGCCGGCCGATGGCTCGATCTCAATTATCGATTCAGGCTCGACGACGAGACGTTTGAAGCGAAACGTCACGAACTGACGGCGACGTCGAGATTGGGGCCACTGGGCCTCATGGGCCGATATACCTATCTGTCCGACGTGGCGGAACGGCAGCGCGAAGAACTGCTGCTCAGCGGATCGGCGCCGCTCTACGGCGGCTGGTCGACCCGTGGGCTATACAGGATCGACCTGGAGGCCGACGCCGTGACGACATGGCAAGCCGGTCTGCGCTACACCTGCGAGTGTATCGTTCTCGACATCGCCTATCAGGAGCAGCCTCAGCGGGACAATCGATCGATCCTGCTCAGGGTGTCTCTCGCCAATCTGGGTGATATCGGCTTCGACTTCGGATTTGACGCGGCCGAGAATGAGTAGCCTGCGGACAACTGCATGTCCGCTTCACGTTACCGGCCGCTGCCGGCAGGCCTGTATCAGGCTGCCGGCAGCAAATCGGATTACCCTTCCGCCTGTTCTCAGCGCATGACCGGCATCGTGAATTGCGCGCCTTCGGCCATCGTCGTGGGCCAACGACTGGTCATGGTCTTGAGTTTCGTGAAGAAGCGTACCCCTTCCATTCCGTAGATCCCATGATCGCCAAACGCGGAATTTTTCCAGCCACCAAAGCTGTGGAACGCCATCGGCACGGGTATCGGCACATTGATACCGACCATGCCGATATTGCATTTGTTGGCGAATGTCCGCGCGGCGTCACCGCTGTTGGTGAAGATCGACGTTCCGTTGCCGTACTGATGGTTGTTCACCAGTTCGAGCGCCGCGGCAAAATCCGGAACGCGGACGACGCTAAGGACGGGACCGAAGATCTCTTCCTGGTAGATCCGCATATCCGGCCGGACATGATCGAAGAGACAGCCGCCAATGAAGAAACCATCCTCGTAGCCCTGCAGCTTCAGATCACGGCCGTCAACAACCAGATCGGCGCCCTCGTCCACCCCCAGGTCGACATAGCCCCGCACCTTGTTCAGATGCTCGCGCGTAATCAAAGGCCCCATTTCGGCCTCGGAATCAGTGCCGGGCGCTACCTTCAGTTCCCGCACCTTGGGACCCAGACGGTCGACGAGCGCATCGGCGCTGTCGCCAACGGCCACGGCGACGGAAATCGCCATGCAACGTTCGCCCGCAGAGCCATACCCGGCTCCCATCAGCCCATCCACCGCCTTGTCGAGATCGGCATCCGGCATGACGACCATATGATTCTTCGCACCGCAAAGCGCCTGTACGCGCTTTCCATTTCCGCAACCGGTTTTGTAGACGTACTCTCCGACCGCCGTTGATCCGACAAAACTTATGGCATTGACGCCCGGGTTGGTCAGAAGCGTGTCGACCGCTTCCTTGTCGCCGTTAACGACATTCAGGACGCCATCCGGGGCGCCCGCTTCCTTGAGCAGTTCAGCCAGCCGCATTGCCGCGCTCGGATCCTTTTCCGAGGGCTTGAGGATGAACGTATTGCCGCAGGCGATCGCGATGGAGAACATCCACAGCGGCACCATGACGGGAAAATTGAAGGGTGTTATGCCGGCACAGACGCCGACCGGCTGGCGAACCGAATAGCTGTCCACACCGCGGCCGACATTCTCGGTATAATCGCCGCGCAGCAGATGTGGTATGCCGCACGCGAATTCGACGACTTCCAGCCCACGTTGACACGAACCGCGCGCATCCGACAGCACCTTGCCATGCTCGTCGGTGACGATAGCGGCGAGTTCGTCAATATGGGTTTCTATCAGTTCCTTGAATTTGAACATCACGCGAGCCCGCTGGAGCGGCGGCGTCTCGGCCCATTTCGGCAGCGCCGTGCGGGCGGATTCGATCGCGGCGGAGACCTCGTCGGCCGACGCCAAGGCAACCTTGCGGGCAACTTCGCCAGTCGCGGGATTGAAAACGTCGCCGAATCGGCCGCTTTGCCCCTTTGTCATTTGCCCGTTGATGAAGTGATCGACCGTAGCGACCATGCTATCCTCCGTTGTCGCAGCACAAACGGCTGCTTGAAAAACGCGGTATCAAACCGTATCAAGCCGTTACGACACTCGACAATACGGCTGATACCATTTTGCCATACGTATCTACCGGCTAAAGCAGACACCCCCGGACCCAATATCTACGCCTTTCCATCATGAGGCGGCAATGGTACTGGCATCCACAATGATCCCTACGTCCGTGTTTATCCTCTACGGCAGCAATCAATGACTCTCGGCCTCCACGATCCGGACAGACGATATCGGCGGCGATTGCGCTCGACAGTCCTGAAGCTCTCTTTCTACCTCGTGACGGTGGGCGCCATAGGCGTCTTCACGTATCAGATTGGTGTCGAGCAGGTTGAAAGTCGGGAGCGCCAGTTGCGCGATCAGATCTCCCGGCTTCAGGAGCAGCAGCGAGCGCTGGAACAGACGGCCGTTCAGGCTCAGGCCGCCGCACGCACGGCGGAGGCCCGATACGAGGAAGCGGCGGACCGGCTCGCGCGGGAGGTCCCGACCGGCGAACTTCGCGCGCTCATGCAGTTGGTGTCGGACCGTCTGAACGAGGATGTGCCGGCCGACAGGCTGGCCTTTTTCATTGAAGCCGCCGAGGAGGCCCGGGACTGCACTGATCCGATCACAAGGCGCTTCATCATGCCAACGCCCGTTTACCAGGGCGCAAACACGTCGGTCAGTTTCGCCGATGGCCGAATCTCGGTCACGGGGATGGGGCAATCGGCGACGAGTGACGGCGGCGCCCAGCAGCCCTGGTTTGACCCCGGCCAAGAGGTAACGCTGCGTTTTGCGACCGTCGGAGGTGAGGAGACGACCGCGACCGGCACGCTTCCCGTTCACCAGTCGGTCGTGTTGGGCGACCGGGAATACCGATTCACCGCGGTCGAAGGTGATGAACGTTCGTTCGTCCAGGTGACCTCGGACAATTGCCCGTTTCCTGGATGATCGGCGCGGATGAACAGAAAAATGCGGCGGCTATTTCTGCCGCCAGTTTCCATTGGGATCCATAACATACCAACCCGGCTGCGCCCGTTCGATCAGCGTGCGTCCGGCGACGGCCTCCACCTCGGAGCGCGGTCGGCCCGTCTCTTGCGCTGTGCGTTCGTATTGCTGCCTGCGCTGCGCGTTGATGCTGGATACCAGTTCCTGAACGCCGGCAGCGTTTCGTACGGCACCGATATAGCCGTCCGGCCGCTCGCCCACCAGGCCTTGATTGCGGGCTTCATCCAGGGTTAAAGCCAGGGCTGGCCAGCTTACACCGAGCATCGAAAGCCCGACGACAATACTGGCGCCCATCGCCAACAGCCTGCGTCTGGTCGGCTGCGTCCACCGGTTGCATCGCGTCATTATTCTTGTCCCTTCCACGTCCATGCAGCCATACACGGCCAGCTCAGAAAATATCGCTGTTTTCCTCGAATACGCGCTCCAATTCGCGCTCGATCCTTATCCGGACCTCTTGCTCGATGCGGATATTGAGATTGATCTCGATCGGCTTGTCCGACGGCTCGACGCGCACGGTGGGCGAACACGCAACTTGAAGAACAGTGGCCGCCGCCGCTCCGGCGACACCGGCCGATCGGTACAGGAATGCCCGCCGATCGCCGACGCGTTCGGCTTCCGGCAGTGCCTCGTCAATCGCTGTCATAGCCCCTCACCCTCCATGTCCGCTTCAACGCTCCAGTTCCTGAAGCCGCCGGATCAATTCATCTTCATTCATCTCGCCGTCGAACTCGCGGAGCAACTCCTCCGCCTCGCGGCCTATACGGGTCGTCTCCAGTCCTCGCCTCAGCATCTCGTCAAGAGCGCCGCTCACGCCGACATTCAGTCTTACAGGATAGCCGTCATACAGATCCGGATTGGCGCCTTCGATCGTCAGCCCCAGTTCCAGGTTGTAACCTGTCTGACCGTTCAGCGTCATGATCAATTGACTGTACCGGAAATCTTCCAACGCACGGTACAGTATATCCATGCCGCCGTCGCCGGATGACGCAACATCGTCCGGCGCGCCTTCGTATCGCATCTGTCCGGGCGCGTCGGATGTCAGGATTCCATGGTCGATATAGACCGTGTCATTGGTAAGGCGCAGCGGGATCCGTCCGGAAACCGTGCCGTTGATGAAGAATTCATCGACCGGAACGTCCGAGAACAGATCGGCCAGCCGCACACTCTCCACCTCAAGTGTCAGGGTGCGCTCGCGATCACTCGGCCGGGTCACGACCGGTTCCGCGCGGACCACGCCGCCCGCCCAGGCGAAGCGCAGATCGTCGATGCTCACCGTTTGTCCGCTGATACCAAGATCGAAAGTTCCGTTTTCCAGAACGAAGCCAAGATCGACGGTGTCGATGGATACTTGCTGACCGCCCGGAATCGACAGCGGCAGCAGACGCCGGATCTGCAGCGTTGTGTTCAGACCGGAAAGGCTGCCGAACGGCGTGGCGAATCCCAGATCGGCGATACTCAGCGATCCCGACGCACTGATACCATCGTCCCACGCGGCGCGGCCGCGCGCGGAGACCACGCCACGCTGTTCGGAGATGGCGACCGAGCCGAGGGCAGGGACAAGGGCGGATAGATCCTCGATACGGGAAAGATCTATCGGATCGATCCGCCAATCCGCCACGACGGCGCCAGACGCCTCGTCATAGGTTCCTGTCGCGGTCAGCACCGGCAATCCCGCCGGTCCGACCAACCTGATTTCTCCGCGTCCTCCGTCGGCCGAGAAGAGCGAGGCTCTGACGTTGTAGAGCTGCTGCGGGCCGAGCACCCGGGTCCGCCATCCACCGGTCAGCGTGGCCTCCACGTCCCGCCCGGTCGCCTGAACCGTCAACGATGCGCCATTGATCGTGCCCAACCCCTGACCGAGATCCAGTGCGCCATCGGACAAGCTCGCGGAAAAGGTCGCCGGACGCTGCCTCCCTTCGTCGAGCGGTTCGTCGCCGGCTCCTTCGCCCAACGCCAAGCCGATTTCCGGCCATGTCAGTGTTCCGAGCGGGTTGCCATCGCTCCCGCCGATCAGGCCGATTTCACCGGGGCCAACCCGAAAGCGCAGCGCTTCCCGGGGCCAGTAGCCGAAATCAGGGCGAAGTGTGAGGCGGCCGTCCGGGGAATCGATTTCGATGCACAACTCTACCGGCGCCGCGAGCCTCACGCCGTCCGGAACGACGAAATCGCCAAACGAAATGGTGGCACATCCGTCCTGATCGATCGAAACGACACCAGAGTGCAGATCGGCCGACACGTCGACTGTCGCGGCCGCGTTTACTCCGGCCATCAGCTCGTTCCGATCGAGCCTCGCGGACGATTGTATCGTCGCTCTGAAGGAGGGACGGTCCAGCCGTCCCTGCCCGCCGACGGCGATTCGCACCGGATCGACATCCACCCCCAGGCCGCCGGCGCTCGCCTCGATGAAATCGGCCACGTCGATCGTCAGGGAGGGGGCGAGCAGGGTGTATGTTGCCCATGCGCCATTTGGCTCTTCCCGCAAGTCTGCCGAGGCCGATGACCCGGCCGCACTGGCAGGTACGATTGTAAACGACAGCCCCTCCTCACCCCCGCGGACCGTCGTGCCCCCAATTGTGGCGGCAAAATAGACGTGCCCAGCCAGATCAAGACCATCAGGCCCGCGCTGGACCGACAGCACCGAATCGGGCGCGATGGTCGCGACGACCGGCCCCATCCCCAGGTCGCCCGCAAACGTCGTCGTTTCGTCGACAGTGAACCGGAGCCCCTCCGCGGTCGGACGCACGCGGAATGTTCCGCGCAATGACTCCTGAGCGGATATTCGGGAGTCCGGGAGAGAGAGTGGAGATCCCGCATCGATACCGACCAGACCGTCGACAACGATCCCGGCGGCAAGGTCAACGATCCCGGACGGTTGCCATGATACCGAGGCGGGCGATTCGGCCAGGGACGCCAGAATTTGACCATTCAGGACGAGGTCGGCGCGCAATGCGGCCGTCAGGTCGGTGGTCAGTGGATCGAGAAAAGCGAAGTCAGCCGATTGCATCATCCCGACGATCAAACGCCGGGTCGCAGCAGCGTCGGCAATCGCACCATCGAATGCGACATCGATGAATTCGTCCGACGCCGGCAAATCGGCTGTGGAATCTGCGGTTCCGCCGGCCATCAGGCGAGCGGCCGTAGCCGCGCGCAGGCGCGCTTCGGCGGAGAACCAGGCCGAGATCCCTCTATCATCCGCCTCCGGACGAGGCATGCCGGCTCCCTCGTCGTCAGCGAATGCTTCGACATCGATGGAGAACCGGGCACCATCGCCTGTGATCTCGCCCGACAGGATGGCGTTCAAAGCGCTTTCGCCACTCCCGGGCTTAACAGGACCACTTTCGGCCCGGAAAGCAACACGCGAGGGTGCGAACGATGCCGTCGTTTCGGCCACCAGCCAGAACGACCCATCCGAGACGACTGTGGGGGAGACGAAGGCCGACACACGATCAGCGTCCCCGATCGCCGAATCCGTCAGTTCCAGTTGATTGCCTGACAGGGAAAGGACAAAGCGGCCCTCGGCATCCTGCGTAAACCGGACATCGACGTCGGTTTGTCCGGTAAACCGCTCACCGAATCCGGCATATGAAACGCGGCCGTCGGCACTGCCGGAGAG
The DNA here is from genome assembly GCF_040712075.1 of Fodinicurvata sp. EGI_FJ10296. NCBI lineage: Bacteria > Pseudomonadati > Pseudomonadota > Alphaproteobacteria > Rhodospirillales > Rhodovibrionaceae > Fodinicurvata > Fodinicurvata sp. EGI_FJ10296. The sequence continues at coordinate 29,862 of NZ_JBFCVL010000002.1, forward strand.
GCCATCGCTGCGCATCGCGCCATTCATGGCGGCGTCAAAGCCGAATCGACCGACCGGGGTATCGAGGGTGAGGTGAGCGTCCTCCAGAGTCAGAGCGTCGACCCTGAACGCCGGGCCGCTGGCACCGTCGTCCGATTCTCCGCCGAATTCGAGATGCTCGAATCCTGGAATTTGAAATGTACCGTCCGCCGCGACTTCTGCTTCCGTTCGAAGTCCCCGCACGGAAATTTCGGCCAATTCGGCGACTGCCGCGCCTTGTCCACCGTCGCGATCCAGCCAGGGCGCCAGAGCATGGAACCAGGACCCTTCGACGACCATTTCGAGGCGGTCGATCGAATGGCGACCGTCATCCGCCGATATCCCGGTCAGGACGAGCCGGTTCCAGCCGGCGGTCTCGACTCGAAACCGGTTGATCGGATGCCCCCAGCCCCGTAGCACCGCGGCAACACGATCGGCGCCCCACGGTGATTGCACAGCCACGATCGCCGCCACCATCGCGCCGGATACGAGCAGGGCAACAAGGATCAAGAGGCCGAGAATCCGCCGAAGCAGGCGCATCATGGCGACTCAATCCACAGATGATCAGGCCAAAGATGATCAGGGACGGTCATGTAATCGTATACCACCAAACGCCAGGGGACCGGGCCGCTCGCCGCAGGGTAGCGGCCCGGGGATCATATTCTTCATTGCCCATCGACGCGAACTTACCCTTCACCGAGGTCACCACAGCCCTGTTCCTGAAAAATCGCGCCGAGGTGCGGCTCATTTATGACGCCGGTATGGACAATCGCAACACGGGGACCACGGATAGAGGCGGCCGTGGCCAGACGGGCATGGCCCGGGCGGTTCGCGCCGATCGGGTCGCGATGCGGACAGCCGGCAATTGAGGACGTCTTTTCACGATGATCGACGTATTGCCGTTTGTGCCGTACGCCTTGGGGGGTTAGCGTCGCCGCGGCCATGACGGCCACGGCCTCTCCATCGGTGTACCCCAAAGTGGATCTGTCGGTATTCCTGCTCAGTCTGGCGCTCCTTCTTGTCATCGTCAGCATTCTTCAGCCGCTCGCCGACCGTCTGGCGGTGCCTCATACGGTGCTGCTGGCGGCGGTGGGGGTATTGATCGGCATCGTTTCCGTCCTGCTGGGATCCGGTTTCCCTGGTCCGGGCTCGCCGGGAGCCGTCATTCCTGCGTCATCACCGGGCGACATGGTCGCCGGCTTCAGGCTGACCTCCGAGACCTTTCTGGTCGTCTTTCTGCCTCTGCTGTTGTTCCAGGCGGCATTGACGATCGATGTGCGGCGCATGGCCGAAGACGCGGCGCCGATCCTGCTGATGGCAATCGTGGCCGTTCTGATCACGACGATCGTCGTTGGAATGGCGTTGTGGCCGGTTTCCGGTCTCCCGCTCGTTGCCTGCCTGTTGCTTGGCGCCATCGTCGCAACCACGGACCCTTCGGCGGTCGTTGGCATTTTTCGGGACTTGGGAGCACCGGCCCGGCTCACGCGCCTTGTCGAAGGAGAAAGTCTGCTCAACGACGCCGCGGCAATCGTCCTGTTCACGATCTTTCTGGACCTGCTGCTTCTCGGCCGGCAGGTCGACGCCGGCGGTGCGCTGATCACCTTCGTGATCAGCTTTGTCGGCGGTGCAGCAGTCGGTGTCGCCGGTGCACGGCTTATCGCATTTCTGATCAGGTTCCTTCGCGATCTTAGGCTGGCCGAAGTCACCATGACTCTGGCATTGCCGTATATCGTCTATATCGTCTCCAACGATTATCTCGGCGTTTCCGGTGTCGTCGCTGCCGTTGCGGCGGGGCTCGCACTCAGCGCCACCGGCCGGGGCCGTATCGCACCGGAGAACTGGCGCTTTCTCCAGGACATCTGGCAACAGCTGGGGTTCTGGGCCAGTTCGCTGGTTTTTGTTCTGGCCGCGATCCTGATGCCGGGACTGATCGCCGACATCGGTCCGTGGGATGTTTTGCTACTGGCAATCGTGATCATCGGCGCCCTCGCCGCCCGCGCCGTCGTGCTGTTCGGCTTTCTCCCCCTCCTCAGCGTCATGCGGCTCAGCCAGTCGGTCGACAGGCCGCTCACGATCGTCATCCTTTGGGGCGGGCTTCGTGGCGCTGTCACCATCGCCCTCGCGCTCGGCGTTACCGAAAACCGGTTCATCGACGATGAGGTTCAACGGTTCGTCGCCATCATGTCGACCGGATTCGTCCTTTTCACCTTGTTCGGTAACGGGATTACCCTGAAGCCGATGATAAGGCGACTGCACCTCGATCGGCTGTCGCCGATCGATCGTGTCCTGCGCGAACAGGTCCTGGCGCTGGCCCTGTCCAATGTCCGCGATTCGATCCGCCGGACGGCTACGCAGTACCAGATACCACGCAACATCGCCCGCGACGTCATTCGTCCTTACGAAACCCGGATCAAGAACGCGACGGAAGGGCAATCGATCGAAGACCAGATCGCCGACCGCGACCGCATTACCATCGGGCTGGTTGCGCTGGCGAATCGCGAACGGGAACTGATCCTCGCGCATTATCAGCAGAGAACCGTCTCAAGCGTGATCGTCGAACCGTTGATGGCTTATGCCGGCCACCTGGCCGACAGTGCCCGGGCACAGGGCCGGATTGGCTATAATCGCGCTGCCCGCCGCATGCTGGCGTTCCCGTTCCAATTCAGAATGGCCGAGTTCATCCACCGGCGCCTCGGCTACGCGCGGCCGCTCGTCACGCAGCTTACGCTCCGATTCGAGATGCAGCTTCTAAGCCAGTTGGTCCTTGACGAACTGCAGAGCTTTGGCAGATCCCGCCTGCCGCCGCTGTTGGGAGATCGTGTCGCCGAGATCGTCGAGGACATGCTGGCAACGCGCCTGGATCACGTCGAACAGGCGCTGGATGCTCTTCGGCTCCAGTATCCCAGCTATGCCGAATCACTTGAGCGGCGCTTTCTGAGGCGTTTCGCGTTGCGGCTGGAAGAGGTCGAGTACCAGGTTCTGCGGGACGAAGCGTTGATCGGACAGGAACTGTATTTCCATTTGCGCAGCGAGGTCGAGTCCGACCGCACGCGATCCGACGCCCTGCCTCCCCTCGATCTTGCTTTGAACACACGCGACCTCGTCCGCCAATTTCCATTATTCGCCCATCTGTCCGACGAGCAAATCGAAGTCATTGCAACGCAGCTGGAGGCCCGGTTTGCCTCGCCGGGTTCCTGGCTTATCAGGCGAGGTCAGAAAAGCGACAGCGTCTATTTTATCGCCTCAGGCGCTGTCGAAGTCACAATAGAAGATTCGGATCAGTCAGTCCGCTTGGGCCGCGGCGACTTTTTCGGTGAGATGGCCATTCTCAGCGGCCGGCGGCGGCGCTCAGATGTCCGTAGTCTGGGCTTCTGCCATCTCCTCGTCCTCAATGACACGACATTCCGCCGTCTTCTGGACCACAATCCTGACATCCGGAGCGAGATTGACCGGATCGTGTCCATACGATCCCAAATGTCACAACCGCAGCCGAGCCCCGAAACTGGCCCGAAATCCAGCTGATTCCGCTACGTCATGTTGGTCTCCGGCAGAACGGTTTCTCCGATCCAGGATATGAATGCCGCGTTGCCGGCCGTAATCGGAAGTGCCACAACACACGGCACATCATAGGAATGAAGGGCCTGAACGCGTTCAACGACGCGGCCCACCAAATCCCGCCTCGTCTTGGCGACAACCGGAACTTCCCCGTCTTCCTGAACCTCTCCTTCCCAGCTGAACAGCGACGTCATCGGAGCCATAACATTGACGCATGCGACGAGCTTTTCTTCCACCAGCGCCCGGCCAATCCGGCGCCCTTCGTCGTCGCTAGATACGGTCATGTAAAGAAGTACGGCATCTGTCATCATTTCACCTCTGACGTCAATTTCGGACGTTGCTCAGCCGCCGACCCTAAGCGCCCGATCTGCCGCCCGAAAATCATACCATGCACCGCGGACATACTTGACATGCGTCTTGAGATCGGCAATTAATAGCCTCCGGAGATGAACGGTCCGAGTTTAGGGAGGCACCGTCGTAAACAGATTGCCATCATCCACATAAAATGGTTTCAATCAAGATGACCAGGTTGGATGTTAAGGCAGTTTAACTGTATTCGGGCTTCTAAAGCACCGAATTCCTGCTCAGAGTCATTGACTTGATTTCTGGTTAAAGGCCGGTCCTCACGGATCGGTCTTTTTTATTGAATTTTGATCGTAATCCTGCTGAAGATTCCAGCCTTATCCCAAATATATGCATTGCCCCAGGCTAGACGATGGTCTACCCCATAAGGGTCGTACTCAGTAATCCTTTTGCGCGTTCGGCAATTTCCGTTCCCAAACGACATTGGACCTCGCATGCCCAGTGAAAATTCGGATACTAATGGTTCAGGCGCTCCGACGCGGGGCCTTGGGGTCAATTCCTTAACCCTTTTGGTTTTGCCCATTTTCTTCGTTTTTGCACTCTCCCTAGGGCTATGCGCGCGCGAACTCGCGGCGCATATTGTTGCTGGCAATGGCGACGGCGCCATGTTGACGCGAATATCCGATAACAGCCCGGAAACGGACAGTGGCTATGAATTGGCGGAATCGGAACGATAAGAGCCGACCGAAGCAGGCAGTGGCGGGGCCGCTCCGGGCAGTCGCATTGGTGACCCTTACCGCATTTCTGGGCGGCTGTGGCTGCGCAGTTTCAAGCACTCCATCTGCTTCTGCCGACGGCGCGGATTTCTCCACTTCAGGGGCTACCGATTCCGTTCAGACGCCAAGCGCAAACGCGCAGGAAGCAAACCCGAATGATGGGCCTGCCATTGAGGCTGCCCCACGGGAAGCCGTCGACGTGACGCCGCTGTAACACGGGCCTTTCCTGGTGGACGCTGGCCGGCATTGCGGGCGAAACCTCAGCAACGCCCATGTATTGTTTCCGAACATTTTCCCCAGGCTTCCCGATAGGCTCTGCCTATCGGGCGCCCGATCAAGTACCACGCCGATCAGATATCGGCATAGACATGAGTTTCGGCCTTGCCGCCGGGGTGCGTTACCGCGCCCTTCTCAGCGCTTCCGACAGTCTGCGCATATTTCCACAGTGCGCCGGATTGATAGTCATGCGCCCGGGGCTTCCAGACCTTGCGGCGGTTCTCCAGCTCTTCGTCGGAAAGATCGACCGACAGTGTTCCGTTGACGGCATCGATCGTGATGATGTCGCCATCCTTGAGCAATCCGATCGGACCGCCCGTCGCTGCCTCCGGTCCGACATGACCGATGCAGAAGCCCCGCGTCGCACCGGAAAAGCGGCCATCGGTAATCAGCGCAACCTTGTCGCCCACGCCCTGCCCGTACAGCGCCGCTGTCGTTGAGAGCATCTCGCGCATTCCCGGACCGCCGCGCGGCCCCTCGTAACGAATGACGATTACCTCGCCGGCCTCGTAGGACCGCGACTGGACGCCTTTGAATGCTTCTTCTTCGCTGTCGAAGCAACGGGCCGGGCCACTGAATTTCAACGTTTTCATGCCGGCGACCTTAACAATCGCGCCCTCAGGGGCAAGATTGCCGCGCAATCCGACAACCCCGCCCGTCGGCGTGATCGGGTTGCTGGTCGGCCGGATAACATCCTGATCGGTCGGGAAGACGACATTCGCCAGGTTCTCGGCGATTGTCCGGCCCGTGACGGTTATGCAGTCTCCGTGCAGGAACCCGCCGTCCAGCAGCGCCTTCATCAGCACCGGCACGCCGCCGATCTCAAACATATCCTTTGCCACATAGCGGCCGCCGGGCTTCAGATCAGCGATATAAGGTGTGCGCTTGAATATCTCGGCCACGTCATGCAAATCGAACTCGATGCCACACTCATGTGCGATCGCCGGCAAATGCAGCCCCGCATTCGTTGAACCGCCGGACGCCGCCACGACGGTTGCTGCATTCTCAAGTGCCTTGCGCGTGACAATATCCCGCGGGCGCAGTTGCCGGGCAATGAGGTCCATTACGGCCTCACCCGAGGCGCGCGCATACTCGTCCCGCGTCTCGTAGGGTGCAGGGGCTCCGGCCGAACCCGGCAAAGCCAGGCCCATGGCTTCGGATACGCAGGCCATGGTGTTGGCCGTGAATTGTCCGCCGCATGACCCGGCAGACGGACATGCGACGCATTCGAGCTCATGGAGATCTTCGTCGGACATATTCCCGGCACCATGAGCCCCGACCGCCTCGAAGACATCCTGAACCGTCACGTCGTGGCCCTTGTATCGGCCCGGCAGGATCGATCCGCCGTACATGAAGACGCTGGGCACGTTGAGGCGAACCATCGACATCATCATTCCGGGAAGAGACTTGTCGCAGCCGGCAAGCCCTACCAGGCCGTCATAACAATGACCCCGCATCGTCAATTCCACGGAATCGGCAATGACTTCACGGCTGGCCAGGGACGATTTCATTCCCTGATGGCCCATCGCGATACCGTCAGTCACGGTGATGGTCGTGAATTCTCTCGGCGTACCGCCCTTTTCATCAACGCCGACCTTCACGGACTTGGCCTGACGCGACAACGATATGTTGCACGGTGCCGCCTCGTTCCAACAGGTCGCCACACCGACGAAGGGCCGCTCGATCTGTTCTTCGGTCAAGCCCATCGCATAGTAGTAGGATCGGTGCGGCGCCTTGTCAGGGCCCATCGATACGTGACGGCTAGGCAGCTTCGACTTGTCGAATCGGCCAGGGTTCCGCTTGTCATCATCCATCGGCATGCATCCATCCCTCTCGCTTTGGCAGCCGAGCCGCCGATCGGCCGACCGCTGCAAGTGTCATTGCGCATTTGTCACATCAATACCAACCGCACGATCCGCAGTTACGTCGGGTTGATACCGTCGAGCGCGGACCGTAGCCGGTCGCGCAGCGCTGTCGCGTCGGCCAGCCGCTCGCGTTGCTCCTCCACGACCGCTTCGGGCGCCTTGGCCAGAAACTGCTCGTTCTGAAGTTTGCCGGACAGTTTGCCCATTTCCGCTTCGGCCCTGGAAATTTCCTTCGACAGCCGGGCTCGCTCCTGGTCGAGATCGATCACATCCGCCAGGGGAAGGACGATGGTCGCTTCACCGACGATCGCTTGAGCGCATCCGGACGTGTCAACTTCGTCGTCGGCCGTGACGGCTGACGCCCGCGCCAGAGACAGGATCAATTGGCTGTGGGATTCCAGGAGCCGCCGCGTTTCATCTGATGCGCCCCTCAGAAACACCGGAATTCGGGCGGAAGGTGGAACGTTCATCTCCGACCGGATTGTTCGGATAGACGACACCAGGCGCACAACCCATTCAATTTCGGCACCGACATCGCCGTCGCCATAACCGTTGTCGGGATACTCCGGCCAGGGCGCTGAAATGAGCATTCTGTCGCGATCGCCGGTCGATTCCCAAAGCACCTCGGTGATGAACGGCATATGCGGATTTAGATTGTGCAGGATCTGATCCAGCACCCACGCCGTTACGGCTCGCGTCTCAGCAGCGGCGGCCTGATCCGAGCCATTGAGGATCGGCTTGGTGAACTCCAGATACCAGTCGCAGAACGTGCCCCAGGTGAAATGGTATATCGCTCCGGCGGAGTCGTTGAATCGGAACTGCTCAAGAGAAAGCGAAGCCTGATGAGCCATTTCGGCCGCTTTGCCGATGATCCAGCGATTGACCGGCAGACGCGCCGATGCCGGGTCGAAAGCCGGATCGACGCGGACCCCGTTCATCTGACAATATCGCGCCGCGTTCCACAGCTTCGTCGCGAAATTGCGATACCCCTCGACCCGTTGTTCCGACATTTTCACGTCCCGCCCCTGCGCGGCGAACGAGATCAGCGTGAAACGCAATGCATCGGCACCATAGCGATCGGCAATGTCGAGCGGGTCCATGACATTGCCCTTGCTCTTCGACATCTTCTGGCCCTTCTCGTCACGGACCAGGGCATGAATGTAGACCGTCCGGAACGGCACATCGTCCATTACGTGCAGCCCCATCATCATCATGCGGGCGACCCAGAAAAAGATGATATCGAATCCCGTCACCAACACATCGCCGGGATAATAGCGGGCCAGTTCCGGAGTCTCCTCGGGCCAGCCGAGGGTAGAGAACGGCCAGAGCGCTGACGAAAACCATGTGTCCAATACGTCTTCGTCGCGAACCAGCGTCTGGTTCCCGCCGTAATGCATTCGGGCGGCCGCAGCAGCCGCGTCCTCGGTTTCCTCGACGAAGACCGTCCCGTCCGGACCATACCAGGCCGGGATCTGGTGCCCCCACCAGAGCTGGCGGCTGATGCACCAAGGCTGGATGTTGCGCATCCATTCGAAATAGGTCTTTGCCCAGTTGGCGGGGACGAATTTGGTGCGGCCACTCTCCACCGCCTCAATCGCGGGTTTAGCCAGCGTAGCGGCATCGCAGTACCACTGATCGGTAAGCCACGGCTCGATCGGTACGCCGCCGCGGTCTCCATAGGGAACCATGTGGACGTGGTCTTCGATTTTCTCAAGAAATCCGCCGGCTTCAAGATCCGCGACGATGGCTTTTCGCGCGTCGAAACGGTCCATCCCGACATATTTTTCCGGCGCGGCGTCGTTGATGCGGGCCTCGTTGTCAAAAATGTTGATCGTCTCCAATGATTGACGTCGGCCGACCTCGAAATCGTTGAAATCGTGGGCAGGAGTTATCTTGACCGCGCCAGACCCCTGCTCCGGATCGGCGTATTCGTCAGCCACAATCGGAATCCTGCGCCCAACCAGCGGCAGCGTCACGAATTTACCTATCAGCGGGCGATACCGCGCATCGTCCGGATGGACGGCAACACCGGTGTCGCCGAGCATCGTTTCCGGCCGTGTCGTAGCGACGGTGATAAAACTGTCGGGATCGTCGGCAAGCGGGTATCTGAAATGCCAGAGATGCCCTTTGATCTCGCGCTGTTCGACCTCGAGATCCGAAATGGCGGTGCGCAATTTCGGATCCCAGTTGACCAGGCGTTGATCCTTGTAGATCAGTCCCTTCTTGTGGAGATCGACGAAAACCTTTCGAACAGCGGCATTCAGCCCCTCGTCCATCGTGAAGCGCTCACGCGGCCAATCCGGCGACGTCCCCAGCCGGCGGAGCTGATTGACGATCGACCCGCCGCTTTCCTCTTTCCACGACCAGACACGATCAAGGAACTGCTGCCGACCAAGCGCCGTCCGGGATGTTCCTTCGGCCGCGAGATTGCGTTCGACAACCATCTGGGTGGCGATACCCGCGTGATCCATACCCGGCTGCCACAGTGCGTCGCGGTTGTTGCGCCGGTAGTACCGAATCAGGACGTCCTGGAGCGTATGGTTCAGCGCGTGCCCCATGTGCAGGCTGCCGGTTACGTTCGGCGGCGGCATCATTATGGTGAAGGGCGGCGCTGGCGACTGGGGATCGCAGGCAAACAGACCGCGCTGCTCCCATTCGCTATAGAGCCTCGCTTCGTGTTCCTGCGGCGCAAACGTCTTTTCCAGCATTGCCAGCACAACCCATTAACCTGAACGAAAAAAACGGTCCAACGACAGGCAAATCCCTACCGTAAGGACCGTCGGACGGCAAGAGACCGCAGAAAATGGCTCTTCGGGATCAAACCGGCGCATCGACCTCGGGCGACAGTCGAATGCGACACACATTGTCATGCCGCGATCGAGAGCCCGGGCGATCGGCCTGCCGGTCAGCGGCGCTTTTGCCCACCCACGACGCGCTTGATCTCCCGCTGCACGGCTTCTTCAACGATCGGCTGCAGGTTCTGGTCGAGCCAATCGCGAAGCATCGGCTTAAGCATTTCGCGGACCATCTGCTCAAGCGTCTTGGAGCCATCGCCGATCGGCGTCTGAGAAGTGGAAGTGGGCATCGGCTTTGGTTCCGGTTGTTCGGTCAGCTTGGAGAAAGCGGCCGCCGTAGCGGCGGCTGTTGCGCCCGACACAAGGGTGTCTTCACCTTCGAAATCGCCGTCCCCGAATCCTCCGTCTTCATCGAAACCCGCATCGGCGCCGAATCCGGGGTCGTCCCCCGTAGCCTCGTCAAAGGCCTTCTCGAAGTCCAGATCATCGTTCTCGAATTGATCGCGCTTTGGCATTGGGTCTTCCTGAGTCGTCAGATCCTGGGTCATCGGATCATGATCATCAAAACTGAACGGGTCGGATTCCTCTGACGCGACCGGGTCGGGCGCGGGCTCTGGCTCGACAGCAGCCCCAAAGGAAGAATCGTCGGCAGGCTCCGTCAGGTCCAGTATGTCGTCATCGTCTTCGTCGGACTCTCCCACCAGAGCCGACGATTCGAATGGTGCTGCGCCGAATGGGTCGTCGCTGCCGTCGAGACGATCATCGTCCCCGAGCTCGAATGGTGAGTCGCCGAAAGCGTCGTCTTCCCCGAAACCCCCATCCTCACCGGATCCGTGATCTTCCTGCGGTGGAGGCGCGGTCGTCGTGGGTTGGGCCGCCATGGGCGGATCATCTCCGACGGCACTGTCGGCCGACGCCTTGTTCTGATCACCGTCTGCCGGCTGATCGTCATCCGAGATGATCCGCCGGATCGACGCCAGAATTTCTTCCATCGTCGGCTCTGGCTGCTTTTGTTTCGGGTCGCTCATATGCCCTTGCCGTCTTCTACCGCGTTTTGAAGCAGGACCGGGTCCTGTATCCGGGATCCAGTCGAGGAACTCTAATGAGAAGCCAGTTGGAGATCCTGGCCGGTGGAATTGAACGGACCACCCTGCCCTTTGCTCACCTGCCTTTGGCCCATACGAAACAACGAATACTCACCGAAGTAAAGGTCGGAAGCCATCGCTCGCAAGTCGACGACAGGCCACCGGCTCAGGATCCGGCCTATTCGGCCTCCGGGACGGATGTTCCCCACCAGGCGTCGCGCGACCGCTGGTAAGCCGGTTCAATATCGTAAAGGTCAACATCGAGGCCCAATTCGCTGGCTCTGAGACGTCCAGCGGACGACAACAGCTGATAATGCGCCACGAAAAGATTGCGCTGGGCCTCCACCAGATCGACCTGAGCATCCAACAGATCCTGTTCCGCGTCCAATACGTCGAGCGGCGTCCGCTCCCCCACCTGGGCCTCTTCGCGCACGCCGTTGAGTGCAACCTGCTGCGCTTGCACCTGAGCATTCAGCGACTGGATCTGTGAACGCGCGGTTGCGACCGTCTCCCAGGCCTCGATCGCATCGGAGATCGTTCCGCGGCGCACCGACTCGACCTCGATCCGGCGTTGACTGGCCTGCTCACGCGCTTGGCGGACCCGCGACGATTGCGCGCCAGCCTGATAGAGGGGCACCGTCAGCCGCGCGGTCAAGCTGATCGAGTCCGACGGCATGGATTCCGCAATGTCCGAATAACTCCGGCTGACAGATGCATTCAGCGTCACCTCCGGAAGGAGTCCACCCCGTGCGACATCGACACCGGCCTGTGCCGCCCGTTCGGTGAACAGCGCAACGGTAACGCGGGGGTTGGCGCTTTCGGCCAATGTTAGCGCCTCTTCCAGAGAGGCCGGAATACCCGGCGGCGCACCGGAAGGTTCGTCCACATCCTCGCCCGGCGGCACGCCAACGACACGTTCATACGCTGCCCTGGCGTTCCTGAGCGATCCTTCGGCAGCTATCGTCTGCGACTCGGCCGCAGCCAGTCGGCTTTCGGCAAGACTGACATCGGTGCGCGTTACTTCGCCGACCGAAAATCGGTCGCGCGTCGCCTGCAACTGCCGGCTGATGACGGACTCGTTATTCCTGGCCAGCGCCAGCACAGCCCGGGCCTGCACCAGATCGACATGGGCCACGACAGCGGACAGAAGCACCGACTGCTCTACGTCGGCGAGAGCGGCTCGTCGCGCCTGAATAACCGCCTCGGCCTGCTCGACCGACGCAACGGTCCGACCACCGCGGTACAGCGGTTGACTGAGACTGATGCCCACTTCTGCCGGATTGACCCGTTGGGCCGTTCGTCCGGGCTGCAGTTGCGATGGTGACTCGGAAGATCGGGCCGTGACGCTGGCTTCCCCCTGGATCGTCGGCCGATACCCGGCAAGAGCCTGAGACAAGTCCTCGTTGGTCGCCCGCAGATTGGCCCGTTCGGCCCGAATGTCGGGATTGGTCCGGTACGTCTCGGCCAATGTCTCCTGCAACGTCTGCGCCTGAGCGCTGCCCGACAGCGCCCAGAACGCAATGCCCGTTGCGGCGAACGTCCCCGAACCGGCCATCGCAGCACACATCGCGGCGGCTGCCCCCAGGTACCGGATCGTCCGGCAGACCCCTTCAAGACCCCATGAGGCCGACTGATCCGATGTGCTGGTCCGAAACGTCATTCATGCCTCTTTCGGTCTGGCGCTGCAGAAATCTTTGCCTTTAACTATAGCGGCTGTCCCGCCGAAGTCCTCGCCCGTCTAGTTGTCAGAATTCAAAGACCGGTTTCGGTTCGAATCCTGGAAGATACGGCGTGTAGGCGTCGAATCTCTCGATCTTCGAAATGGTCTCGCCGAACTTCTGGTAGAGGTATCCGGCACTCCGGCCACCGGCCGACGCCAGTACCGTCGCCAACCGGCCTCCATCCGCCAATTGATCAAGAATGCCCTGCGGCACGTGATCGACGGCGCCGTTGATGAAGATAACGTCGTATGGGCCCTGATCCGGCCACCCCGCCGTCAGGTCTCCCGTTAGTACAACGGCATTGTCGGCTCCGAGTTCCGCAAGGATGTCGGCCGCTTTGTCTGCCATGGTTCCGTCGCTCTCAAGGGCGACGACGGTGCTGCAAAGGCGGGCCAGAATGGCGGTTGAGTAGCCGTAGCCGCAACCGATATCCAGAACGATATCCGTGGGCCTTACATTGGCATCGTTAACCAGACGGCCGAAAACCATCGGCTCCATCAGATAGCGGCCGTTGCCGATCGGAACATCCTCGTCCACATGAGCAATACCGCGCACTGCCTTGGGAACGAATTTGTCGCGGGGAACGTTCAGCATGGCGTTCATCAGCGCCGAATCCGTCACCTTATTGGGCTTAACCTGCCCCTCGACCATGTTGAAACGGGCGTCCGAATAGTCGGTCATTGAAACAGCGTTCCCGAATTGTAGCCGCAAGACATTGACAGCCGCCGGACCGATGACGTCGCTCCGGCGATAGCCCTAGGTTCTATCCTCCCCGCATCCGCGAAACAAGAATTGAAAGTCGAGCAGGTATCAAAGCGGGGTCGGGTTCAATTTCGGGTGTGGTTTTCCGTCGGGCCTGGGCAGGAGCGCTTGACCTTGTCGGCCCGCCGGGATTATACCAGCGCCGTCGATACAGTTTCTGTTGAGGCGGGCATCGGCGCGGTGGCTGAGTGGTCAGGCAGCGGACTGCAAATCCGTGTACACCGGTTCGATTCCGGTCCGCGCCTCCAATGTCGTTGAAGCAGGCTTACCGTTATCGGCAGTTATCCGTTGGTTTATCGGCTGGCCGCGTGAATTTTTAGAAATTTGGTGTTGGAATTCACAAATCGGCTTTGCTATAAGCCTGACAGGTCATCGCGAACTTAGTTCGCTCTGATCCCCGGTAGCTCAGTTGGTAGAGCAGGTGACTGTTAATCACCCTGTCGCTGGTTCGAGTCCGGCCCGGGGAGCCATCTTTTAAGGGTCGAGAGCCGCATGGTTCTCGGCCCTTATTTTTGTTTGTTTACATGCAGATTGCGCGATGACTGGTGCGAAACGCCCCCCATTGTGGAAAATTGGGGCGGCACCCGCCCCAACGCTCCCCATCATTCGTCCAGTGTAGCCAGTTCGGTTTCGTCGACTTCCTCACGGCTCAGCGCACGGGCAAGATCAACCAGCCGTTTTCTTACGACCGGGTCAGTGATCCGATAATAGGCGCGAACCAGCTCAAGCGTTTCGCGGCTGGTCATGCGGTCCGGCGTATCGGCTGCTTCGGTATCGGCCGGCGTCGGCGCCACCGTCGGCAATCCCTCGAAAAAGTAGGTGACCGGTACATCAAGAATTTTTGTCAGAAGATACAGCCGGCTGGCACTGATGCGGTTGGCACCGCGCTCGTATTTCTGAACCTGCTGGAAGGAAACGCCGAAAGCTTGCGCAAGCTTCTCTTGACTCATGCCCAGAAGCGTTCTGCGCTGTCGCAACCGCTTGCCGACATGAACGTCCACTGGGTCGGGTCCATCTTCGGCAATCGTTTTGCGGCGTCGCTGCGGGGGTTGTCTCGTTGCTGTTTCTACCATTTGTCCTGTCCTGAATTGGCCCTAGGCTATAGTCGAAGCCGTGTTGCCATGTATCGGCAGCGTCGCAGGTTGCACACCTGGCCGACGGCCACAACTCATTAGTAATCAATTGATATCATCAGTAGGTCAGGGCGCAACTCGTCCAAAAGGATATGTCGCAGGCTGCTCCGGGCATCGAGCGCCGCGCGACAAGGGCGAATCGACGCTGGAACGTCCGAATTCCGGCATCATCGCCAACCATTCGACATCATGCTCGGCACACGACTGGAATACCACCCATGGATAAAAAATTTGATCGACGCGTTGAATTGGTGGGTCGCGACCGCATTCACGACGGCTTCGTCAAACTCGACAAGATCATGATCCGCCACTCGCGATTCGACGGGACCATGTCCAAACCACTCGAACGGGAGGTGATTATCAGGCGTCCGGCCGCGGCCGTTCTACCATACGACCCTCTGCGCGACCGGATCATTCTGATCGAGCAGTTTCGGCCCGCTCCCTATCTGGTGGAGGGTCCATCCTGGATGATCGAACTTGTGGCCGGCCTGATCGATCCGGGCGAATCGCCAGAACAAACCGTTCGCCGGGAAGCTCTTGAAGAAGCAGGCCTGACTATCGGCCGCCTGGCGAGAATCGGGGCGTTCTATTCCAGCCAGGGAGCATGCACCGAAAAGGTCACCTGCTTTTGCGGCGAGGTCGATTCAACGCGCGCCGAAGGTCTGTTCGGTGCCAAGAACGAAGACGAGGATATCCGGGCCTATTCGGTACCGGCGGACCGGTTTGTCGATGAGGCGCTGTCGGGTAAACTCGACAACGCGACGGCTCTCGTCTGCGGCCTGTGGTTCGCTGCGATGCGCGCCCGCGGCTCGGGTATCTGGACGGCTTGAAACCGATGGTTTACACACCGATATCGCAGTAAATTCACTGTTTTACACCAATCGATGAGGTTTTCTGTGAGCGACATCCGCAAGGGCTTCGTCGGGGCCGTTGGCAACACGCCACTAATCCGATTGAATCGGCTCTCTGACGAGACCGGGTGCGAGATACTCGGCAAGGCCGAGTTCCTCAACCCTGGCGGCTCGGTCAAGGACCGAGCCGCACTCGCCATCGTTCGGGACGCCGAGGCGCGCGGGATGCTCCGACCCGGCGGCGTCATCGTGGAGGGAACCGCCGGCAATACCGGCATCGGACTGTCGCTGGTTGGAAATGCCCTGGGGTATCGGACTGTGATCGTCATGCCGGAAACCCAGTCGCAGGAGAAGAAAGACGCACTCAAGCTCTGCGGTGCCGATCTTCGGCTGGTCAAGGCCGTACCCTATAAGGATCCGGGCAATTACGTGAAGGTGTCCGAGCGATTGGCCGCCGAATTGGCTGAATCCGAACCCAATGGTGCCATCTGGGCGAACCAGTTCGACAATGTCGCGAATCGCGAGGGGCACCGGGCGACGACGGCGCGGGAAATATGGGATCAGACCGGCGGCAGGATCGACGCCTTTACCTGCTCTGTCGGCACCGGCGGAACGCTCGCCGGCGTCGCAATGGGGCTTAAGCAGCATAACGCCTCGATCCGCACGGTCCTCAGTGACCCGATGGGCTCGGCCCTTTATTCCTGGTACGTTGAGGGTGAACTTCGCGCCGAAGGATCATCGATCACCGAAGGCATCGGTCAAGGTCGGATCACGGCGAACCTCAAGGATGCCCCCATCGACGGGGCACAACGAATCTCCGATAGCGATGCGTTGACGATGGTCTTCCGTCTGGTCCGGGAAGAAGGCTTGATCATGGGCGGCTCGACCGGCATCAATGTCTGCGGCGCCGTCGAACTGGCGCGCGAGATGGGGCCCGGACACACCATCGTCACCGTGCTTTGCGACCTGGGCAGCCGATATCAATCGAAGATTTTCAACCCGGCCTTTCTGCGGGAAAAAGGGCTGCCGACACCTGACTGGATCGGCGACGCCTGAGCGCAGAGGCGACAACGGAGTCGATCGATGCCGCAAACCGAAACGCTCTTTCGTGCTGCACCCTATGATCGCGAAATGACGGCCACGGTAACCGGCCACGCCGAAGGGGGCGTCGTCCTCGATCGGACGGTATTCTATCCAACTGGCGGCGGCCAGCCCGGAGATAGCGGCGTCCTTTCGACCGGAGATGCAATGTGGCCCGTATCAGAAGCCATTTACGGCCAGTCCCCGGGTAACATCGTTCACCGGCTGGACGGCGCGGACCCCCTGCCCCCGGTCGGTTCAACGGTGACCGGCATCGTCGATTGGGATCGCCGGCTGGGGCACATGCGGATTCACACGACGCTGCATCTGCTGTGCGCTATCGTCGACGGCTGGGTTACCGGCGGGTCAATCGGCAAGGACCGCGGAAGGCTTGATTTCGACCTCGAAACGGCGCCCGACAAGGACGCGCTGACCGACCGCCTCAACGTCCTTATTGCCGCCAACCATCCGGTCGTTGAAGAATGGATCGATGAGGCCGAACTGGATTCAAACCCCGAAATGGTTCGCACATTGTCGGTGAAGCCGCCACGAACCGGCGAAGGCCGCATACGGCTGGTCCGAATTGGCCCGCCCGACGCACCGATCGATCGCCAGCCATGCGGCGGGACCCATGTCGCGTCAACAGGCGAAATCGGGCCGGTCACCGTTGCCAAAATCGAGAAAAAAGGCCGGCAGAACCGGCGGATTGCCGTGGCTCTGGCGACCGGCTGACCTGATCAGCCGGCACGGGCATCGAGCGGCTCCCAACATCCATTTCAGTGAGAGACAAACCTATGGCGGCAGCAGGTGAGTTCACGGATCCGATGATATCGGTCGATTGGCTGCGAAAAGCGATCAATGACCGGTCTGGGCCGGACAACACGGGTATCAAGGTGCTGGATGCAACATACATGATGCCTCAGTGGCAACGCGATGCCCGCGCAGAATTCGCGAAGGGACATATTCCGGGCGCTCGTTTTTTCGACATTGACGCAATCTCCGATCAAACACGCGACCTGCCGCATATGGTTCCGACCCCGACAGCGTTCGCCGATGCCGTCGGCGCGCTCGGTGTGGGCAATGCGGACCATGTCGTCGTCTACGACACTCACGGGCTGCTCAGTGCGGCACGGTGCTGGTGGATGTTCCGGCTATTCGGCCACGACAATGTCTCGGTTCTGGATGGTGGACTCCCGGCCTGGAAGTCAGCCGGCCTGCCAATCGAAACCGGCCCCGCTGTCTGCGCCAGCACGCAGTTCCAGGCGCGCCTTCGTCCGGAATTGATCCGTTCTCGCGAGCAGATCGTGTCGGTCGTTGAGGGGGCCGGCGGACAGTGTCAGATCGTCGATGCGCGCGCCGGAGAACGGTTTGACGGGACAGTGGACGACGGATGGCCGGGTCGGCGCCGCGGGCACATTCCAGGCAGCCGGAACCTGCCATTTGTAGACCTGGTTAATCCGGATTCGGGCCTGCTGCACGACGCGTCGATCCTGGCACAGAAGTTCGTGCAGGCAGGGATCGATGTCCAACGGCCGGTTTGCACCAGCTGTGGCAGCGGTGTGACGGCTTGCGTGCTTGCGCTCGGCCTTCACCGCCTGGGTGTCATGGATGCAGCCGTTTATGATGGATCATGGGCCGAATGGGGCCTCGATCCCTCCCTCGCAACGGAAACGGGCCCCGCTCGATAAATCGGCGGAGCCCGACGTTTCGAAATCCGTTGTCAGCCAAAGGATCCGGTCAGTGACCGAGGATCTGGCTGAGGAACAATTTCGTACGGTCATTCTCCGGGGCGTTGAAGAATGTCTCGGGATCTTTTTGCTCGATGATTTCGCCCTGGTCCATGAAAATCACGCGGTTGGCCACTTTACGCGCGAAGCCCATTTCGTGGGTGACGCACAACATCGTCATCCCCTCCTCGGCCAGCTGAATCATCGTGTCGAGCACCTCCTTGATCATCTCCGGATCGAGTGCTGAGGTCGGCTCGTCGAAAAGCATGATCTTCGGCTGCATGCACAGACTCCGGGCTATGGCAACACGCTGCTGCTGGCCCCCGGAAAGCTGGCCCGGATATTTGGTCGCCTGCTCAGGAATACGAACCCGCTCAAGGAAATGCATGGCCAGATCCTCGGCTTCCGCCTTTGGCATTCTGCGCACCCAGATCGGCGCCAGTGTCAGATTCTCGATGACCGACAGGTGCGGAAATAGATTGAACTGCTGAAACACCATACCGACTTCGGAACGGATCGTATCGATATTCTTCAAATCGTTCGACACAGGGGTTCCCTGAACCAGCAGTTCCCCGGACTGGTACTCCTCCAGGGCATTGACACACCGAATGAGCGTCGATTTTCCTGAACCTGAAGGACCGCAGATGACGATTTTCTCGCCGCTTGCGACATTCAGGTTAATGTCCTTCAACACGTGGAAGTCTCCGTACCACTTGTTGAGGTTGTCCATGACGATGACCGGCGCATTGGTGTCCGGGCCCGATTGCGGCTCCGCATGGCTGGAAGCGGTAGCGATCATTGGCAATTATCCTCCTATCGGCGCACGTCACGGTTCAGGGTCCGTTCGAGATACTGGCTGTACCACGACATGAAGTAGCAGAAGATGAAATAGATCACGGCGATGAAGAAGTACGCCTCCTTGTAGAACCCTCGCCAGGAAGGGTCGGTGAGCGCCGATTTGGCGGCTCCTACCAGATCGAACAGTCCAATGATGATGACCAGCGAGGTGTCTTTGAAGAAGCCGATGAAGGTATTCACGATCGGCGGGATGGATATCTTCAGAGCCTGCGGCAGTACGATCAGCCGCATCTTCTGCCAATACCCGAGACCCAGACTGTCGGCAGCCTCGTACTGGCCACCGGGAATGGCTTGCAATCCACCGCGCACGACCTCTGCCAGATAGGCGGACGCGAACATTATCATCCCGATCTGTGCTCTCAACACCCGATCGATGCCGACACCGGTTGGCAGGAACAACGGAATGATGATCGACGACATGAACAGGATCGTGATGAGTGGAACACCCCTGATCAGTTCGATATAGACGATCGACACTGTTCTGATGGCCGGCATGGTGGAGCGCCGGGCCAGCGCCAGCACGATCCCGACCGGGAACGCCACTGCCAGCCCGATTGTTGCCAACCCGAGTGTCAGCGGCAGCCCACCCCACCGCGATGTTTCGACCGGCGGCAGACCCAGGACACCGCCCGCCATCAGGCAGCCGATGATCGTGCCACCCACGATCCAGGCGGCAATCAGCCAGGCGTTCCAGAAGAAACGGTTTAGACTGGCGCCGATCAGCCCGAGCAGCAGCATTACCGACAATGCCGGTCGCCACTGTTCATCATAGGGATAGAGGCCGAACAGGATCAGGCGGGCCTTCTCGTGAATGAACGCCCAGCAGGCGCCGCCGGCCGCTCGACATACCTCCGGAGGCGCAGCCCACCAGACGGCGTCGCTCACGAGCCACTGAAAGATCGGCGGGATAAGGACGTATAGAAGCCAGAGCAGAACGAGCGTTATGACGCTGTTATACCAGTTATTGAACAGGTTCGCCCGCAGCCACCCAAGGATACTCAGTGACACCGCAGGTGGTCGGAGTTTTCCCTGAAGCGCCGATTGAACCGGTGCATTCGATGCTGACTGATCGGTCATGGCTACCGCTCCACCAACGCGATATGTTTATTATACCAGTTCATGAAGGCCGATATCGAAAGACTGATCGATAGATAGACCGCCATGAATATGCTGATGGCCTCGATCGCTTGGCCCGTCTGGTTAAGGGTCGTATTGCCCACCGACACCAGATCCGGATATCCAACCGCCACGGCCAGCGAACTGTTCTTGGCAAGATTGAGATACTGGCTTGTCGTCGGCGGGATAATGATACGCAACGCCTGAGGCAGTACGACGAGCCGCATGATCATATTGCTGCGCAAACCAAGGGCCGCGGCCGCTTCGGTCTGACCATAACTCACGGCCAGGATGCCTGCGCGGACGATCTCCGCGATGAACGCCGCCGTATAGAACGTCAGTCCGAACAACACCGCAGCGAATTCCGGGCTGATTGTCCGACCGCCCCGGAAATTGAAGCCTTGAAGTTCGGGAATGCTCATCTCAGTCGGTGCGCCGCCAAGGACCCAGATCGCGAGCGGGAGGCCGATGATCACCCCGGCGGCAGTCAGTGCGACCGGGAACGGCTGGCCGGTCGCATCCTGACGACGTTTGGCCCAGATTTTTATACCAATCGCCAGTCCAATACCGATCAGCAGGCCTGCCCACATCCAGGGATGTATTGGATCGGCCGCCGGAACAGCCATCTGGATCCCGCGGTTCGACAGGACCAGTCCGGTAAACGGCTGCAACGCGGCCCGTGGCGATGGCATTGATACGGTGATGATCGCGTACCAGATGAAGAGCTGCAGCAACAACGGTATGTTGCGCATGATCTCGACATAGACGGCAGACACCTTCGCCAGCAACCAGTTCGACGAGAGCCGCATGATGCCGACCAGTGTCCCCAGAATTGTCGCCAGGACAATACCGAGGATGGCAACCTGAAAGGTATTGAGCAGCCCTACGATGAACGCTCTGCCGTAGCTGTCGGCGGCACCATAGCTGATAAGACTTTCGCTGATCTCGAATCCGGCTTCCCGGTCGAGGAATCCGTAGCCTGTCGCGATGTTCTGGCGTTCAAGATTCACGAGCAGATTCGAAATCAGATACCAGCCAACTGCGACGAGGATGACAACAAGCAGAGTTTGATAGAGTACCGATCGCACGCGCGCGTCATAGAGCCAGCGGCCCTTCGGAATCGGCGCCCGATGAGGATGGGTTTCGACTGTCAACCGACGTCTCCCCAGGCGATTAATGTGTGAAGCCCCATGTATATTGCGTATGCCGTAGAGCCCGCAAAGACGAACGGCCGCTACGGTTATTCTCTTCTCGCCGGGAACCCTGTTGGCTCTCTTATCGACGGAAGCGATATAGCCGTGCGGCCGTAATCGCCGGCACGGGCGGCTCCGCCGGAGCCGCCCGTGCCGCAGTCACGGGAGTTTACCGTACTGGCATCGCATACATGATGCCGCCGTTGGTCCAGAGATCGTTGACGCCGCGATCCAGACCGACGGCCGTATCCGGCCCGACGTTGCGATCAAAGATCTCGCCGTAGTTTCCAACTGCCGCGATGACGTCGTAGGCCCAGCTTTCGTCGAGGCCGAGATGCTCACCCATGCCCGGGCTGACGCCGAGCAAACGCTGAATGCCCGGGTTCTCGCTGTCCATCATCTCGTCGAGATTCTCGGAGTTGACACCGAGTTCTTCGGCCTCGACCAGTGCGAAAACGACCCATTTGACGATGTTCAGGAACTGGTCGTTCCCCTGACGCACGGCCGGGCCCAAGGGCTCCTTGGAGATCGTCTCCGGCAGGATCACATGGTCCGACGGGTTGTCGGCAACCGTTGCGCGAATCGACGCCAGGCCGGACCGATCCGTGGTGTAGACGTCGCACCGACCAGAGAAGTATGCGGCGTTCACTTCTTCGAGCTGCTCGATGACGACCGGCTCGAACTCCATGTCATTGGCACGGAAGTAGTCGGCGAGGTTCAGTTCGGTGGTCGTGCCCGGCTGAACGCAGACGCTGGCGCCGTCAAGGTCCAGGGCGCTATCAACTTCGATATCGGCCGGAACCATGAAGCCCTGGCCGTCATAGAATGTGACGCCGGCGAAATGGAGACCAAGTGAGGTGTCGCGGGTAAGGGTCCAGGTGGTGTTTCGCGACAGGATGTCCACTTCGCCCGCCTGCAGCGCCGTGAAGCGCTGTTGCGCGGTCAACGGCGTATAGCTGACGGCGTCATCATCGCCGAGCACGGCGGCTGCGACGGCCTTGCAGACATCGACGTCGAGGCCCGTCCAGTTGCCTTCGGAGTCAGGATTCGAAAAGCCGGCCAAGCCGGTGCTTACACCGCAATTCAGCTCGTCACGTTCCTGGATTGTCTGGGTGAGATCCTGCGCCGCGGCAGTACCGATCATTGCGAATGCGGAAACCGCCGCACTGGCGGCCAGAAGGGTCTTAATTCTCATTAGATATGCACCCTAGTCGTTTGTTCATAGGTGAAGCCTCTCAGAGCGGTCTTCGCCGCCCCTGACCGCATTAGTAGCAAGCTTGGCGCCATGATTGAAACAAAATCCACCTATTGGTTCAATTGAACCCCCTCAATCCTCCGGTGTCGGGAGCCCCCACCGGTGTGTTATTCGGTTTGACGGCACTCCCTAAGCGACGGAAACTGGCCATTGATGCTGCTGCGACCAGGACGTGCGCGTGTGATTTTTTGTCTCTTATGATGAAGCGGGCCATGATGTCATGAAGAACCATCGGACGAAGACGATCCTCACTCATGCCGGCCGCGATCCGCGATCGAATTACGGAATCGTCAATCCGCCAGTCTATCATGCGTCCACGATTCTGTTTCCAGACATCGAATCAATGGAAGAAAGCGCGAAACGGCCTTTCGACGGCTATCGCTATGGCCGCAGCGGTACACCGACGACAACCGCGTTCGAGCAAGCCGTCACGGCGCTTGAGGGCGGACACCGTTCTGTGGCTGTCAGCAGTGGCCTTGCCGCCATAACGGTTGCCATCGGCGCTTTCGTGCGAGCGGGCGACCATCTTCTGGTCCCCGATAGCGCCTATCCCCCGACCAAGGCCTATTGCGACAAGGTGCTCGGGCGCTATGGTGTCGAGACGACCTATTACGATCCTGAAATCGGGGCGGGAATCGGCGACCTCATCGCTTCGAATACGCGGATGATCGTGCTGGAGAGTCCGGGATCGCAAACCTTCGAGGTGCAGGACGTGCCCGCGATCTCGGCGACTGCCCGTGATCGCGGCGTCGTGACGATGATCGACAACACCTGGGCCACCCCTTTGTTTTTCCGGCCATTTGACCACGGCGTGGATCTGTCGGTACACGCCGCGACCAAATACATGGTTGGTCATGCGGACGCGATGATGGGAGTGATCTGCACGAACAGCGAGGAGCATTTCCGTGCCGTGAAGACCGAGTGCTACCTGCTGGGACATTCGGCCGGTCCCGATGACCTGTATCTGGCACAGCGCGGACTCCGGTCTATGGCGGCCCGTCTGGCACAGCATCAGACTTCGGCGCTGCAGATTGCCCAGTGGCTCGAAACCCGGCCGGAAGTTGCGCAGGTTCTTTATCCCGCCCTGCCGAGCCACCCGGGGCATGAACTCTGGAAGCGCGATTTCCACGGCGCTTCGGGCCTGATGTCCATTGTGCTGAAGCCGGTCGATGCCGCCGCAGTGGCCCGGATGATCGACGAAATGGATCTGTTTTCAATCGGGTTCAGTTGGGGCGGCTATGAGAGCCTGATCGTGCCTCAGAACCCGGAATCGCACCGTCGCACCGTACCATGGACGGCCGAAGGGCCTCTTATAAGGCTGCATATCGGGCTCGAGGATGTCGACGATCTGATCGAGGACCTCGAAGGCGGCTTCACGAGGCTGAAGGCCGCACCATGACGCAGCAGCTCCCCCAACCCGCCATCGACGCCACCCTGGCCGAACTTTGCTTTAATAGCGATGGGTTGGTATCGGCCGTCGCTCAGCAGCATGATTCGGGCGAGGTGCTAATGGTCGCCTGGATGAACGCAGATGCGGTCCGCGAGACACTGAAAACGAGTCAGGTCTGCTACTGGTCGCGCTCCCGATCGAGCCTTTGGCGAAAGGGAGAAAGCAGCGGGCAGACACAGCGACTGGTTGGAATGCGGATCGACTGCGACGGAGATTGCCTGCTGCTGCTGGTCGATCAGAAAGGCGTCGCCTGTCATACCGGCCGCAGATCCTGCTTCTATCGCGAGGTGGGCACGCAGGGCCCGGAGATCATACATGGCGTGCAGACGGACCCCGCGAGCCTTTACGGTTCCGCGTGATCCCGACCGGCGCGCACCACTGGACCCGCTACCCTGCACACCCCGTCATCGGCTTTCAATTGCGGCGACCATGCGGTCGTGAATGATACGCACCGTCTCGCGCGAGATGTCATCCCCGGACAGTGCCTCTGCCGCGCTGTCCGACAGATGCCGAGGAAGAATGACGTAGCCCGCGCCCTCCAGCGCCTCGATTGCCGCCGATGCCTCACGTCTGGTCGCCTCGCGGGCGTCGTGCTTCGCCACGGCCCACCAACCTTTACCGCCGATCGCCTGCCCGATTGCCTGGGCCATGGCCTCGGTTAGTGCCTTGCGATCTACCATCATCGCGATGCTGCCCCACCCGGATTGTTCGAGATTGTTCGGTTCCAAACGGCGCGATGTCGCGCCCGGATTACCAGTTAGATGGGGCTACAACTCGTTGACGCAACAGCAGAACCGGGAAAGACGGAAGTTTCGATCTGCGATCAGAAGCAGGTGCGGTGGTGACCCCGGCGTGATTCGAACACGCAACCGTTCGCTTAGAAGGCGAATGCTCTATCCGATTGAGCTACGGGGCCTCGCTACAAGCCACATCTCGACGCCATGGACCCTCACCGTTGTAACTGCGAGTCCGTGCGGAAACAAGACCGTGATGTGGGCGTATGTCAGGTATCGGGAGCGTCAGGCTGTCGGGCGTCGCTTGAAGTTGTCAGCGTAATTGCGCGGAACAACGCGGCGTTGATGTTCGGGCTCCACAGTATAAGAAAGCCCCTTACGCTCAGCGAATGCGATTGCATCTTCTTTGGTTTCGAAGCGCAGCGTTACCTGATTGAGCGTGTCGCCAGCGGACACCCAACCCATCAAGGGTTCCGGTCGCCTTGGTGTCGCGGGTTCGTATTCCAGTACCCAGGATTTGGTCTTTCCGCGACCCGACTGCATCGTCGTCTTGGCCGGCTTGTAGATTCGCACGTTTGCAGTCATCCCGACACCCGAACTCCGACGTAAATAGGCCGACGCGATGCGCTCATCATCAGCCAACCCTTCATTGGATCCGCAATTCCCGGCAGCCGCGTGCTGACGGCGAAACCAGTGGTCGGGGCGGACGGATTCGAACCGCCGACATCCTGCTCCCAAAGCAGGCGCGCTACCAGGCTGCGCTACGCCCCGATCCCGGTACCGCGCGGAAACTAGGCGGTTGAGACGCGTCTTGCAAGAGCCGTGATTGGCAGAAATGGGAACAAATGCGAATGACGTGACGCAATCGCGTCACGTATGCGTCACGCCATGTTCATGTTGGGTTCTAAGTTTGCGGGAGCGAACTTAGTCGGGCTATGTCATTCTGGGCAAGCCTACGGATCAGCAACATGACCATCCTGATGCTTCTCCGTCGGATGGGCCGTGTCGGTCTGGTGGTGCATGGCTTCCGCTCGACGCTTCGGGTTTCGGTCGCCGAGACGACCAGCTATCCCTCCGACATCGCCGAACATGCCCTGGCCCACATTGTCGGCCCGGCGGTCGAGCGCGCCTATCGGCGCGGTGGCGGTTTCAAGAAACGACAGGCCCTAATGCGGATTGGGCTGAAAACGGTATAACGGGGCCACGATGGTCGCAGTGATCTGGGAAATCATCATCCAGGGGCGGCGGTGTCGGCATAGCCGACACTTACACCGCAGAAAGAGCGAATGGGCAGATAAACCACTTCTCGACCCGCATACCGCGTTTATAGTATCTTATACACTGGCGCTGATTGACAGAGATCGCAGGCGTATTGCAGGAGATTGAATATTTCTTCTAATAATTCGCGTGATTTAGATGCCTATTATCGTTATGATCATCAACAGACAAATCACTATAGAAGGCAGTTGGCAACATGAATAACTACAGTGAAACAAAAAGTTTGTTGCGCTTCATAGAAAATCTCGGATGGTTATCTGTTGTAATTGGTATCTCTCTTATAATATATGCAATAGCTTCTATTAATAGCCAGAGTGGAGCCTACGTTGCGCTTGTTTCATCATACATCACATTCGGAATAATATGTATTTCAACTGGAATAATTCACGTTGCTGTTGTCAGGGTTGGTTTAGCTATAATCGATAATGCAGAACATACTGGTAAAATTCTTTCGATATTAAGCAAACAAAGTTCTGCAATGGACGGATCTTTACATGAGAGTACCGAAAGCAATCAACATGAGGGCGAGATTATTAACAAAGAAGATATACCAGAGGGTTCTAGATTATATCACAATAAAATCATCCATTCTATAGACAATAAATATTGCGTGGATGGGAATTATTTCTCGACACTCGGTATGGCGAAAGAGTATATAAAAAACAACATTTAGATGCCGATAGGGCAATGTTTTGTGTGCCCCTTAACATTTACTGAAGCCTCTGTGTGGAGTATCTAGCTAGATCGGTTAATACCAATTCCTTCCACACGCCATCAGTTATTCGACTACCATTTTAGATGCAATGGAATCGGCCTTCATCTCCGGCAGTCGGGAGGAACGCCGCAGTAGCCACTCCGACGTCCTCCCTGTGCATTTACGATGATAGCCGAGCCTCGACCAGTTCACGCACGCCGGCTTCGGACAATCCAAGCCGACGGGCGGAATCGGGAACATGGTCGAGGACATAATTGACGGCCTCGGCCGTTGCGCGGCTGCGGACGTCGATCCGCTCGATGTCTTCGCCCTTGCCACGGGCATTGGCGATCGCGCGGCGGGCGCCCCAGGATGCGGCTTCCTGGACGCGGCGGGCGAGGGTATCCTCGACCCGCACGCCGACCAGCTCGCCGGCGCGCTTGATCAGCCAGCCGGCCGCGGTACTGACGCCGGCGACGCCGAGCGTGATGGCCAGATCGATGACAGGGGCCAGGTCGACTTCGGTCATGGTCTTTCCTTTTGAGGTAACATTTTCAGATGAGGGTTCACGGTGGTTTGCCGGTTCGGCCTACCCACCGGCGAATCGACGAGGCCTGCTGCGGCCGGTGATTGCGTTTGTCGGCGGATGCGATCAGCGCTATAGGGGCGACGGCGAGACCGTCACCAGGAACGGCCCCCGGCAGGCCCCGTCACGCCAACGATCGAGGTAAGGATGAACTGTCGCCGCGGATCGTCCGGGCGTGATCGCCGGCCGTGTGCCGACGACGTGGCCCGGTTCGAGGGTCTCGGCGCCGTCGTGATCGGCGGCGAGACGGTCTATTTCGACACGGAGCGCCGGCCGATCCGGGCCGGCGACCGCGTAGTCGCGTGCATTCGTCTCGGGACCGACGAGACGACGGTGCTTTGTGTCGGTGATGCCGTCGACGGAGAAGATCCGGCTGGCGAGCTTGCCGATATCAGGGTCATCGGCGGCGGCGTGGCGCCCGGCCGGATCCTCGGCCGCCTGGTCCCTGCGGTTCAGGCCATCAAGTAGCAGTTCCAGTTCGTCGAAATCTCGGTGCGGGACGGTCAGACATTGCTGATGATCAGTTCGCACGCTGGCGCGGTGCTGCCGGTCGCCTTGACGCTGTATCGGGTCGCGACGGTTTCCTGTTCGAAGCCGGCGAAGATCTCGCGCAGCGCCGGCCTGTCATTGAGGGACAGCAGGAACCGGCCCTGGATCGCGGCCAGGATTTCGGCCAGCCGGGCGAAGTCGTCGCGGCCGAACATCCCCTTGCCGTAATCCGTCTCGCAGCCCCAATAGGGCGGGTCGAGATAGAACAGCGTGCCCGGCCGGTCGTAGCGCGGGATGAACCGGTCATAGGGCAGGCATTCCACCGTCACGCCGGCGAGCCGGGCGTGGACGTCCTCCAGCATCGGCCCCAGCCGGGTCAGGTCGAACCGACCGGGGCGTTGGGGCGTCACACCGAAGGTCCGGCCGGCCACCTTGCCGCCGAAGGCAGTGGCTTGCAGATAGAGGAACCGGGCCGATCGCTCCAGGTCTGTCAGGGTCTTCGGGTCTGTGGCGGTCAGCCGGTCGAACTCGGCCCGGGTCGTGATCTGGAACCGGATCATGTCGCGGAACGCCGGATAGTGGCGCTGGATCACCCGGAAGAAGGTCGCCACGTCGCGGCTGTAATCATTGATCACCTCGGCCTTGGGCGCCGAGCGGCGGCGCAGGAACACCCCGGCCATGCCGACAAAGGCCTCGGCATAGGTGGTGTGGGGGATCGTCTCGATGCGCTCGGTCAGGCGCCGGGCGAGGTTGCGCTTGCCGCCCAGATAGGGCGCGACCGGCAGGGTCGGGGTGACCGGCCGCATGTCGTCGAAGGCGGTATCGCCGGTGGCTTTGGAATTCATGGTCTCTCTCGGGGTTCAGGCACAAAAAAACCCGCCGGAGGGCGGGCGGATGGGTCGTTCGTGTGGAAGGGGGATCAGCCGGCGACCGCGATGGCTTCGGCCGCGCGGCGGGCGGCGACGGTGCGGCGGGCCCAGCCTAGCCCGAAGGTGCCGAAATGGCCGAGCTGGCCGTAATAGTGCAGCCGTCTGGCGGTGATCTCGTCCAGTATCGCCGGGTCATCGCCTTCACGGCGGGCATAGCTGACCGTCTGCGGCCCGATCTTGCCGTCGACGATGGCGCCGACGGTTTGTTGCAGGATCCGTACCGCCCGGTCCGGGCCGGCGTTGACGCCCATGTCGAAAGTGATCAGCGCCACTGCCGGCGTCAGCTCGTCGCCCAGCAGCGCCTGCCAGTAATCGTCGCGATAGATTGCCCGGACGGTGGCGCCCGGGATCGCCTTCAGCTCGTCGACCGTGGGCGTATGGTGACCATGCCGGCGCGCCCACCGGCGGAAGGTCGCCAGCGTGATGCCTTGGTTCGTGGCACCGCCAGGATCCTCGGGATGGTTGACGAAGCCGCCCTCGTGGTCGAGCACGAAGGCCAGCGCGGAATCGAAGGGCGTCATGGTGGATGATCTCCTGTTGTGGTGGGGGAATAGGGATCGGGCCTCAGCGCAGCATTTCCTGCAGGCCGAGAATCATGGCGGTGATGGTGCCGCCGATCAGGGTGGTGAGGATCGCGCGGCGGGTATGGCGCCCGACCGCCTCGTGGGTCTCGCGCTGCCGGCGCAGGAACTGCCGGTCCTTCTGGTATTCCGGATCCGACGAACGCAGGCGGGCCTCGCGCAGCCAGTCGGCATCCTGACGGACCGAACGCGGGTCCTGGGCATCGAAGCCGAGCCGCTCCAGGACGTCGGCGACCGCCCGCCGGGCCGCCGCTTCGGCGGCCTCCTGGACGATGCGGTGCAGGTAATCCTCGCTCAGATGGGCTGCGGGCATAGGGGGGACATTCGGCCGGATCTCGGCCGTCGCGGAATCGCTCGCCGGCATGGCGGCCTCCTTTGTCGGGTGGATGGGGTTAGAGCGCGTCGTCGGGGTGCGGGGTGGCGCGCGCCGCCAGGGCGGCGGGGTCGGACTGATCGGGGGCGAAGGTCTCCGCCCGCAGCCGCAGGGAATAGCCACGGGCGGCCAGCCGATGGGTGACCCGGGTGATGCGCCAATCGGTCGGGATCTCCGGACGCCAGTCGGCCAGCCGCAGCCGACCTTCCGCAACGACGTCGGCGCGCCCGGGCAGTGTCAGCGACAGTTCCGCCTTGTTGCGTTCCCGGGTGTTGGTCTCCGTTCCGACGGCAGCGCGGGCCTCGGCCTCGGAGTGATGAATCCAGGTCACTTCTTCGAAGGGCGGGGATCCGCGTTCCACCGATCGGCGTTCGCCCGCCTCATGGTCCCACCACCAGGCGCGCATGCCACCGCCCTGCCCGGCCTCGCCGGATTCGCGCCGCGCGGCGTGGGTATAGGACCAAGTCGACACGTCACCGGGTGTCAGGGTCAGGACGTCGAGCGCCTCGCCCGTCGCCGCCCGGGCACGGCCACGCGGGGCGAGGATGAGCCAATCGCCATGCGGTCGGGCGACGGCATCGTGGCCGCGGGCGATCCGGTTGAGGAATGCAAGATCGGATTCGCCCTGCTGGTCCGCATGCGGCACCGGCAGATCGGCGAGTGCGGCGTCGACGCGCGGGTCGAGGCCATGGTCGCCCGCCACCCGCCGCGCGATGTCGCCCAGCGTCACCCGGTGCCAGGACCGGGATTGGCGCGAGCGAATCGGACCGGCCATGGCGGCGGCCCGCGCCTTGATGTCGAGCCGCGCCGGCGGACCAGCATAGCCCAACTCGTCGACCCGGTAATGACCGATCTCGGCCAGGCCGGTTTCGCGATAGCCGAGCCAGAGATCGAGCCGGGTCCCGATCGCCGGCAACGCCACCGGCCGTCCCTCGCCGTCCGGCCGATCGTCGATCTCCAGCGTCAGCCGGTCGGACTTGTCCTCGGCCTGATCCTCGACCGAAAGCGACACCAGCCGGTCGGCAATGGACTCGGTGATATCGGTATTGTCGGCCACCAGCCGGAAGGCCGGCGTCCAGTTCTCGGGTGTTTCGGACATGATGATTATCCCCAGATGCGGATGACACGGCGTTCGGGCGCGGGCGGCAAGGGCGGCAACGTGATCCGGACCCCGGCGGGCAGGATCGGACCGAAGGACTCAAGATGGCGGTTGGCGGCGATGACGCGCTCGACCACGCCTTCGGTGCGGCCGTAATGCCGCCAGACGATCTCGTCGAGGACGGCGCCCTCGGTGGTGATGACTGTCGCCGTGTCAACGGGCGCGGTCACGATGCCCCCTGCCCGCCAGCGGCATCCTCGCCGAACTTGACCAGCTGGAGCGTGAACTCCTGTTTCTTCGGGCGGCCATCGGCGTGGAAGACGCTGGCGGTCTCCTTTACCTCAGTCAGACACCAGAGACCCCAGACCCGGCCGGTGCCGTCCACCAGGTCGAGCGGCTCGCCGGCGTCCGCGCTGCGGCGCATGGCGTCCAGTTGCTCGAACCCGCCCCGGAACTCCGGATAGATCACGCCATCCAGCGTGACCGTCTCCGCACCCGGCCCCAGGAACTGATGCGCCGGCGGACGGCCGATCCGGTCCTGCGGTTCCCAGCGCCACTGGGCCACACGGTCGAGCCGCTGATAGGCGGCCGTGTCGAGCGAGAAGCGGAAATCGCCCAGCGCCATCATGATGTCGGCCATGACGGTCTCCTTCTGATCGTTCAACCGGGGTTAATCGTTGAACCGGTCGCGGGCGGCCGCGCCGGCATCCTCGAACAGGTCGGGCAGCCGCTCGCGCAGTTGCCGGATCACGTCGTCCGGATCGGGCCCCTGGGCCGTCACCTGGACCGCACCGGGGGCGATGGTGATCTGCACCGGCCGGGTCTGTTCGCCGAGCACGCGGCCGGCGGCCCCCTCAGCCGCCGCCGCTCCGGTACCGGTCGCCTCTTCCAACAGCGCGGTCAGCGACGCCATGTCCGCCGGGTCGGTCCCGGTCGTCCCGATGCCGGCCGTCGGCGCCGCCGCGTCCAGCGCCGACAGGCTAGATTCGGTGGCCGGCGCGGCAACCGTCGGCACGTCTATCTCGGGCAGCGCGGTGTCGGCCGGATCGAGGGTCGGCAGCGACGGCCGGGGCGGTGTGGCGCGATCGACGACAGTCGGCGCCGCGATCTCGGGCACGTCCACCGCGACGGTATAGCGCGACGGGTCCGGGGCGGCGCGGGTCGCCGCCGGTGTCTCGGTCGTGGGCAGCTCCGGCACCGCCAGACCCGCTTCGGCCTCTTCGCGCAAGCGGGCGTTCTCGGCGCGCAGACGGTCGCGTTCGCGCGCGAAGGCCTCGTCGTAGCCGGCACCCGGTCCGGGCCCCTGCCCGCTCGTCTCCCGCCGCGCGGTTTCGGCGGCCCGGGCGTCGATCTCGTCGTCGGTCAGCGGCGTGGCCGTGACCTCGATGCCGAGGCGTTCCTTGACCCAGTCCGGCATCCAGGCGGTGAGACCGGATATCGCTTCGCGCAGCCAGGCGGTCAGGCGCTGCCAACGCTCGGCGATGCCCTCGGCCAGCCGGCCGATCCAGTCGCGGCCGACCTCGAACAGGTCGATGCCGAACAGCGCCTCGACGATTCCGTTGATCGCCCGGGCCACGATCACGCCCGGATTCCAGTTCCACAGGAAGTCGGTGATCCAGCTCAGGGCGGCGCCGGCCGTTTCCTTGACCCACGCCCACATCCCGGCGAACCACGCGCTGATCGGTTCCCAATGCTGGTAGATCAGATAGGCCGCCCCGGCAACGGCGGCGATGCCGGCGGTGATCCAGCCGATCGGGGTCATCATGAACGCGACCCCGGCCCGGATGGCGGCAAGCGCCATGGCGCCCAACCCGGTCACGACGGTCGACAATGCCCCGGCCAGGCCGATCAGCCCGGTCGCCAACGACACCGTTGCCGCAATCACCGGGGTCAGGACATACCCACCAAGCGCCAGCAATGCCCCGTTCAGCGGCCCGCCGACGACCTCGGAGACGCGGGAGAAGGCGTCCCAGGCCGTGGCCAGACCGTCGGTCAGTTCAGCGATGCGCACGCGGATGTCGCTGGCCGGATCGGCCAGATCGGCCATGACCTGGGCGAAGCGTCCGACCCAGGCTTCGATGCGGGACTGGATCAGATCCTGGTTGGCGGCCAGCCACCCGCCCAGCCGCTCGATGACATCCTGGATGACCGGCATCAGTTCCAGGCCGAGCCGGTTGCGCAGGCCCGTGACCCGGTTGGACAGGTCGCCCAATGCTCCCTGATAC
Source organism: Fodinicurvata sp. EGI_FJ10296 (assembly GCF_040712075.1). NCBI lineage: Bacteria > Pseudomonadati > Pseudomonadota > Alphaproteobacteria > Rhodospirillales > Rhodovibrionaceae > Fodinicurvata > Fodinicurvata sp. EGI_FJ10296. The sequence continues at coordinate 62,669 of NZ_JBFCVL010000002.1, forward strand.
GCCTGGGCGGAGTCCAGCGCGTCATCGCTGAAGATGTTGCCGGTTTCCTCGGCCTGTCGGCCCAGGTCTTCCAGCCCCGCCGACCCGTCGGCCATCATGTCGACCATGGCCCGGCCGGACCGGCCCATCAGCTGCTGGGCGAGATAGGCCCGGCGGGTCGGATCCTCGATCGCCGCCAGGGCATCGGCCATCTCGTAGAGCAGCTGGTCGGTCTCGCGGATGTTGCCCTGCTCTTCCTGGACCCGGACGCCCAGTTCGCCAAAAGCCGCGCGCAGATTGTCGTTGCCCTCGATCGCCTGCTGGGACGATCGGCCAAGACGCTCGATGGATCGGTCGAATGTAGCGACACCGACGCCGGTTTCCTCGGCCGCGAAGCGCAGGCGTTGCAGGGCATCGGTGCCCATGCCGAGGCGCCGGGCGGCGATGATAAGTTCATCGCCCTGCTCCGACACCCGGTTGGTCAGGGTGAAGAGCGCGGCCGCAGCCCCACCGCCACCAAGCCCGGCGATCGCGGATAGCTGCCCCAGCCGGCCGATCGACTGCTGGACGCCGGCGCCTAGCCCCATCAGCCGGCGCTGAACGTCGGCGACCTGGGCACCCAGCCGGGAAAACCCGGTCTCCCGCGAAAGGGCGCGGACGGATCGGGTCAACCGCCCGATCGGACTGGTCATCCGCTGGATGGCGTCGTTCATCCGACGCACCGGGGCCGACAGCCGATCGAGCGCCGCGATCTCGATCGTGGCGGTGGTCCTGGAAGACATGGATGCGCCTCACATGCGGGGACTGAGCGCCTTGTGGCAGGCGATCGCCCGGTCGGCCCAGGCGACCAGCTCGGCCGGGGTCAGCTGGTCGATCTCCGACAGCGGCCAGTGGAAGACCGCCGCAACAACCGCGATCAGCGCTTCGAGGCCGCGCGACCCGATGGTTTGCCGCGCTTTCCCAGCATTCCCTCGATCGCCAGGGCGATGGCCTCGAAGTCCTCGACATCGATCTGATCAACTTCTTCGGGACCCAATTCAGCCAGCTGGCCGACCAGATAGAAGGTCTGTTCGGCCTGATTGCCGTACTCCTGCATACGGCGCAGATCGCCGGTGCGCGGTCGGCGCAGGCGCAAACTCGTGCGCCCGTCATCCAGCGGATGGGACAGGGTGATTTCCGTGACGGCTTTGGTCATCGCTCAGGCTCCAACGGGTTGTGATAAGGGGGGAATAGCAATGGGGGTGGTTCAGATGCCGAGGATCTCGCGCCGCTCGGCCAGATGGTCGACACCGTCGATGCGGCGGACCGTGTTCATGATGTCGATATAGGCGGCTTCGCGGCCGTCGATGGTCAGCTTGTAGAAGGTCAGCGTCCCCTCGCCCGACAGCTTGCCGGGGGAGCCGGGCTGCCAGGCGCCGGCATCGACCTTGGTGAACATGCCGCGCATCTGGGCCAGGACGGCCCGGCTGGGCTCGCCCTGGGCCTGGATCTCGCCGCGCACGGTAATGGGCAATTCCGGCTTGGCGAACACCCGGTGAACGCGGTCGTCGAAATCCTTCAGCCCCAGCGAAACCCGCAGCTTGTTCATGCCGATATCGATATCGACCGGGGCGTCCATGCCGGCGCCGCGATACTCGTCGGTGTTCAGCTCCAGCACCGGCAGCGTCACCTCCTCGGCGCGGCCGATATAGCCTTCGCCGTCGATGAAGAGATTGAAGTCCTTCAGGACACGCGGGTGTTTCATGCGACCAGTTCCTCCAGATAGCCGTCGGTCATCATCGACCGGAACGTGATGTGTTCGGCCGGATACGGCGCGGTGAAGTCGAAGTTGAAGTAGACCTTGCCCTGGGAGATGTTGGCGGGCGTGTTGAGGTCGGGATCGGGCCAGCACTCGCCGCCCAGGATCGCGCCGCGGGCCTTGAGACTGCGCAGATAGCCGTTCACGCCTTCGGTCACGTCCTCGATGTAGGTCCGGGAGATGGCGCGATCGACGGCCCAGAGATGCGCGCGCTGGACCGACTCGTTGACCATGTCGGCGGTGCGCCGGACGCTGAGGAACGCCCAGCGCGGATCCGACGAACAGGTGCGGTTGCCCCACAGCCGATAGCCGTTCTCGCGGATGACGGTGGCGACGTCGTTCTCGTTCAGATAGTTGGCGCGTGCGTTGCGGTCGCCGAGCCGGAAGTCCACCGGCCGCGCGGTGCCGATGATGCCGAACAGCTCCTGGTTCGATGGGCTCCACCAGAAGCCGCGCTCGGCGTCGATGCGGGCGATCAGCCCGGCCACGGCGGCGCTGACCGGGACCGTGCGGATCCCGCCGCGATCGACCCTGACATGCGGATCGACCAGGAACACGCGCGCGCTGCCCCAGTCGCCGCGATACCCGATCGCCGCCTCATCGGTCGTGTCCGGGCCGTCCGCGATGATGGCGGCGCGCAGCTGCTTCGCGATCGCCTGCAGGGCGGCGACCACCGGGTTGGCCAGCAGCCGGTCGGGATCGTCCGGGTCGGGCGGGCGCTGATGGGTGAAGCCCGGCGCGATCAGCAGGCGCGGCGTCAGCCCCAGCCCGGACTGGGCGGCCTTGAGCGCATGCACGCCGGTATAGGCGTCGGTCTCGGCGTCGACCCCGCCGATGACGTTGGCGCGGGTGTCGCTGTCGTCACTGCCCTCGGCCACCCGGATGACCACCACCATCGCGCCGACCTGGTCGAAGATCGAGGCAAGCGCGTCGGGCAGCGTGCCGGCCTCGCCCAGTCCGGCCGCCTCGCGGCGACTGCCGGCGACGAGCACCGGCGTGTCGAGGGGAAAGACTTGCGCATCGGCGTCGGGCGCGGTGCCGACAACGCCGATGACGCTCGAGCGCACCGTGCGGATCGGGCGTGGGCCGTGGTCGATCTCGACGACCTCGACGCCGTGAAGAAAGGAATTAGGCATACGATCTCCTGTGGTTGAGCAAAAAAAACCCGCTCGCTGGCGGGTGGTGTTAGGAAGGCGCACGAGTGATGGACCCACGGAGACGAACAAGTGCCTGATGACCGCGAACTGTCGCTCGCCGAAGCCATTCGCCGGAGCGTCGATCAGTTGACGCCGGCTGCGGTTTCACGACGGGTGAACGCCGGTGAGAACCCGGTGCGGGTGTGGCGGGAGCATCGCCGTATGACGCTTGAGGCCCTGGCGGCCGCCGCCGGTGTCGACGCGGCTGACCTGTCGGCAATTGAGTCGGGCCAGAAAGACGGCAGCCAGTCGATGATGGAAGCCATCGCCGGGGCCTTGAAGGTCGATCTCGACGATATCGTTTAGCCGTCAGTCACCGAAGGCGGATCCGGCCAGACAACCGCCGCCGGGTCGTTGAAGGCGTCGGTGATGTCGCGCAGGGCCTTGCGATAGCCGCGCCAGGCCTCTCGTTCCGCGTCGCTCAGATCGGCGTCGGGCAATTGGGTCCAGTCGCTGGCGATCAGGCGGTCGTCGCGCTCGCGGCGGATCGCGGGCCAAGTGACGGTTCCGGCATCAGTTGGGGGCGGGGCGAAGACCGTGCCGTCATGGTGCCAGCCGACCTCGGCCGCCTCGGGCGCGTCGACCCAGTGAAGCGGGGCCGCCACCGGGAACGCTTCGCCTTCGATCTGTTCGATCCGGCCGTTATGGATCAGTGCTTTCATGCCAAAGCCTCCAGTTCGATCAGCATCATCAGCCCGTGGGCGCCGCGACCGCCCCGGCCATGGGCGTTCTTGTAGTTCGTGCTTGCCCCGCCGCCACCGCTCCCGGGCGCGGTGCCGTCAGTGCCGTCGATCACGACATAGCTGTTCATCCGGCTGATACCGCCACCACCCCAGAAGCCGGCGCCGCCGAAGCCGCTGGGAACGCCGCGCCCCCGGATCACCGGTGCCGATCCGCCTGCCTGACCGCCGAGATTGAGGTCGCCGCCATGGGCGCTGCCACCGAGCCCGCCACTGCCGCGCCCCGTCCCGCTATCACGGTTGACGGACCCGCCACCGCCGCGCCCGCCGGTCGCCGTGGCGTGGGCGCCAAACGACGTCGCCCCGCCATGACCGCCCTGATCGTGGCCGTATCCGCCGGGTCCGCCCCAGCCGACCCGGATATTCTCGGCCGTGTTCAGGGCCGTTGCCGGCCGGCGCCGGAGAAAGGTGCCGCCGGCGCCGCCGCCGGAGCCGACCGCTTCGCCGCCCGCCCCGGCTTCAGTGCCGCCGCCCCCGCCGCCGGCGGCCGTACCGATCGCCCAGACTTCGCGCAGCCAGACGGGCTTGCGATAGCTGTGATCGCCCGGATTATCGAGGATGGTCACCCGGCGCGGCCGCAGGCCGGCGGCAAGCGCGTCGTTGACGGCGGCGATCACGGCGGCGGCCGTGGGCAGGCCGGCGGTGGACGGGTCCGCTTTGTCGATCGCGTCGATGACCGGCCGCCAGGCGGCGTCATCGAGATCATCGGCCAACGTCCCGATCGCCTGCGTCAGATCACCGGCCATCGCCCCGACCGTCTGGTCGACATAGGCGCGACTGGCCGTGACCACTGTCGGGTCGATCAGCAGTTCGACCGAATCCGCGTTGACCACCTCCAGGATCACCCGGATGATCAGGTCGGAGCCGGTACCGGCGATCAGCGTCGGCTTGTAGGTCGGCGGGAACTTGGCGATCGCGATCAGGGCGCCGTCGCTGTCGATCAGCCCGACCTCGCGCACGTAATGCCCGCCGACCGACATCGGCACCACCACCTCGACCACCACCCAATGCGGGTTGGCGGGATCGACGGTGATCCGGTTGACCGGCCGGCGATGCCATTCGCCGACCAGTGCCGTCTGGTCCGGCGTCGGGTCATAGCTCGTCCCGCCGCCATCGCCCAGCGCCGCCTCGGCAATGCCCAGCGGGCTATCGTCGGCCATGGCGGCGGCCAGCTCGGCCCGGCCGGCATCGGTCAGGATGGTGTAATAGTCCTGGTCAGGCATAAGTATCCTCGTTGTGGGGGGCCTCATGGTGAGCGGGCACGGTGACGGCCGTGACGGTGTGGACCGCACCCGCCCCGGCGGCGGTGCCGGCGATCGGTCCGGGCGGATCCCAGATCGGGGCGACGGTGACCGCCTGACCGGCGAGTGCGGCCGGGGCGGCATGAAACGGCGTCGCGGCCATGGGCACGACCAGGGTCAGCCGGGTCATGTGGCTGCGGGTGTTCTTGGAGGCGGCGACGGCGCGGCCGAGATTGCGGGTCAGCCCGCGCTCGATACCGCCGGCGCGGGTGACGGTGGCGCGAAAGGTGTAGGGCGGCCCGGCAGGGTCTTCCTCGAACCATTCGGTCAGTACCGAGTCGTCGACGCCGAGGCTGGCGAGTGCCGATTCCACCGCCGCCGGGGTGCCCCGGATGCGGTGGGTGGCGATGGCGCGGCCCGAGACCGCGCGCTTGGTGGCGTCGGGCCAGGTCGTGTCCCAGATATCGACGGCGCGCTCCCAGGCCTGCCAGGGCAGCAACTGCGAGCGGACCCGCTCGGGATCGGCGTTGTGTCGGTGCAGTGCCGGCAGATCGGTGGTGCGAACGGTCACGGCCTCGAGCGCGCGCATTTCGTTGGTGGCGCTCGACGGCAGCAGCGTCGGGCGCGGCTTGGCGGTTGCGATCGCCGCCCGGCCCCGGTTGCCGATGCGCGATCGGGCCCGGCCGTAGTGGGCGGCGGTCGTGGTGGCATTGCCGCTGCCGATTGCCCGTGTTGAGGCAACGGTGACCCTAAGGCCGGTTGTCGCGGCGCGCCCGGTGCCACCGGCAACAGTTCCGGCGGCGCCCCGCCGGTACGGTCGACCGTGCCCGGCGATCCCGAATGTGAAAGCGGTCGCCCCGGTGCGGTCGGCCCGCTTGTGGCCGGTGCTGGCCAAGGAAACGTCGACCCGCGATCCCGCCCCACCACCGGCGATCCGGCCGGCTGAGACATCGAGGGTTGCCCCTGCCGTGACGGTGACGTCGGCGGTTACAATCTGCGGCTCGGCCGGCGCGTCCGTGATCGCCACGCCGGCGGCTCCGACGGTTACGTCCGTCTTGATCGTTGCCGGTGTCCGGATCAATCTGAAGGCAGCCGCTGGAAGATCTACGGCGGCCCGCACGTTGCCGACGACGCGGGCTGTTCTCGCGGCTGCGGCGGCCCCGATCACCCCCACCGTCAGGGCCGCCGCCTCCCCCGATCGGCGCGCGACCATCGGAGTAACCCTGGCCGTCGAGACGATCCCGCCGCCACCGCCGGTTCGCTTGCGGGCGACGGCCGCAAGCGTCGCCGCAGCCCGGGCGTGCGCCGCCCGTTCGGCCTCGTGGCGCCAGTGTCCACCGCCGCGCACGCCCGGTGCGGCCGCCGTCGAGGCGGCGCGGTCGAAGCTGTCATCGGTCCAGATCACGGCGCCGGTACCGGCGTCGAGCAGCGCCGCTTTGGGGCCAATGCCCCAGGCGCCGGCGGTCAGCACGGTCCCGTCCGGCGTCACCGACAGGGCGCGGATCTGGCCCGGGTCGCCTGCAGTGCTCGACCAGACGACCTCGCCGTCGCCGGTGTACTGACGGGCGACGATGCCGGCATCGGGGGCGCCGCCGACCGTGACATGGCCGCGATCATCGACCGCGACGGCCCAGATATAGGGGGCCGAGCCGAACGATGCCGACCAGCGCGGGGCGCCATCGGCGTCATAAGCCGTCAGATGCCGGCCATCGCCGTCGGCGCTGCCGGTGGCGATGACCCCGCCGGCTGAGGTCAGCGCGACCGCGATCGCGGCGGCGCCCCGCTCGACCGCCCAGATCAGGGCACCGCCGGCGTCGCGGCGCTCGACCCGGCCATCGACCCTGGCCAGCGCAATGCCGCCGTCGCGGTCGATGGCAACGCCCCAGACGTCCGAATTACTCTCTATCGTCCATAGCGGCGCGCCATCGGCGTCGAAGGCGGCCACACCGCCGGCGGTGGCGGCGACCACGGTTCCGGCCAGGTTGACGGCGACGGCGCGCAGGGTGCCGCCGGCCTCCGCCGACCAGATCTCGGTCCCGTCGGGGTCGAGACGACGGACACGGCTCGCACCACCGGCGACCAGCCAGCCGTCGCGATGGCGGGCCAGCGCCGTCGCCCGGACCTCCCGCGCCCAGAGCGGGGTGCCGTCGGCCGCGAATCCGCGCAGACCGGTCCCGTCGGTCAGCTGATCGCTGCCGACAAGATAGGGCGCGGGTTCGGTCATGAGGGCCTATGGAAGGGAGCGGGGCAGCAGATCAGGCAGGCGGCTGGCCGGAGGCGATGGCGTCCCGGCGTTCGGCGGTCAGCAGATCGCGGGCGACCAGCCAGTCGAGCAGGTCGGCCACCGCCGGATCGTCGAGGGTGACGGTCTCGCGGTCGAAAACGTCTTCCCAGAGGATGGCGAGATCGGCGGCCCCGGCCACGTCCAGACCGTCGGCAAGCTTGATCGCCCGGCGCTCGGCATGGGTGAACAGCGCGCGAACGCGGCGCGGATCGACCGGCCGGGCGACCGGGCGATACTCGACGACACCGGTCTCGACCTGCACGAAAGCGGTATGGGTGCGGAATTCGGTGTCGGCGGGCGGATCCCAGGTGTCGACTTCGATGCCCTGCGCCCGGCGCTCGGGCGCCAGGTCGTCCGGGCGGTGATGGGCGGCGACCACCGGCGCCCAGCCCTCGGCGTCGGGCTCACCGGGAAAGACCAGCGCGGTCATGCGCCACCCCCGTCACCGGATACGGGGCAGTCGCCGACGGTCAGCGTCAGTTCGGTCACGCGGTATTCGCCGGCCGAGCCGAACATCTCTTCCGGCACGCTGATCTTCGCCAGAAAGCCGCCGGTCTCCGACCACAGGCCGATATGGGAGACGACAGCACCGGCCGGCACCTCGAAGCCGATCGTGCCGGTGGCGGCAACCGCGCCGTTCTCCGGCGCGCTCCAGGTCACCGGGCGGCGGGCATAGTCGCCGCCGTCGATCTCCTGGGCGCCGTCGGCGCCGGGATCGTCGCCGTGCAGCGACAGGGAGGTCGCGGCCGCCGCCAGCGCGGCAACGGCGGTGTCGGTGCCAAGGGGTGTCAGGGCCATGGGGTCAATCCTCCAGAGTGATGGTGACGGCTTCGCACCACGCCGCCTCATGCGCCGTGGGCAGGATGTGATCGGCCGGGCTGTCGAGCGTGACCAGCTGAACCCCCGACGGCGACAGCGCGGCAAAGAGGCCCGACCGGGCGACCGGATCGCCCAGCCGGTGACGGGCGGCGACGTAAGCCCGCAGGCGCTTTTCGGCCTCGGCGCGCACCACCTCGGCGTCGGGGCCGTCATAGACCCGCAAGCGCGCCTCGACCCGGTACGCGATGATCGCGGCGGCGCGCACCTCGACCCGGTCGGTCAGCGGCCGGACGTCGCGGGCGGACAGCGCCGCTTCCACCGCCGCCAATACTTCCGGTCCCGGCACGCCCCGGCCCTCGCGGGTCAGCACGGTGACGATCACCCGGCCCGGTTCCGGACTGGCGACCGAGGCCGACTTGATCGCCGGATGCGCATCGCGGGCGGCGGAGATATAGGCGTTGTCCGGCCCGGCCACGCTCAGCCGGTAGAGCGCCAGCTGGGCCCGTTCGCGCAGGGCGTCGTCCTCTTCCCAGACCGGTTCGACCGGCGGCAGGGCGTCGGGATCGCCGGGCTCGATCAACAGCCGTTTGGTCTGCGACAGGTCCCAGGCCTTGCGGTCGAGATCCTCACTCCGGGCGCTGGCCAGCAGGGTGGCGCGCGAGGCCTCGTTGATACGCTGGCGCAAGAGCAGCTCGCGCCAGGCATTGGCCTGCAACAACGCCGAGACCGGATCGGACTCGACCATGGCCGAGTAATCAGGATAGCGCCGGACGAACTCGGCGCGCATCTCGGCATAAATCGCCTCGAAATCGCCCTCGTCGACGATCGGCGGCGGCGTGAACGAAGCCAGATCGACCCCGGCATAGGCGCGCACCGGCGGGATATCGAGGTCGGTCATGGCGACAGCTCCACGGTCAGGGAAACGGATTGATTGTCGGCGACCACCCGGCCGGACAGGCTCAACACCACCTGGCCGGGACGCGATCCGGCGACCGCCTGGACCCGGGTCAGGCGCAGGCGTGGCTCCCACCGGCGCAGGGCCCTGGCGGTGGCGGCATAGAAATCGACGACGGTCGCCGGCGTCAGCGGGGCGTCGACCAGACGCGGCAGGTCCGAGCCGTACGCCCGCCTCATCACCCGCGTGCCGACCCGCGTGGTCAGGATGTCGCGGATCGACTGGGCGAGATGATCCGTTCCGGCCACAGGCTGGCCGGTGATGGCGTTCATGCCTTGCATGGGAAACCCTCGGTTTATCCGCCGATGCGCACCGTGGCGGCGCCGGTCGCGACCGCCGAGCCGCAACTCACAGGGTCGCCGATCCGACCGGCCGGGCGGCCGTTGATCCGCACGGTGCCGGACCCGGCCGCCAGAACCCCGGCATGGCAATCGCTCGACCGGTCGACGCAGCAATGCACGTCCCAGGCGTCACCAACGCGATGCGCGGCCTTCCTCTCGATCCGGACATCGCCACTACCCGCGACCGACGGCCGGGACGGCCAGCAGTCATGGCCGGTGCAGAGATCGCCGAGGCGGGTGGCTGGGGGCATAGAATTGACTCGTAGGATCAGCAGCGAGAGACCAACGTGTTTGATACAAAAAATCGGCACTCAATCAGTATCTTCCGAGAATCGGTCTTTGTAATATTTCATCCTACGAACGGATCGTGATTTCAATTTATTAATACTATTATCCATATAATAGTAGGCAAAATATTATAGTAGGTTAAAAGTATTTTTTTAATCTTCTTCTAGAATTACTTTTCATTCTATAAAACTCTGCTTTTTGTTCGCGTTCCATATACATCTGTTCACAATCTTCAATTAAATCTTTCGCTCTGTTGAAATCAATCATCTTTTCGTAAGACATTATTTTTGCGAGGCTATCTAATGCAAACAACTTTGCGTTCTCTAATTCTCTATTTTCCTCTCTTTTCACTCTCTCTCTCGAAACGCTATTTAAAGATTTTGGTAGTGGAAAAATAATAAATATAGATCCGATGAACGCAATCACCATGATAATATAAATTTCAAAATGAAATCCCACTCCAAACATTAGAAACAGAAACAATCCGTATTTACCCCGATTATGAATCGTTTCCTGAAATTCTGTATTATGATTTTCAATATCCTCTTTTGTGGCGCTCAATTCATAATTTACTTTCGTCATATATACGTCGATGAATTCTTCTTGACGACTTCTTTTTAGATTGAGCGCGTAGGTCAGTAATCCGACTTCGGGTCCCTCGGCGCGGCTTTTAGAGTTGTACCCTTCTAGAAAACTATTAAGTTTGTCGATCCAAAATTGCTCTTTATTTCGCAACGTTTTTATATCTGAATCATTTGTTAATTCTTCAAGAATTGAAACTGACAATCCAGAGCTATTTTTATTGAATTCCGACTGTAGTTTGACAGAGTGATGCTTATTATTTATAAGCTCATAATAGTGCTTACGTATTCTGTCATACAGATTAGTCGTTGATCCAACGTAATTTTTTCCATCATCAGAATGGATAGAGTAAACGCAATACCCATATCGTTGTTTCGACATATTATGATCACGACAGAATTCATCTATGTTCTTGCTCATTTCATCCTCTAGGCGAGAATTATTGACACAAGTAAAATTAGTATCACCGTAAATTAATTAATATCCACCGTCGCCCCATTGATCGTGATCGGCCCCTCGGCCCGGATCGCGATCGCCCCTTTCGAGCGTAGCGTTATGTCCCCCTCGGCTTCAACCCTGACCCGCCCCTTGGCGGCGATGCGGGTCAGGCCCTGGGCGCGGTCATGCTCGACGACGGTGCCGTCGGCATATTCGGTACGGTGGATATCGGCACTGTCGGCCGGGGGCGGATGGGCGGCGCGGTAGAGCGAGCCGACCACGCAGCCCTGATTGAGATCGCCACCGGGACAGATCACTACCACCTGTTCCCCCACCTCCGGCGGGTGCCAAGTCCGGTCCTGCCCGGCGCGCGCCGTGGCGAAGGGGATCCAGTTGCTGGTGACCGGCCCGGTCGAGACGCGCAGGCGCGGCGGGTCGTAGCTGGCCTCGGTCACCACGGCGTACTGGACCAGCCCGGCGATCCGGCGTTCGGCCTCAGACAGGTCGCGATCGAGGGTCGGGCGTTCGGCCATGGGCTTATCCGTTGCGAATCAGGGCTTCGTAGTCCGGCTCGTGCGCCGGGCCGATTTCCGGGGCGTGGCCGAGATAGACGGTGTCGGGCCGCTGTGCCGGATCGGCCCCCACCGGCCAGGCCGGATGCACCGTGATCCAGCTTTGCCGGACAACGACAAAAGGGGTTGCGGCATCGGGGTCGTGGGCGGTCGGATCGAAGCTGTCGCCGTCGCTGGCCGGATCCGGGGCATCGGCAACATAGGCCTCGACCGCTTCCAGACGTCTGGCGGCGACACGGCCCATATCGGGATCGGCCGGCAGCCGCTCCCGGACCAGGGCGGTGATGGCGTCCGTGGTCATTGCTTCGCTCAGGACCGGCGCGGTGTCGGGAACGCGCCGGTCGGCCGTGCGATAGACGATGTCCCACATCTGGGTCATGACCAGGAACGGCATTTCGCCGGGCTCGCCCTGGCCGTGGATGCCGAGTTCGGTCTCGCTTGAGCGGTAGTCCAGCGATTCGGCCAGACCACCCAGCGTCGGATCCCGGACCAGCGCGGTCTCGGCTTCCTCGGCGATCCAGTCGGCGTGATCGTCAGCCCGGGGGCCGGCGGTATAGATCTCCACCGCCAGCGACAGACGCCGCCGATCGGGACCGCCGGGCCAGGCCTCGCGTTCGCGCGTCTCCTCGCGGGTGTAGACCAGGATGATCGGGAAGTCGCCGGGATGCGCGGCGACGGTGTGGCTGGCCCAGACACGCCCTTCCGCCCGGGTGGCATAGGCACCGCCCTCGCTGTCCCCCACCAGCCGGTCGCGCACCGCACTGCGGATCGCCTCACGGGCGGCGCGCATGGGGGCCTCCCCCGCTGCCGGCGCCGGCGCCGACGCCATCCGCGTCCCGGTGCAGCCGCAGTGTCCGTCCATCGCCGGCGCTGTCGGGCTGCACGTCGATGGCCTTGTACTGCTGGCCGTCCACCGTCACGCGGTCACCCCGCACCGGCTCCCGGCCGAGCGTCGAGACCCGCACGGCCAGCGTCGGTTCCGCCGTGCTGATTGGCACCGTGCCGGCGGCGGTCAGGTGACCCGGCTCGTTGTCGAATATCGCAACGACCGTCAGCGGCGGATCGCCCGGCTCGGCCCCGGCCGGGCGGTAGGTCACCTCCCGGCCGAAGGCCGCCTCGCAGACGTCATTCGCCATGGCGACATGATCGGCCCAGCTCATGCCGATACCTTGCCGGTCAACAGCACCTCCGGGCGGGTGCAGATATGCAGCGGATAGCTGGTCAGCTCGTACTGGGACCATTCATCCCGGTCGCGGTCGAGGATGACCCGGGCATAGAGTTCCTGGGCCTTACGGTTTACGGCGTCATAGGATTCGCCGGGCGCGAAGCCGACCTGGAACAGATCGGGCACACCGACAGGGAAGAACCGCGCCTCGTCGGTGGGGATCGCCACCGTCGACTGGTCGTCGGTGCCGCGATAGTTCACGAACTCGATATTGCCGTAGGTAAACCGGTCATAGGCCTTGCCCTCGCGCAGCTCGGCCGCCGCCGAGTGGTTCAGATAGGTGCGCTCGACCTCCGGGTGGCTGATCAACTTGTCGAAGAAGCTGTCGCCCGTCAGTGCGACGATGCGCACATCCTCGCCGAACAGCCCTTTGGCCGCCCGCGCCATGCGCCGGCGGATATCCATGCATTGCAGGCGCACCTTGGCTTCGGCCGTGTCGAGGTCGAGGACGATCGCCTCGGGCCGCTCGATGCCCCAGGCCTCGAACCAGTCGATCAGCACCGTCTCGCCATCGGCGTCGAGGACGATCCCCTGCACCGCCCCGACGCGGTGATGCTCCATGGTCAGTTCCAGATTGTCGCGGGGCTGAAGCTTGCGCTCGGCGAACTCGCGCTGGACGTCGGCCAGCTCGTTCGACGCGAACTGGCGGATATTCTGAAGCTCGTCGGCATAAAGGGTAAAGCCGTCCTGGAGCCGGGGTGGTTCGAAGAACTGGATCTCGCGCTTGCCGCCCGGGGAGTGCTGGTGCGGCGCCCCGCGCGGCGAGGTCGGCACCAGGCGCAACACGCCGTCGCGGCGCTCGACCTTCAGCACGGTAGTAAAGCTGTGCTTGTGCTGGAAGAGCCCCATCTGGCCGAGCAATCGCGGCCGGAACGGGATCTTCGAGGCGGCATGGGTCAACGAGGCCTGGGAGAAAGCCTCGTGCTGGAAGATATCCATCTGTTCGGATTCCTTGGTCGGGAAAGGGCTCAGCGCAGGATCAGGCCGCGCGCGGCCAGGGTATCGGTCATGGCGTCCCTGTCTTCGGCCGACACCGCGTCGGGCCAGATCAGGGCGTGGGCGGCCAGTTCGGCGTCGCGGGTGATGGCCGTGACCTTGACGGCGTGGCGCGCCGCCCGGGCGGCATAGGCCAGCACCCCGGCCGGATCCTGCGAGCCGTCCTCGGCCGCCGGATCGACCGGGACCGCCCGGCCGGTCACCGTCCTGATGCCGAACACGGTGCCGGGCTCCAGATCGAAGCCTTCCTCGACCGTGACCACGGCGCGCGAGCGGCGGCCCGAGGCCTCGGACACCAGGAAGGCCAGCGGGCGCGGGCCTTCGGAAAGGGGGGTATCGAGCATGACCATCAGCCAGCCTCCGACTTACCGGCCACACCCGACATGGCCGCGTCCCAGCCCTGCCCCGGCGCGGGCTGGTTCGGGGCATCCACCGGCCGGGCGGTGACGATCGCCGGCGCGGCGGCCGCGGCATTGGCGGCGGCGTCCAGCACCGCCTGGCGCAGGGCGCCGGGATCGACGCCCTGCTCGATCGCCGCCATGGCATCGACGGTGACGTTCAACATCCGCGCCTGTTCGGCCACACGCATGACCGCGGCCGCCTGACGGCGGATGGCGGCGGTGTCGCCTGCCGGAGCACTGGGCTGCGTCGTTGCGGCGGCGCGGGCGCCGACGATGCCGGGCGGGACGGCGGGCGCCTCGGCCGGGGCGGCGGGCACCGGAGCGGGACTGGCTGCGGGATCGGCGGTCATAGCGGGATCAGCGTTCGGTTGGGGACTGGGATCGGGCATGGGAATCCTTTCGGGCTGGTGGGAAGGGGACAGGCAGAGCGCCAGATCCCGGGGCGGGTCGGCGAAGTAGCGGCCGGCCTCGAACCGGGCGGTGACGGTGACCGGGTCGAGCACGGCATCGGCGAACCCGGCGGCCACGGCCTCTTCGGCCGTCATCCAGGTTTCGGCGGCCATCAGCGACCGCACCGACTCCGGCGTCTGGCCACTGCGCTCGGCATAGACCGCGACCACGCCGTCGCGGATGCGGGACAGGCCTTCGGCCATCTGGCGCATCTGTTCCGGCCCGCCGGCGACGGAGCCGGCCGGGTCGTGGATCATCATCAGCGCGTTACCCGGCATCTCGATCCGGTCGGCGGCCATGACAATCAGCGAGGCGGCCGAGGCGGCCACGCCTTCGATCCGGGCGGTGACCGTGGCCGGGTGACGGCGCAGGATGTTGTGGATGGCGATCGCGTCGAACACCGCCCCGCCCGGGCTGGTGACGCGCAGCGTGATCGCGTCCACCTCGCCCAGCGCGGCCAGGTCGCGGGCGAAGCCGGCGGCCGAGACGCCGAAGGCCCCGATCTCGTCCAGGATCCAGATCTCCGCCGCGCCGGCGGCGGTGGCTGTCATCGTGAACCAGCTGCGTGCGGTCATGGGGCGTCGTCCTTGGTGTCGGAATCGGGGGCGGCATCGGGATCGGGAGCCGGGAGTTGCGGCTGGGCGAGGCCGGCCTGGCTCACCTTCCGGCCATCGGTGTCGAGCACCAGCCCCAGCGCGTCGGCCCGGGCATAGTCCTCGGCGATCTCGGCATCGATCTGGCCGGGGTCGTAGCCGCGCTCGGCGATCGCCTGGGTCCGGGACTTGAGACCGGCGCGGATCTGCTGGATTTCAGCGGCACTGTCGCGGCCGGGGTCGATCCAGTCCCAGCGCGGCGGCAGCCATTCGGCATAGCGCAGCCGACGGCGCGCCATGCGCCCGGCCGGCAGGGTCAGCGCCCCGGACAGATCTCCGGTAGCCAGCCAGCGATGCCAGATCGGCCGACAGAGCTGGTGGACCAGCACCGAGAACTGGAACGACTGCATCCGGCGGCGGAAGTCGATCAGCGACGTCCGGCTGTTGGAGTAGTTCGCCTTCAGCATATCGCCCGACACATAGGCGTAGGGCATGCGTACCGCCGCCGCGATCTGCGCCAGCGTGCGGTACTGGAACGGTTCGAAGCTCGACCCGCTTTCGGCCGGCTGGCTGAAGGTGACCTCTTCGCCCTCACCCAGCCGCTGGATCAGGCCCGGCGTCAGCGGCAGGAGCGGCATCGGCGCCGGCGCGGCGCCCGAATTGGCCGAGTCCGGTACCGAGCGTTCCTCGGGCTGCTCGTCATTGGCCGCCCGTTGCACGAAGGCGGTGAACATGGCCGCCATCTTCTTGCGGTCGAGTTCGGCATCGTCATAGGCATCGAGCGTGAACAGCTTGACCACCGCCGGCGCCAGACGGCTGACGCCGCGGAGCTGGCCGACCTCGTCGGCATCGAAGACATGTATCATCTCTTCCGCCGGCACGCGCGCCGTCTCGGCCGCACTTGCCGCACCGAAGGCACCGCCCCCGCGCCCGGGATGATGACGATGGACGTGATAGGCGACCCGCCGGCCCTGGCCGTCGAACTCCACACCATTGCGCACCGCATTGCCGCCCGGCAGATCCTCCGACCTGTCGAGCGGGACCATTTCGGAAGGAACCAGCTGGATCTGCAGCGGCACCGCCAGCAAGTCCGGCGCCGGACGCGGGATGAAGCGCAGGAACACTTCGCCGGCCACGAACACCTCGTGCGCCACCTGACGCTGCAGCCCGTAGAAGTCGGTCCGGCCGTCCGCGTCGGCCTCGTCGGTCCAGTAGCGCCACAGTTCCAGCAGCTGCTCGCGCTTGCGGCCCTTGGCCTCCGGGTTGGGCTTGATCCCCTCGCCGACCGCATGGGCCGCCCAGGCATCGGCGGCATTGGCGGCATAGCCGTTGTTGCGGACCAGCCAGCGCGCCCGCGCCAGGACGGTCGCCCCGGTCGCGGCGATCATCTCGTTGACATGCGCGCGGCTGGGCTGGAAGGCGCGCAGGCGCTGGCTTGCGCCGGCCGCCTCGAATCCGGGGGTGTGACCGGCCATCTACAGCCCCTTCCCGATATAGACCGCGCGGTCGAATCGCGGCCGGCCCCGGCCCTCGGTGCGGGCGATACGATCATCGAGGTCGCGGATGGCCCGGGCGAGGTCCTCGTCGGACCGGAACTGGGTGTCCTTGTTGCCGTGCTTGACCCGGGACGCCCCGCCGTAACGGATTCCGGCCAGGCGGGCGCGCCGCGCTTTCAGCTCGTCCAGCGATTCCATGGATGCCTCGTCAGGAAAGGTGGTCAATAGGTGCTGTAAACAGCCTGCCCGGCCGTTGATGGCGGGCGCACGGGCTTGATCAGCCCGGCTTTGCGTTTGGGGGTCGGCGCCGCGTTGCCGTCCGGCGTCGACGTCTCGCCCGCGTCCGGTGCCGGATCCGCGATGGCCGCGCCGGGCGGCAGCGGTTCGCATTCGCCGGCGGCATCCCGGATCTGGCTTTCCAGCCGCGCCCAGATCCGCTCCTGCCATCGATCGGCACCCAGGATCGCCGCCGCCGCCCGGGCATAGACCCGGCAGTCCAGTGTCTCGTTTCGGTCGCGGCGCTTCTGCCATTGCAGCTTGCCGTGGCGCCCCTTGGTGCGGACCAGTTCCTCGGCCACCAGCTGCTTGAGTGGTTCGGCGCCGATATGCCGGGGGACATGCACCGTGCCCGGCGGATCGACGACGCCCTCGGCGCGTTCCTCCTCTGTCGGCCGCGCCAGGCGCAGCCAGTCATAGGTCTCGACCTTGAACGCGCTGGAGGCGACCTTCCACAGCCGGACGCCCCGGCGGCGCTTGACCCCGGCTTCGGTCACGTCGACATAGGTCGGCCCCCAGACCGGCACGACCTGGCTGAAACTGTCGATCCCCTTGACGGCGATGATCTTGCCCGACCGCCGCCGGCGCACATAGGCGTAGACGGCATTGGTGAACTCGCCACTGTCGATGGCGGTCATGGCGGCTTTCAACGGCGCACCGTCGGCCGTCACCCAGTTGCGATCCAGATACGCGGTCAGCGCGTCCCAGGCCTCCGGCGTGTGCGGGCCGTGATCGATGACGTGATGGTCGAGCCACCAGGACTCCAGCCCCCGCCCCCAGCCCCAGACCGAGAGTTCCAGCCGGTCGCCCTGGACGTCGACCCCGATCGTGATGACCAGGACGCCCGCCGGTACGGCCGCCGCCCACTCTTCCCGGCGATCATAGAGCCGTTCCCATTCCGGGGCTTCGCCCTTGACCTGGAAGGTCAGGCCGAGCGCGGTGTTGAAGAATACCTTGCGGCCCTCGTCGGTGGTCGCGGCTTCCCATTTGCGCGCCAGATCGGCCCAGCTTTCCCAGCCGGCGGGGCTGTAGAGCGCATTGATGTGATAGCCGGCCGTCGCCGGATCGTTGCATTCCGCCGTCGCCCGCCAGACGCCGTCAGCCAGCATCGCCGTCTTGTGGCGTTCCGGGATCAGCGTGCCGCAGTCCGCGCAGGCATAAGCCGCCGTCTCCGGTCGACCCGGATCCCAGCGCAGCTGCGCGAACACCAGATGCTGGCAATGGCCGCAGTCGGGGCACGGCACGAAGTAGCGCCGCTGGTCCGAAGCCTCGTATTCGCTCTCGATCTTCGACGCCCCGGTGATTGTCGGCGACGACACCAGGAACACCTTACGCCGGGCCCGGTACGTCTTGGTGCGGACCTCGGCGATCTGGACCGGGTCGCCCTCGTCGTCGACGTCGCCCGGATAGGCGTCGACCTCGTCGAGCATCAGATAGCGCGCCGGCATCGAGCGCAGCGCCGAGGCCGAATTCGCGCCCGTCAGCACCAGCACCCCGCCGGGGAATTCCTTGGACAGTTCGGTATTGCCGCTGTCGCGCTCCCGTGGCGGGCGGATCAGCTCCGACAGCACCGGCGTTTCCTCGATCAGCGGCTTGATTCGTTGGCGGCCGTTGCGCTTGGCCATCTGGACGGTGGGCGACACGGCCATCATCGGCCCGGGCGCGCGGTGGACGACATAGCCGATCCAGTTGTTCCCGGCCTCGGTGCCGCCGACCTGGGACGATTTCATCAGGATGATCCGCTGCACCGGGCTGGTGGTCGACAGTTGATCCATGATCTCGCGCAGATACGGCGTGCGCCCGGTATCCCAGCGGCCCGGCTCGGCGCTCGCCCGGCTGGACAGCCGGCGATACTGCTCGGCCCATTCGGTCACCGTCACACGCGGTTCCGGGCGCACGCCCCGGACCGCCGCCTTCAGCAGCGAGTCGACATCCGCCAGCGCCGGGTCGGTCCCGCTATCCCATGTCAAATTCAGCATCGGCCAGCGATTCCAGATGATCGTGGAGGACCCGTTCCAGGGCGACCACCAGCGGGCCTTCGGCCACGCCCAGCTCGGCGGCCAGCGGCCCGGCAATGCGCGCGGGCAGATTGACCAGGGCATCGCGGTGCTGGCGCAGGACGGAGAACAACAGCTTCTCCGCCGCCGCGCGGCTCACCAGCGTGCCGCAGGTCTGGTCATAGTCGAGCTGGGCCTTCTTGGCCTTGAACAGTTCGGTCGCCGTCTTGGCCCGCAGATAGGCGGTGGCGGCATCCTCACCACCGGCAATCGTCGGCAGTCTGACCGCGTCCGGGTCGAGCGCGTCGCCGACCGCCTCGACGACCGCTGCCGGCGGATGATCCGGAGGCGCCGCCTGCCCCCGTCGCTGCTTGCCGGCAAAGCCCGAGCCGGGACTGGCCGCGGCGCCTGCCTCGTAGGCCGGATTGACCGTTGCGCCGCGCCGGGCCAGCGACGCCTCGACGTCGATCGACCCGTCGGGATGCAGGACCAGCCGCCCGGCCTTCTTGTCCTTGCCGACCATGGCCGCGCTGACGCCGGCGGCGTCGGCGTATTCGCGCACGCTGGCGCCTTGTCGCTGTCGGGCCATGGATCGGGATCATCCCTTCAAGGGGCGCCCTCGGCTGTCCGGTCACCGCTGTTCACCTGGGGTGTACACCCAACTGTTCACTGTTCACCGGTGTACACCTGCGGTGGACACTTTTTTGCCCACAAAATCAATGATTTGGCCGATGCTTAGGTTTCGAGTGTACAGTTTTGTCAACCGAAATTCGGGGCCTGGAAGCACCGAAAACCCGCAGTCGCACCCCCGCACCTGCCGACCCGGCCCGGGAGTACCTGAAGGGGTGGGGCCCCCCGGGCGCCCCTATACCCCCTGGGCGGCCCCCGGCCCGGCTAAGGGCGGCGGTTGCGCGCGGCGGCCCGCGCATGGGCAGCAGCCAGGCCCTGTTTCTGGGCGGCGCGGTCGGCCATGTAGAGTTCGCGGTCGATCTCGCGCGACAGGGCGCGCGGCAGGCGGTCGGCCACGACGGCGGCGAAGGTCTCCTCGACATGATCCTCGACCATGGCGCTCGGGATGCTCGGGCCATACAACTCGCGGATCTTCAGGCGGCCGACCTTCTTGCCGCCGCCCCCGACAACGCGGGCGCGAGTGAAGATGCCGACATGGCCATTGGTCATCATGGCAACAAACGCCCGGTCGAATTTCTTGCTCTGGCCATAGGCCTTGCCCCGCACCCCCGTCTCGGTCTGGCGTACCCGCTTGGCGGCCTGATGGAGCGGGAGCGGACGGCCGGTACCGGTGACGGTCGAGACCGGATCATCCGGCGAGGCGTTCTTCAGTTCCATCGCCCGGCGGACGCCGCCGACCTTCAGCCCCGTGAACTTGGCCACATCGCGGGAGACATGCGTGCGCACCGTCCGCGCCGTCGCCGTAACCGCCCGGCTGATCGCCCGCTTCGCCCGGTACGGATCCAGCACGGCATGGGCCGAATCAAGCTGCGCGGCGACGCTGATATCGAAATCGGGACGGGACACCGTTGGGGCTCCATCGTGAACGACAAAGCCCGCTCGGGGCTGCCGGCGGGCTTCAATGTTTCGTATTGCGATGATGGAGAAATGCTACTTTTTGGCCGTACGGCTGTCAACTGCTACGTTTTGTTCCTGTCGGTGACACGTGATCTGTCCGTGGTTTGTAACAAGTGATCTGTCCGGTTTAATGGCCACCCTTGGCATTGAGGTGTGGGCGCATGAGACGGACGGAGGTGTTGCAAGGGATCCGGGAGATGCGGTTCGAGGAAATCAGAGATCGCTTTGTCGGTGGTCGTTTGAGTTCGGCGGAAGCGGCCGAATGGCTTGGGGTAACGGAGCGGACGTTCCGCCGCCATCGTGCTCGGTTTGAGTCGGAAGGTCCTTCAGGGCTCTTGGACCGTCGCCTGGGCAAAGTGAGCCCGCATCGGATCGGCGCGGATGAAGTGGATCGGGTGGTATCGCTGTATCGGGATCGTTATGGCGGGTGGACGGTGAAGCACTTCCATGAGCGGGCTCGCGAGAAGCACGGTCTGACGGCCAGCTATGGCTGGACGAAAAGTGTTTTGCAGGCCTCGGGTTTGGTTCGTCCGGCGGCGAGGCGTTCAGCCCACCGCAAGAAGCGAGCGCGCAAGCCGGTCCCGGGAATGATGTTGCACCAGGACGGCTCTCGACACCTTTGGGTAGCGGATCTGGGGCGGCAGATAGATCTGATCGTGACGCTGGATGATGCGACCAGTACGATCTATTCGGCGTTTCTGGTGGACGAGGAGGGAACGGCTTCCAGCTTCAGGGGTGTGCAGCAAACCATTCTTGGCCACGGCTTGTTCTGTTCCCTCTACACCGACCGGGGAAGCCATTATTTCTACACGCCCAAGGCCGGAGAAGCGGTCGATAAAACCCGCCTGACCCAATTTGGCCGCGCCCTGAAGCAGTTGGGCATCCGCCATATTCCGGCTTATTCGCCGGAGGCGCGAGGCCGGTCGGAACGCATGTTCGCGACCCTGCAAGACCGTCTGGTGAAGGAGCTGGCCGATGCCGGGATAACAACGATCGAGGCGGCGAACCGGTTTATCGAAGACATCTATCTGCCGGCACACAACCAGCGCTTTGCCGTTGAGGCAACAGAGCCAGGCACCGCACTGTTGCCGTGGGCGGGCGCCGATCTTTCGGAGATTCTCTGCCTGCAGGACGACCGCATCGTCGGCAATGACAACACCGTCAGCTATGGCAAGCTCAAACTCCAGATCGAACCCAGCCCATGGCGGGCGCATTTCGTAAAGACGACCGTTCAGGTTCGGCGCTATGCCGACGATACCATCGCGATCTTCTACGGGCCGAGATGCATCGGGCGCTATTGTCCGGATGGCACATTGATCGGCCACCAGGAGCAGGCGGCGTGACACGCTTCCACGCCGCCGATCCGGTCCGGGGGCATGCCCCCGGACCGGATCGTGAACGAAGCGGACAATTGACGTGTTACAAAAGCCGGACAACTTAGCTTGTTACCGACACTGCTACGTTTTGTTCCAATCGGGAACCAGCGCATTGATCTCGACCGAGTCGTAAATAACCATTCTTATCAATAAACTATTACCACAGTAAATAAAATATCTAAACAACCATGGACAATCTGAATTAAACTGAACGTGACATTCTAATAATCTCGAAAGGCTTTCAATCTTCTCGTATTTTTCATCATTATAAATTGAACCACCATTTTCATTCTTAAATATATTACTCGCGATTATCCATCTTTGAGGTAATATTTTATCGGCTGTCTCATTAAAATATATTCCGGATGCAATACAGGACACAACCATATCGAAATTATCTCTATTAACTCTGAATGCCAAAGTTTTTTTGCCATTATTTATTATAATTTTATTATCTTTGAATACCTTATCATGGAACGTTTTACTTTCTACTAGCCTTTTTATTCGCTTTTTGGCAATATTTTCAACTGCAGAGTTATTTTTGAATTTTGCTGCAGATACTATTTGATATATAAAAACCTCATCTAAGCTAGCTTTTTTGTTATTATGTTCATCACAAGAAGGTACCGTTTTCATCACCAAACTTCTAAATTTGTTATACCCTATTGGGGCATTTCTCATATCTGGAAATAAACCTTTGGGCGGGATATGCTCTCTTCCAATACCTATTTTATCGCAACAATAACATGTTTTATTGATTTTCGATTTTTTTCCCATTGGTGGAAATCCACTAACGTTTTTGGATGAACGCGCCGGTACTAAACAAACCGCGCAAGCGCGCTCAGAGCATGCCGCAAGGTGACCATGCCTGCAACTTCGGCGGGCCGGCCGGAATAGCCATTGCCCGTTGCCCAGCCGCTGGCTGTGTCGCCGAGCCCACAAACCCGGATGAGCACCGGCGACAGTTCCGGCCCGACGCATCTCAACGCGTCCAGGACGTCCCTGTGCGCTTCTGACTGGTTCCAGGTGATTTCCGCAGGCCGGTTGCCGCAATCGACCCGCAGCTTCGCCGGATCGAGCGCAGCGGCCCCTGGAGCGAGCTTCATGGACTGATAGCGCCTCCGCAGCCAGTCGCCGGCATCGAACTGTTCCTGCGTGATCTGGCCGCGCGACAGGTACCGATCGAGGGGGCCGTGATTGGCAACGCGCCGCCGATTGATGCCGGGAATGTCGCTGGCTTCCTCGACGAACTTGTCGCCGTGGTTCCAGCGCTCCGCCGGTCCGGTGTCGCGCGGCAGTGCGCCCGGAATGCCCGGGGCGGTGTCGGCGATGCGCTGTTTGCGGCTCTTGGTCTTGGTCTTGGCCATGGTGTCGGTCTCTGGCGTTTGCGGCAGTCGAAGCGTTCATGATCGGATCGCCGGCAGTCTGCCGGCTGGGGTCAATTCCGGTCCGTATGCGGCTTACGGATATCGTAGGCGATCGGTTCTGGAGAGCCCGGAGGAGAACCCATTCGCTGAACTCGGCGGACACGCCATTCGCGAACCATGCTCGACAGTTCTTCGGCTCGCTTTACGCCGTGTGATTTGAAAACAGCGAGTGCGGCCCCAAAGCCCTGATCGTACCCTCGGCGATAGCTTTGCTCTTCGCCCAAAGTCTGGCTGCCGCTGTCTCTGCGAAACTCCGGATCATCCGGCGCCAACAGGTTCGCCCTGAATGTTCTGGGGCTGCCATCCGACTCAAAAATCCGCGCCCAACGATGCCGGGCACAAAGTTCGATCAAGGTATATTCGACGTTCTCCGGCTTTTCGCCATAGACCTCGAAGCGCTCGACGAATTCCCGGATCAGTTCAGCCGGTGCGTTCAGTTCTTCCAGAGATTGCAGGACAGTTCGATAGGAAAGACTTTCAGGCATGGATGATGAACCTTCGTGCTTTGGGAAAGATTCGGCCCCGGCAGTCATGCCATATGGCCTTGCAAGGGATGCCGGGTGGGGGAAATCGGGCGAATCTGGCAGGCTTCCGGGGCGTTGCGCTCTGTTACCCCCCTGTTACACCCCCAAAATTACATCTAACCCACTGATCCTATTATATATTTATATATATGTAACATATGTAACATATATATATAGGGATATAGAGATATATAGCTGCGTTCCCGCAGGCGCGCGCGTGCGCGCGAGGATCGTTTCTGGAGCCGGAATTCGTTGCAACCGTTACATCCCTTTAATATCAATAGGTTAGATGTAACTCGCCCGTAACTCTGTAACGGGGTCGTTACGCCTAAGTCACTGATTTGCAACGATTTTCCTAACTCGTATCCAAAACCTCGATTGGTAAGAAGACTGCTCGGCTAACCGCCCCGGCTCCGAACCTTATGGCGTCGCTCGACTTCACTGCCCCGTCGATGCTGAGCAAACCGTTACGCCAGTTCGTCCCCCAGGGCGTATCTCGAAGAATTCTCTTCAGGGCCTGGTGCTGGTTTGCGATCCAAATCCCCGCACCGTGCCCCTTTCCGACATTGGGCGGTTCGTACCTAATGCCATGACGCCTAAGGGTTTTATTCGCCGAATCGGGTACCAAATTGTCGTCCTTTCCTCGTGCCGCGTCAACCAGCTCTCCGATTGTCCGGTCGTGTCCGGTCCCTGTCCCGGTCATCACCCGAAGCTGGTACTGCATGATCGTCGATAGAAGGCGGGTTTCGTTCTTCTCGGCCTCGACAGGCGTATGATCCGTCCAGTCCGATCGTTTGATCCAGGCGACGGCCTGGTCGAATGTCAGCCGATCATGGGCTTCCAGGGCGTAAGCCCCGGCCATCATCGTGCCGATCTGGTCGCCGATGCGCCGGTTGCCCATCACGGCGGCCACCGCGTCGGTGAATGTCCGGGCGTTGTCCAGGATTATCGGCAGAAGCCGCACCGACCGCATTAACAGCCGGTTAGAGAAGCTGGGCGTCAGAGTCGCGTTGATATCCCGCATCAGCGTCTGGAAGTGTTCCTCGGACCGAACCTTTTCTTCGTCATCCTTCGGCTCGTTCTTTTCCAGGACCAGCGGCGTAAAGCGCGTCTCGTCCTGATAGTGCTGCAGGGTCATATTGATCGAACTCAGGCACATCGCCGACCGGGCCAGATAGCCCTTGGCACCGCTCTGGTTCTGGGTGCCTTTGAAGATCAGCCCGCCCGATGACGAGATCCGGGCCAGCTCGATCACGTTCTGAACCATCCGGCGTGAACCGTCGTCGCTCTGTTCCGGTTCATCGAAAACCACCGGCAGGGCGTCATAGTCCATGCGCTGGCGAAGACTGCTCTCGCTCGACTTCCCGTCGAAACAGAACGCTATCGGCCCAAGCGCACGCCGTACAATATCGCGGATGACCGTGGTCTTGCCGCTATGCGCCGTTCCTGTCACCCAGATATGCGGCCGCCATTCCAGCGCGCCGGAAAGCGGGGCGATCATGATCCATCCCGCCAGCAGTTCCGCCGAGACGGGTTTCTGCCAACGCAGAGACTGGGCGATCGTCAGAAGTTTCCGCGCCTCGGCATCGGTCAGGGGGCTTTCCATCTTGGCCGAGACCGGTTCCCCGGCTTCGTAGACATAGCGCGACCGGAACTGGTTGAACGGCATCTCCTGGCCGTCGACGATCAGGCTGTCGCCCATATTGACGACCGCATGGCCGTCTTCGATCCAGACCCCCCGGCCCCGCCGGCGGTTGGCGGGGTTAAAGAAGCCGCGGGCCTCACACGCCCGCATCAGCGAGTCGGCCGCCGTATCCCAGGCCACGCCGTTGCGCGCGAAGAACCATGTGCGCTCCCAGAACCGCGACAGACCGGCAAGGCTCATCATGCCAGATTTGTTGTGTTGCCCGGCCGAAAGGGCGGTGATCTGGCGAGTGCCGGCAGCGAGATAATAGTAATGCGTCCGATCATACCCCAGCGGTACCGGGGCGAACTGATCCGGCCCGCCGTGCCAACCGTCGTCGGGCGGCGGATCCCCATAATCGGGCGCCCCGCGATCGCTATCGTCATTGACCAGTACGGGATCGCCATCGTCCGCCGGCGGAGGGTCGGTCGGTGGTTTGGACGGATGCCGCAATGCCCGGCGGATGAACTGCTCGGTCTGTTCAGGCGACCAGCCCTCGGCCAATGCGTCGGCAAGATCCCAGCCCGGCGCAACGCCGTCGGGCGGTTGAACCACGCGCACGCCCGCCGCGATCGATTGCAGCTCCTGGGCGATTCCGGGTTTCCAGACGCCGTAGTTGTCCAGATAGCCGTCGAACGCATCGCAGCCGGGCCCATCGGCATCGGGGACAACGATGACCTTGCGCCCCTTCAGCGGCGACCAGTCGACATAGCGCCAGGCCTTCGACCCGCCGGGGAACGTGACCACCACCGCCTTGGGTAACAGACGCGCCCCGGCATCGGCGGTCTTCTCGCCCTCGACCAGAACAACGGTCGCGTCCGGCCGCGCGGCCAGCGCCTGGAGACCATAGATCGGCCGGGGCTTGGCAAAGCTGAGCCATCGCCATTCGAACTTGCCATTGTCGCCCCGGCACCACGACTGCGGGACGATTTCCTTGCCCTTGGCCTTCTCGAACCGGCAGATATAGCCCACAACCCGGCCATCGGCGTCGGTATAGGTCCACACCGCCGACGGCTCGCCGTATTCGAAATGATGATGCGACGGGCGCGGTGCGGTGTCCGGGACAGGATGGATCGGTGTCCAGGTGACCTTTTTCCGGCCACTGGCGGCCGGCTTGGCTTTGGGCGCGGGTCCGTTGGCCTTCGCGGCGGCGGCGCCATTGCTTGTCGCGGGCTCATGGCCGTTGACCAGCCCTAACTCCCCGGCCAGTTCATGGCAGGCCCTGCCCTGCTCCAGCCCACGCATGGCGGCATAGAGCGAAACGAGATCGCCGCCGCGATGGTCGGTCGCGAAGTCGGCCCACTTCCCGGTTTCAACATTGATCCGGCAGGAATCGCCAGGATTGCCTGCAAGGTCGCCAATCGCCAGTTCCCGGCCGCTCAGCCGACCGGCCGGGAACCACTGTTGCAACAGGCCCGGCGATGCCGACAGCGCCGCCCGGGCAACGGAATCGAAATCGGGGATGCGGCGGTTGTTCATTGGCACACCCCCACGCTATAAGCGATCGGTGCTTCGACCACTCGCGGGGAAGGTTTGATCGTATGCCAAGTGCGCCGTTCATCATTTTCTGGATAGTGATCGGCGTCCTTGGCGCCGCCACTATCTTCGGCTGGCCGTTCGATTGGCCGGACATGTCGGAGATAATCTCTTACCGGCCAAATTGGTGGGCGCTGATAATATTGCTGGCGCTCTTGGTATTGCCAAGCTTCATCGCAAGATGGGTGTCCGGAACGGCTGGATCGGCGCCGGAGAAGGCATCGTCGGACGACGAAAGCGAAGCCGGACAGACGGATACAGCCAAACCAAACCAAGCGTCGATGCGGACTAAGATCCGAGTGCTCGGGGGCAAGCTTAAAGCATATGTAATCATTGCGATTCTTGTTCTGCGCAAGAACGTTTGGCCGATCGGACAGCGCGAATGGACAATGGTAATCGCTCTTGCGCTGTTTGGTACAGTCTTGCTCTGGACTATGCCCCCGGTGGTTAAGAGGCCACAGGAGTGGCAGGCCGCTATTGGCGCTGTAATTGGGTTTTTCGGACTGGGAGGCGCCGCGTTGTTCAATGCGCACCTCAACAGAAAACGGGACGAATGGCTCAGGAAGAAAAATGCTGACGATATCCGGGTTGGAATCATATCCGAACTCGACCAGATCAGCGGTGTATTTATGGATGATGTACTGGACGTAAAGCCCACGAAAACACCCCTTCGTTTTCACGGTATTAATGACAACAATACTGCATTTAATAAGAAAATCGTTTATGCTAATAATATCGTGCAACTTACTCGAACAGATATATATGATTCTATAAAGAATAACATAACACTCCTCACTCACTACGAATGTATTGAAATAATAAACGTCTATTCTGAGATCTACAAGTTTATTGAAGAAACTTCTCAAGAAATTGAAAAATATAGAAATGATCGATATTATCGAGATAATAATATTCCATACTTTACAACAAATGACTTTTTCCTGGAAGCTCAAGGAATAAGAAACAAAATACGCTTTATTGTCAAAGTGATGAATGACAACTCTTACACGAAAACCGCTCCTCTTGCTGATACGCTTTACTACATATTCAAGTTTGAATAAACTACATTTCGAATCGTTATAATGATTACGTGCGACATGCCTTTCCGACGATTTTAATGGAACATAAGCACGAAATTGCTCAACCTTCGGATCGACCAACTCCCCATTGTGATGATTGTGCACGCCAATAATGCGCCCCATCATTTGCACGACTCCCGCAGCACGACGCGTCCCAGGGCGATGCATTCCTCGTACACGGGCAACCCGTGCTGCGGATCGATGCCGGCATAGCGGACGACCTTGCGGTCCCCGAAGATGCCGCCGTCGTCGGGTATGTGGACCATCAAACCGTCGAGGACCATCAGCTTCGGCGTGTCATTGCCGGGCCGGGGCATCATCGCCACGATGCCGTCCTTGCAGTTGATTGATTCCAGCCGGGAGTCGAAATAGACCAGCTCGCCGCCCATGCGGATGTAGCCGAAGCCATTCAGCGGATCGGCCGGGTGGTCTTCCAGCTTTCGGGGATCTTCGGCGTCGCCCTGCCGATACGCCATGTAGACGTCGATGACTTCCTTGCGGACGGCGGCGGCCTGCGGCGTGCGGGCCAGCATGCAGATCAGCAGCGTCTGGCCTTCGTTCAGGCGGTATTCGCGGCCAGGACGGCCGCGGCCCTTGGGTTCGGTATTTTGCGCCACGGTGGCGCAAATTCCACCATAGCTTTCCAGCTCTTTGGAATGGCGCTCGACAAGCTTGCGAATGTCGCGCGGCCGATCGAAGCCAAGCCGCTCGGCGATCCTTAGATCTTCTATCCTTGGTTCGCCATCTAAGGTTGTAATATCGGATACAGAAAGTGCGGACGCAGTGGTTGCGTTGCTGCCGGACATGGTGGCGCTCCTCGTGCCTCGAATGGCCGGAACGACACCGCTTTTGAAGGCACTGGCGCTCCGGGGGTTCAAAAACCGGCACGAGTCGGCCCAACGCGCCTTTAGGCCTAAGCCTTGGACATGCGCGCGTTGCCCCCGGAACATGGGAAATAGGTTACCGCTATCGGGGCGGGTTCCGCTCGTGTTCGGAGTTTTGAAGCTCCAAGCACGGACGGTACCCACGTCGTTTTTGGATTGCAAGCCCGACAGCTTCGCCATCCGGCAGTTGACGTTCGAACACATGTGTTCGATGCTACGGCCATGACCAGATTTGACTATCCGTGCACGATCAAGGCGGACCCGGATGGCGGATTCCGGATCCGCTTTCCCGACATCCCCGAAGCGATCAGCGAAGCTGATACGCGGAACGAGGTCAACGCCATGGCGGTTGATGCCCTGATCGCCGCGTTGAGCTTCTATATCGATGCGCGCGAGACGCTGCCCGAACCGTCTCCAGCCCAGGCCGATCAGGTGTTGGTTGGCGCGCCGCCGCTGACTGCGGCCAAACTGGCGCTTTACCAAGCCATGCGTGAACAGCGGGTGACGAATGTGGAACTGGCCCGGCGATTGGGCGTCAGCGAGACTGTCGTCCGCCGCCTGCTTG
The DNA here is from genome assembly GCF_040712075.1 of Fodinicurvata sp. EGI_FJ10296. Classification (NCBI taxonomy): domain Bacteria; kingdom Pseudomonadati; phylum Pseudomonadota; class Alphaproteobacteria; order Rhodospirillales; family Rhodovibrionaceae; genus Fodinicurvata; species Fodinicurvata sp. EGI_FJ10296. The sequence goes on from NZ_JBFCVL010000002.1 coordinate 91,998, forward strand.
ACCTGGATCATCGAAGCCATATTGGCCAGCTCGATCAGGCCCTGTCCGCCCTGGGGCGTCGTATGGTGGTCACGGTTCAACCGGCGGCATGATCGCGATGCCATCATGAAAGCGGCCCCGTGCCGTCCAGGACGGCCGCCAGATCATCGCCTTCGCGCACGACCAAGGCGAAACCGCCAAAGCGTTGAAGGGTATCCAGGAATTGCCGCTGGGCCCTTGTCGGTCGTTGGCGGCCGGTTTTGACCTCGATCCCCGTGAATTGGGCAATCTGGGCCCCGACCATTTCCGGCGTGATCGTGACCGCACGCCACCCGACCAGATCAGGCGAGCCGACACAAAGCCCCGCGTGAAGCGGCCGGGCGTTGCGGATCAGCGCATCACCCGCCCGCATCCGAACGGAATCCCCGGTCCAGGCCTGCCCGGTGTTGTTACGGAACAGCCGGAGGTCCGGGCGGGCGCCGTGGGTGCGGAGAATCTGACTAATGCATTTACGTTCGATCAATTTCTATCCTATACGTCATAAATGTTAGTGACCTATACCCACCGAGGAGCATTTATGAGTCTTCCATCAATTCGTTCAGAGAGTGACTGGGCCAGCTTAGTATCAATTTTAAATGCCGCTGGCGTATTGACGATATTCACAACTGTAACGCAAAACTCATATAGTCTTGATGTATTCAATTCATACAATCGCGCACTGTTATATTTTTTTGCCGGACTTTTAATAAGCATTATTGGTCAGATTATAACAAAACCTGAGCGTAAAAATTATAATTCCAGAACTATCATTAAGACTCCAAATGGTGAGGTGCACATGGAAGACAGTGATTCAGACGGATATTCATTTTTAGGTTTCTTTCGTGGATCATGTCGTTTCTTAGGTATCTCTCTCTTCGGGCTTGCCGCTATACAGTCATACGGCGCACTGAATTTCTCTCAGGATTGCGTCTTTGCATCTGGACCGCCATTTATGCTAGACAATGTACTTTTTGATTTTCCGATTAAACCGCCACCGCTCCCTCAAGATACAGATTGTTGATTTATTACTTTACGCCGCCGCGCGTCACAGACCTTCTTCGCCCACACCACCGGCTGTTCATAGTTCCGGCTTTTGCCCACGGCGATCAGTTCCTCCAGCGTTCTCGCCTTGGCCTGCTCCGCTTTACGCTGGCGGCGCAGTTCTTCGGGGTCCACCTGTTGCAGCTCGCCGTCCTGCGCCTCGATTTCCCTGGTCTTGGCCTCGTAAACGTGACCACAAGCGGGGCACTTCGGCGCCGGTGGGTGGCAGGCAAAGCATTGCGGGCACTGCTTGATCGGCACGGTCGGTTCGACCTTGCGTTTCTCGCCTTTCTTCCGGCCTTCGAGCGTCCATTCGCGATCGTCGTCGGGCAGACCGTGGCGCAGGGCGTTGCCGGCATGGTCTAGGATCAGCGCCGTCTTGCCCGGCTGGGGCCGAAGGACCCGGCCGACCATCTGCAGATATAAGCCCAGCGACTGGGTCGGTCGCAGCAGGATCGCCACGTCCGCGCCGGGCACGTCGAAACCCTCGGTGAACAGTTCGCAGTTCGACAGGATCTTGATGTCGCCGCGGGCGAAGGATTCCACGACCCGGCGCCGGCGGTGATCGTCCTCGGTCCCGTCCAGGTGTTCGGCCCGCACGCCGGCGGCGCGAAACTGGGCGACGACATGCTTGGAATGCTCGATCGAGCAACAGAAGACGATGCCCTGCTTGCCCGGGGCGATGCGTTGATAGTGTCGGACCGCATCGCCGGTGATGGTTGGCTTGTCGATCGCCTTGGCGGCCTGGTCTTTGGCAAAGTCGCCGCCGCGCGACTTCACGCCTTCAACATCGATGCCGATCGGCGGGGCATAGAGCTGGTAGGGCGCCAGAAATCCCTGGTCGATCAGCACCCCAACCGATGGACCCAGCACAAGTGTGTCGAAGACGTCGTCGAGGCCTCGCCCGTCCAGGCGGCAGGGCGTGGCGGTCAAGCCGACCATTTTCGCCGCCGCCCAGGCCTCGATCAGGCGCAGCCATTTCGCGGCCGCGCAGTGATGGCACTCGTCGAAGATCACCAGATCCGGACACGCCACCCGATCCAGGCGGCGAACCAGCGTGTCGATGCTGGCGATCTGGATCGCATCCCGCGTCTGTGTATAGCCCGGGGCAATAAGCCCATGCGAGACGCCCAGCTCGTCGAACGCCCGGCTGGCCTGACGCAGCAACTCGACCCGATGAACAACGAAGACCGTCCGCTTCCCCCGCTCGGCCGCGCGGGCCGCCATGAACGACATGACGGCCGTTTTGCCGGCACCGGTCGGGGCCTGCAGAACGACGCGGCTGGCGCCGGACCGCAGTTGCTCGCGCACGTTGCCGATCATCGTGTTCTGATAGGGGCGTAGCTGGATCATCGGTGGGCGATCCTCGTTTCGCAGGGCGGGTCGGATACCGTCAGCCGCGATCCGAAGGCGGGCGGCCCAGGATCGGCCTGATCTTCGTCCCGTGGAACGGCTTCCGGCCGGACGGATCGATGTTGGTGACGTCGTCTGGATCATCCTTGATGCCTGGAAGACCGTGCTGAATCTCGGTAAGGATGACCTTCAAGGCGAACAGCTCGGCCGGTTCGCGGCGGTGCATCTCGTAGAAGAACATCACGCCGTCGGGGGTCTTGCGATAGCGCAAGAAGCAGCGGATCGTGTAGACGATGCCGTTGAGGAAGATCGGCGCGCGGATGCAGAACTCGAACGGGACGCGCCGGTTTTCGGAACCCTGCATGGTGCCTTCGGTCTCGATGTTACAGCCGGTCTCGGTCGTGCCCTCCTGCAAGCGGGCTTCCTGCCAATAGATGTGGCTCTCCCGAACCTGAATGCAGCGCGCCGTTCCCACGACATCCTCAACGTCGCCCTCGACGATGTCGGCCGCGTTCTCTTGCAGGAACCGGTCGAAATCGAGTTGGGTCATGACTTTGCGGTCGTAGTCGGTCCAGCGCTTCCACTCCAGGGAACGGGCCGGACGCAAAACGACCGTGTGATCGCCCCAGTTCGCCTGATTGATTTCCGGACCGGCGGGATGATCGTCGATGACGCCGACAAACTCAGGCTTGGTCAGATCGGCGTAAATGCGGGAATTCTGGTTCGAATGGTCGTTGAAGTACCGGTTGAAGCTTTCGACGTCGGCGACATGGGTCACGCCCCTTTTGCGTGCCGGGCAATGCCTGAAACTTTCCAGATTGATCGCCTTGAACCCGTCCGGAATCAACTTGAACGGGGAGAATTCCAAACTCTCTTCCATGCTGAAAGAGGCGACCGCCAAATCGCGAATGGCCTGGAGGTCCGACTTGTCGATGTCTTTCATAGGGCTGCCTGCTCCTGCTGGTGGTGGCTGCTACTGGGTCGACCGGATCGTGCCGGTCGGCTGATGGGACTGGCTGGCATTGCGCGCCCTCGACCCTGTTCGTTCGGCCGGGTCATGCGCCCTTCCCCCACAGCACCGGCCGGACGGCCGTGCGCCGCCGGCGATAGGCCAGCAGTTCGAAGCGATCGTCGCGCCGGCTTTGGGCAAGTTCGATATGGCCGTCGTCGTAAAGGCGCCGGGCTTGCCGGATGGTCAGGGGCGCGCCTTCCATGCTGCGCCAGGCACCTTCGTCGTCGCCCCCTCGACAAGTGCTGGCGATCGACACCCATTGCCGCTGCCGCAAGCGTCGCAGCAGGCGCATGGTGGCCAAAGTGGCGCTGGCGCCGGACTGAGCTGCCGCCGTCATACCTCGCGCCCTGCCCGCACCGTACGCGCGGCAGGCGGACGACCGCCGTAGCGTCCCTGCGCTCGCAACATTTCGCTGTCGTTCGTCAGCGAAACGGTGACGGCCAGGAAGGAAAGGACTACTGCGGTCGCCTTGACGCCTCGTGCAGCGCGCGAGCGCGGGATAGCCAGAGCCTCGCCTTGCGCTGCAACTGCTCCGCACGACCGGCCATCAGCCGTGCCCCGACCCGCTGCGCGAGTCGTTTGATGGTCCGCATCGATTTCCCTCCGAAGACTTCTGACCTCGCCCGCCATGCGATCGGCGTCGGCGGCGAGCCGATCCAGCCGCATGCCGAGATCCGCATCGCTCTCCTCCAACAGCGGCGCGAAAATGTGATGAATGAACGCCTCGCCATGAAGCGTTGCCAGCGCTTCCAGGTGGCGGACATTGGGGCTGGTCGCTCCATCGCGCCATGCCTTGATCGTCCGGGGTTCGACGGTATGACCCATGACCCTGGACAGGTCCGCCGCCAGTTCCTTGACCGGGTATCGGCTGGCCCAGTCGCGGATCTGATCGGCGACTTTCGATCCCGTGGGGGAAATCATGACCATTGTCGTCATAGATCATACCCCCCGGTTTCGGCTAACAAGACAATCGCAACGGTGACGAGCAGGAACAGGCCGACGATGCGACCACCCCGGACCAATAGAGAAAGCAGCACCGTCCGGGCCAAGGTCGTGGCCGGCTTCGGCGGTGGTGATTTGACGGCCCCGCCAAGCGCGAGTAAGCCGGGATCGAATGGGGTCATTCCGGGACCTCTGCCGATTGGGTTTGGAAATTGCGGAACCGCGGCACGGCAATCCGGACATGGATCGATGCCGCCGGCATTCGCGAGATGGATTGTGAAATGCGGGTGGTTGATCCTGGATCAGCTCGTCGCGAGTCCGCACTCGGTCGCCGGTCATAGGCCGGCCTGTTGGGATCTGGTGGATTGCGAAGCACGAGACACCAGCGAGGCTGCGGCAATCCGGCCAAGGCGCATGAGAGTGACACCTTCGATGCCACGGTGCTGGGCCCCATTGACCAGGGCGAGCCAGTAGGCCCCCGGAATGGAGTTCCGCTTGCACCACATCCGAGCGGCGCCGACGGTCACGCCTGCGTCATGTGCGAACTCGGCAAGGGTGGGCCATGCCTCAGCGATGTCATAGATCGTGTTCATGATGCGGAACGATACGTTTCGTGCCGCCGGATAGCAACACTTTTTGCGCGAAAATCTGTCACCTATTGTGCCACACAAATAGATACGATCCGCACCATGACGAATTATCCAAGCACTCCGTACGACCGGCTGCAACTTGCGCGACGCAAGGCGGGCTTTCGGTCGGCCAACGATGCGGCCCTGGCTCATGGGTGGACCATCAGCACTTATCGGTCGCATGAGAACGGCCAGCGCGGCATGAAGCTCGACGCCGCCGAAAGGTATGCCCGAGCCTACCGCGTCTCTGCTGCATGGTTGCTGACGGGTGAAGGCGCAGTTACTTCGAACTCAAACGAAAATAAATCGTCCGGCGATCAAGAAATTATAAACGAATACCTTGGCATATCCCGAGTCCCGATAATTGGCGACGCAGCGCCAGGAGTATGGTGCTCTGTATATGACGAGGGTAAAGTGGAATATCTGCATATTCCGATCGTTCCGAACAAGCCACAGCCAGATTTCGCTGTTCGGTCGGTCGGCCCGGGAATGAACCGTTCTTATAGTGAAGGAACTATTCTTGTGTGTGGCAATGCGGACGGCCCGCTTGGCCCGCCCCGCAATGGCGAGCATGTTGTCGCCGAACGCCGGGATGGCGATCTCGTCGAACGCCGAGTCGCTCAGTACACGATAGACGGCGACGGCGAGCGCAAATGGCTGTGGCCGAATTCCGACCACCGCGACCACCAGGCGCCGCTGCCCGTCGACCGTGACGATCTCAAGATTCGGGGAATCGTTGTTGCCGAGTACCGGCCGGTCCTGAACCGCGACTGATCGCGGCGCAGGGCGTCAGTTTTCGACGGGTACGCCGAGCCGGATCGATAGTGCGCTTTCCGATACGTCCAGTTCGTCGGCAAGGCTCTTCACGGACCATTCCTGCGGCGGATGACGGTTGATCAGTTTCCACGGCATTAGAATATCCGCCGCCAATTGATTGGCTTGGGTCTCCTGGCGATTGCGCAGCGAGCTGCGATATAGGCTGTCATCGGTAATACCGTCGCCTATCAGATCCTGATGCAGGATGTAGTGCGCGATTTCGTGGGCAATCGTAAACCGCTGCCGCTTCGGGGAATGATCGGCATTGATAAAGATGGCATAGCCACTTTCACCGCCGCGTTTCTCATCCCGACGAATGGATCCGGAAACGTCCGGCTGCCAATCGTTCACCTTGTAAACCCGCAGCCCGAGACGATGGGCGATATCCAGCACATTCACGGGGGCCGTGTCCTGAAACTCTTGCAGGACGCCAAGTCTGACTTGAATGGTCTGAGATGAAATCTGAAGCATTGTTTAAAAAAGTTGCCACCATATCAATTCATCTAGAAAGCGAAACCCACTCATATCATCGTCAATCGAAATACTCAATTTAATACTATACTGACGGCATATAAAATGTAATGGATTCCATTTTAAGTACGACCATTTAAATATGAAAATATATTTTTTGATAAAACTCGTGTATATAAATAAATTCTTACTATAATACCCATAATTCCTATTATTATAGCGGCGAAAGTCATAATCACCATATTAAAACCAAAAATTAAAGATACCAATACTGGAAAGAAGAAAATTAGTGAAGCTAAATTTACAGAATCATCAAAGTAAAATAAAAATAAGCTCATTACAATTGCGGTATATAAGCTTATAATAACGTTCATTATATATGATTCTATTGGTTCTTGACTAAATAATGCATCCACAATATTCAATAGCGCAACCTTTATTCTCATAAATTTTTCCTCGTTTGGTGATCCATATATATAAACATTTACTGCTTTCTTTTCGGTCATTTGTCATTGAAAAAAATGAAGGTTTGGTCACCACCTCTCACTGTCAACATAGAAGGAAGGGATCATTGGATCACTTTCACACACGCTGATCATGCCCGTAGTGTGCTTCGCTGCGCAAGCGATACCGGATGCAAATTGGCATTTTGCTTATGCCATTCATGCCGCTGCAGCCGAACTAAAGGGAAACCGACCATAGGATCTCCCGACCATCGTCGGCACCATTTTCTAAAATATTCAATCGGTTAGCCATTGACAATTGCTGCCGAAGGCTCTTCCGCCGAAAAACATATTTCATCGGAATTTCGAGCGGCCGTTACGGGACGGCCTTTTGGAACATGCGCCTTGACCAAGACTGCCAAAGGCAATCCCCATAACCTTCATCGCCGCAATTTATGACCAATCACGAGCATTCCGAACATGCCGGTCGTTAGGTTGCACGCCTGTTTCGTATTCCCGCTCGCCTCCTAGAGGTATGACGTTTTGCATTCTTATGATCGCAGCCGATACAGAATGTGACATTTCGTGTTGACACCCGAGGAACGCTTTTCGTATCCATTGTCACTACCATTTGTTGCGTTATCCAGAATGAGCCGCCCTCACTGGATGCAGTTGTCCAGTTTGAAGGCAAAACACAACGGCCGCCCATGACCACAAAGATCCGCTGCAGCGCTCTGCCGGCCTATTTTGACAGTCCACGACGGGCGGCAGCGAAGCTGTTTCGCACAGAAATCCTGGCTGCGGGCTTTGAGCTTCGCGAGTTGCCGCCGACGGCCGGCGCTGCCGTAGGTACCGCCGTCCATGCGGCCGCGTGCCAAGTGCTGCAGGATCGCATCGACAGCGGGCGATATGGGCAGCCGGACGCAGCGCTTGAATTGGCGTTGGCCACATTCCGCACGGAGGTCGAGACCGGTTGCGAATGGGACGACACGACACCTGATCGCCGCTCGGCCGAAAAGCAGATCCTGCGGCTAACCAACGCCTATTGCCAGCACGCCCGAAAGCATGTCGATCCCTGGCTGGTCGAGCAGCATTTTACGGCCGACGTCGGCGACGGCTTCGAATTGAGCGGCCATGTGGACGTCATCACCATGGATGCGGGCGTCCGCGATCTTAAGACCGGCGCCCTTCCCCGCCCCTATCAGGCGCAAGTCGGGGGCTATTCGCTCCTGGCCCGAAGCCAGGCGCAGCCAATCCAGATCCAGGCGCTGTCGATCGATTTTCTTCGGCGAGCCCCTAAGACGAAGCCACAGGATCCGCCGCAGATCGAGCGATACGATTTGAGCGAGAGCGAGGCCGCCGCGCGCGCCACGGTGCAGCGCATGAAGGCTGATCTCGAACTGTTCCGCCGCACCGGCGACCCGTGGTCCTTCCCATGCAATCCGCTGAGCATGATGTGCGCCAGCGACCGCTACTGCCCCGCCCGCAATACCGGCTTCTGCAAGTTCGGCACCAGCCACGAAAGAGGTGACAATGACACTCCAAGCTACTGAGACAAACACCGGCACGGCAATCGTGCCGATGGACCAATCCGGCCGGAACCTGCCAGATATCGGGACCGCATTTTCCGGCAGCAGCGCCTTTGAGTCGGCTCAGCGCATGGCCAAACTCCTGTCGCAGTCTCGTATGGTCCCGCAGCAATATCAAAACAACCTTCCCGACGCCCTGGTGGCGCTGGAGATTTCGCAGCGAACCGGGTCATCGCCGCTGATGGTCATGCAGAACATGCATGTGATCCATGGTCGGCCGTCCTGGTCATCGCAATTCGTGATCGCCGCCCTGAACTCCTGCGGCCGGTTTCAGCCGCTGCAGTACCGGGTCGAGGGGGAAGGCGACGGCCGAGTATGCGTGGCCTGGACACGCGACCGGCACGGCAATGTTCTGGAGGGTCCGCCCGTCTCGATCCAGATGGCCAAGGACGAAGGCTGGTACGGCAAGAACGGCAGCAAATGGAAAACGATGCCGGAACTCATGTTGCGGTATCGCGCTGCCAAGTTCTTCGGGAACCTCTATGCGCCCGACGTTCTCATGGGCATGCAGACCGCCGAAGAGGTCAACGAGATCGAACCGTTGGCCTCGGACATCGTGCAGTCGACGCCCCACCAAGCCGCGGTCGATCATGTCGGCGCTCTGGCGCCACCGGCGACCAATGCGGCCGGTGAGACCACAGCTTCGGCCAACCCGGGACCGACGGACGGTGTGCCGCTGATTTCCGCCGACGGTGAAGTCGTGCAGGAATACCGCCGGATCGGCGATCTATTGAACGCGCTGGAAAAGCTGGCGGAACAAGGCGATGCCGCGCAAGTCATTGCCGCCAACGCCGACACACTCGATCGGATAGCCGCTGAGAAGCCGAAGGCTGCAGAACGGATTGCGGAAATCCGGCAGCGGTTCACACAGCACCCGGCATCGGCAGCACCACATCCGGCCGCCGACGCAGCCGCCAGCGAGCAGACGATCTCAGCGGAACAGGCCGATGCGGCCGACGGCCCTCCTGCCGACACTTCAAGCCCTGCCGGTGCCGGCGCTAATCCCGATTCCAGCAACGATGATTTCTTCTAAAGGGGGCCCGGCATGCGGATTCAAATCAACGATTTCCGGGGATTGGTGTCGGCGGATTTTCACGTCGCCCCGATGGCGCTCATCGCCGGCAACAATGCGGCGGGCAAGACATCGCTGTGCCAAGCCCTGGGGGCGGCGGTCAGTGGATCGTCGATCCCGCTGGCGGGCCTTCGCAAATCCGATGCCGGGGCGCTTGTCCGGTCCGGCGCGGCCGATGGCAAGGTGGTGGTCGAAGGGCAGGCCGGTACCGTCACTGTCCGGTGGCCGTCCTGCAAGGTCGCCAGCGAAGGTTCCGCGCCGCAAGGGTCGACATTCGCCGCCGGCCTGCAATCGATCGTCGGCTTTTCAAAGAGTGAACGGCCGAAGATGCTGGCGCCGTATCTGGATGCGGAACCTCAGTACACGGATCTGACCAGCGTTCTTACCGACCTGCCCGAGGACCAGCTGAGCCGGCTTTGGGAATCGATCGAGATAAATGGCTGGGATCTGGCGCACAGCCAGGCCCGCGACAAGGGGATCGAGTTCAAAGGCCGCTGGGCGCAGGTGACCGGCGAAAAGTACGGGTCGAAGAAAGGGGCCGGGTGGTTGCCCGATGAATGGGGCGATGATCTCGAAGGTGCATCGGAGCAAAGTCTGCAGGATACCCTGGCCCGGGAACGGGAATACCTGGACGCGGCCATTGCGACCCAGGCGGTAAGCGACGACTACCGCCAGCAGCTGCAGGATAAGGTCGACTCGATCGACACGGGACGCCAGGCAGTCGACGATGCTCAGACGCGGGCGACCGATCTTCGCCAGCAGCTGACGACCGCGCAGGAACACCGCGACGGACTACCCCCCGCCGATAAGGGCGGCGGCGGTGTCCCCTGCCCCCATTGCGGGGAGCGGATCAGCATCAAGCGCACGCCCGGCGCAATTCTTCTGGAGAAGCCGCCGGGACCGATTTCGGAGACCGAAGCGAAGGCTCGCGGTTCCGCCATCGCCAAAGCGGACGGCACCCTCAGCCGCCTTAAAGGCGAGGTCGATCAATGCGAACGGGATCTGGCCGAAGCCAAGCGGCTGGTCGCTGATTCCGAGAACGCCGCAGCCGAACTGGCGTCCTTGCCCGAACCGACTTCCGACAGTCCTGACGTCGAAGCGGCCCGAGAGCGTGTCCGCCGTGCCGAGACCCGCGTGCGGGCCTATCAGCAGAAGCGCGAAGCTGATCGCATCCACCAGTCGATCGAGACGAATCAGATGATCGTAGATGCTCTGGCGCCGGAAGGCGTCCGGGCCGCGAAACTTCGGAAGGCCCTGTCGACATTCGGGGCCAAGCGCCTCGATCCGATTTCAGATGCGGCCGGCTGGGGGCAAGTGGCCCTGGACGAAGATCTCATGCCGACCTATCGCGGCCGCCCCTTTGCGCTCTTGTCGGAATCCGAACAGTACCGATGCCGCGTGGCGCTCCAGGTGGCCATGGCACAGATCGACGGATCCGAAATCGTCATCGTCGATGGCGCGGACGTACTCGACCGAGGCGGTCGCAATGGGCTGATGAAGATGCTCGCCGGTACAGGCCTCGCGGCCGTCATTGCCATGACCGAAAGCGGCCCGGACCGCGTACCGGACCTGTCCGCCAGAGGACGGGGCATCACGCTCTGGATCGATGCCGGCACCGCGCGGCCGGTGACCGAACCGGCAAGCCGAGCCGCATAGTCGAAGCACACGAATTCTGCAGTCCGACGATGGAGCCATCGATGTTCATTCCGGCAACGTCCGAGCCAACCGTATCAGTTCAACCGAAACCCAAACCCGCTTGCGATACCGACATCGATGTCGTGATCGGCCGACGGATCCGCCTGCGTCGAACCTTGCTGGGCTACTCCCAGGAAAGATTGGGTGAGCTGATCGGAGTTTCCTATCAGCAGATTCAAAAGTACGAACGCGCGGGAAACAGGGTTTCGGCCAGCAAGCTGGTTCAGATCGCGCGCGTACTTGAATCGGATCCGGCCGACTTTCTCCCACGGCTCGGCGAGCGGTCCGACGAGCCGGACCTCGATCGCGCGCAGTTGAGCGTCGTCCAGACGCTGGCCCGGATCCGAACGCCCTACCACCTGGACGCAATCAATCGGATCGCGATCACCTTGGCCGAGGCCGGCGAGAGCGCGTGATCGCGACCCAAGCCCGGCGCTACGTTCCACAGCCCGCGGCCTCCCATCCCATTCGATGCAAACCGGACGGCAATTGGTGAGATATGCCAGACGCGTCTTCCAGTTCTGAGAACCGCCTTCTTTACTCCCAGCGCGAAGCCGCCAGCCGATTGGGCGTTGGCGAAAGGATATTGCGCGATGAGGTCAAAGCGGGCAACCTAACTTACGTTCTGGTCGGGCGTCGCCGCTTCTTTGCGGATAGTGATTTGCAATCATTCATTGAGCGGAGGCGCGTGCCATGCCCCTCTATCGACGCAAAGACTCGGCCCACTGGTGGTACAACTTCACGGTCCAAGGTCGTCGGTTTCGCGGAAGCACTGAGACAGACCAAAAAGAAGTCGCGGAGATAGTTGAGGCGCGTCTCAAGGCCCAGTTGATCGTCGATCACCACACCGGACGCAAGCCAACGATGACCCTTGACGAGGCGTTCGGCCGGTACTGGATCGAAATCGCCCATCGTCAGTCCAGCGCATCGGATACCGAGCGCCAATCCGGGGTTATTCTCAAAATCCTGGGGGGCGGGACGAATCTCGACAAGGTGAACAACGCTGCCGTCGCCCGCATGGTCGCCGAGCTGCGCGGCAAGATGTCCGACAGTTCCGCGAATCGGCACACCGAACTTCTGCGGCGCGTCCTGCGCCGAGCGCGGGACATATGGGAAGCGCAGGTTTCCATGCCGGATTGGAAATCGATGTTGCTCCAGGAGCCGGCGCCGCGCGATCGGACCCTTAGCGAATCGGAGGAATTCCGGTTGCTGAATGCGATTCGGCAGGACTTCCGCCCGATGATACTGTTCGCACTCCTGGCCGGGGTCAGGGTGTCGAACGCCCGGACACTGACATGGCGTCAGGTCGATCTCGATGCTGCCGTTATCTCGTTCAAGGTGAAGTCACGTCGTCCCGGTGGCGAGACGCATACGCTTCCGATCTCGAATGAGATCCGAGCCATTCTCTCGCGGGAGCGTGGTCGCCACGACACCTATGTCTTCACGTATGAATGCGCCAAGAACCGGCACGATCCGAAACGCGGCAAGATCCAGAAGAAGGGCGAGCGGCGCCCCTTCACGCGGGATGGATGGCGACGTGAATGGCGACGTGCTCTGGCGACGGCCGACATAGAAGATTTCCGGTTCCACGACCTGCGCCATACGTTCGGAACGCGGATGCTGCGTCAGACTGGGAACCTGCGACTGGTCCAACGCCTGCTCGGTCACCGTGACATACAGTCGACGCTTCGCTACGCGAATTCGGACCTCAATGACGCCCGCGCCGCTATGGAAGCCATGTCACGGACTCGTCACGCCGACGACAGTACAGTGGATAAAGATCAGAAGGAATCAACCGGTTAGCCAGTGGGGACAGCCGTCTCCCAAAGCAGGCGCGCTACCAGGCTGCGCTACGCCCCGATCCCGGTACCGCGCGGAAACTAGGCTGTTTGGTCCCCATATGCAATAGCTTCCGCCCGGGAGCTTTGGCCCGGGAACCAATTTGATTTTCCAGACGTTCCTGCAATGAATTGCCCGATGAATTGCCGAAGCCGACCTCCTGCACCGGCCTCCCTGCCCCGGTTCGGGCAACATGCGGCTAATCGAGGGGCACGCCGAGAATCAGAGACTGGCGGTGGGTCGGCGACGGAAACAAAACCGGGATCAAAAGACATGTGCCCAGAAAATGCTTTTACCACACCTGGAACGGTTCTCCTGCCCATAGCAGCGCTTGTGGCGCTGGCGGTGGCCCTTCCCGATCGTGTCGCAGCCCAGTCTGACGTTACGGGTACATACGAGTACGTTTCACCGGAAGCAACCGGCGCGCTACGCCTTGAAGCCAGCGCTGAGACCGATGGCGGTGCCCGCTCCGAATCCGGAACGGCAACGGTGCTGATCGAGACTGCCCGGGACGGCGCGAGGTGCCGCCTGCTGGGAGAAGGGCAGTTCAATGGCAACGAAGCGCGCCTTGACCTTCCTGACGGCGTTCTGACGATCCGGCTGTTCGATAACAACGCTGAGGTCGAGACCGCCGGCTCTACCCAGTCGGTGTGCGACGCGGGGGCGCGGATCGCCGGGATCTATATCAGCACGTCCTCCAACATATCGCTGGATCGCGAGCATATCGTCGCTGCCCAGGAAAATTTGGGCAAACTCGGCCTGCCGGTTGGCCGAATCGACGGCATCATGGGGCCGAGCACGCGGCAGGCGATGAACCGGTTCGAGGCTCAGAACAACCTGCCGCAAAACCGGAACCTCACCCTTTCAACCTTCCATCATCTGGAAATGGCGGTCGAAGGAGCCGTGGCATCGGCGGCGGAAGTTCGGCCAATTCCGGTCGAGACTGGCAATGCCGGCCTTCAACTTCGCGCGACCGTGCCCGACCGTCATCGCGACCTGATCGACACGCTGTTCGGTGACCTCGTCGCGCCTCAGCAGATCGACTGGAACAACCCCCCGTTCGAACTCGCCTTCGTGGACCTGTCGACCGGCGAGTCAGCAGCCGATAGTGACCGACCCGACATCGTCGCCTTCTTCAACGACCGGCGTTTCTGCGAGGCCGACCGTTGCCGGCTCGACGTCATGCAGCACGCGGGGGATCATTACGTTCCGGTGCTGGAGACCGACGCCACCGATGTCGAACTCGGCGAGCAGCGCAGCAACGGGCTGACCGACATCGTTCTCGACGGTTCGGATACCTGGCAATTCGACGGCGAGCGCTACACGCGTTCGGTCTATGAGCCGGAACCCGTGCGCTGATTACCAGTTCCCAAGGGCAACCATATCGGCGGCCTTGAAAGCCGAGGTTGCGGATCGAACACGATTGACCCGGCCGGCCGTCCCTGAAATGTTAGCGCGCTCTGATTGACCTGACGGCTGTTGGGCGCGATGGTAGTCGCCATCGTTGCAGAAACAAGGGATCGACCATGGCAAAATTCGGTATCGGCCAACCCGTCCGTCGTTCCGAGGACCCGCGGTTCATAACGGGCCAGGGACGGTACACGGACGACATTACGCTGCCCGGCCAGACATATGCCGTATTCCTGCGTTCCCCTGTCGCTCACGCCGAAATCACGACGCTGGACACGGCCGAGGCCAAAAAGGCCGATGGCGTCATCGGCGTATTCACCGGGGACGATCTGCTCGCCGACGATATCGGCCCCATCCCCTGCAAGGTTAAAATCCAGAATCGCGACGGATCGGAAATCGTTCGTCCGCCGCGCCACGCTCTGGCCGTCGGCCGGGTCCGGCATGTCGGCGAACCGATAGCGATGGTCGTGGCGACGAGTACGTCTGCCGCGCGCGATGCCGCAGAGTTGATCGAACTGGATTTCGATACCCTGCCCGCCGTGGCGGATATGCGCCGCGCGGTCTCGCCCGGGGCGCCGGTGGTCTGGGATCAGGCACCGGACAATCTCTGCCTAGACTGGGAACTCGGCGACGGTCCGGCAGTCGACGATGCCTTTGCAAACGCGGCCCACCGGGTCAGCCTGGATCTGATCAACAACCGCGTGATCGCGAATTCGATGGAAGGCCGCGCCTGCAACGCCGATTTCGATACCGGGACCGGCCGGTTGACGTTCTATGTGTCGAGCCAGGGGGTCTACGACCACAAGTCGCAGATCGCCAAGGACATCCTGAAGATGCCCGAGGACAAGGTTCTCGTCCGGACCACTGATGTGGGCGGCGGCTTCGGTATGAAGCTGTTCATGTATCCCGAATACGTAGCGGTCGCCTATGCGGCGCGCAAACTGGGCTCCGCGGTCAAGTGGACGGCTGACCGCTCCGAGGGATTCGTCAGCGACGACCATGGCCGCGATCACCAGACCCACGCCGAACTCGCCCTCGATGCCGACGGCAAGTTCCTGGCGATGAAGGTCGATACGCTGTCCAATCTCGGCGCCTATCTGTCCAACGCGGCGCCCTTCGTCGCGACGCTCGCCGGTTCCCGCATGTTGGCAGGGGTCTATGATTTCCCCGCCATTCACGTTCACGTCCGTGGTGTGTTCACCAATACTCAGCCCGTAGATGCCTATCGCGGCGCCGGCCGGCCCGAAGCGTGCTTCGTGGTCGAACGTCTGGTCGACAAGACGGCCCGCGAACTGGGATTCTCACCGGCAGACCTGCGCCGGCGCAATTTCATCAGGCCCGATGCGATGCCCTATGACACCGCCCTTGGCCTGACTTACGACAGCG
The DNA here is from genome assembly GCF_040712075.1 of Fodinicurvata sp. EGI_FJ10296. NCBI lineage: Bacteria > Pseudomonadati > Pseudomonadota > Alphaproteobacteria > Rhodospirillales > Rhodovibrionaceae > Fodinicurvata > Fodinicurvata sp. EGI_FJ10296. The sequence continues at coordinate 107,714 of NZ_JBFCVL010000002.1, forward strand.
GCGACTTTGCGCGCAACATGGACGACGCCATGTCGATTGCCGATTGGGACGGCTTCGAAAAGCGGCGGGCCGCGGCGCGCGATCGCGGCCGGCTGCGCGGCATCGGCATGTCCACCTATATCGAAGCCTGCGCAGGCGGAGCAGCGGAAACCGCGCGCATCAAGGTGACGAACGAAGGGCGCGCGACGTTGCTGATTGGTACACAGTCGAACGGTCAGGGCCACGAAACCGCCTATAAGCAAATCCTGTCGGAACGACTGGGGCTGGCGCCCGAAACGATTGACGTCGTTCAGGGCGACAGCGATCTCATCCCCACCGGTGGCGGAACCGGCGGATCAAGATCCATTCCGGTTGGCGGTCAGGCAACCTCGACGGCCGCCGAACAGGTGCTCGAACGAGCCCGCGAGCGCGCGGCCGATATGCTCGAAGCTGCGGCAGCCGATATCGAATTTGCCGACGGCCTGTTTACCATCGTCGGGACCGATCGCCGGATCAGCTTCGTGGATGTGGCGAAGGCCTCTGCAGAAGAGACGGCATTCGATGAATCGGGCGGCTTCAAACCGCCAGCTGCAACCTTTCCCAATGGCACGCATGTATGTGAGTTGGAGATCGATCCCGAAACCGGCCAGGTCGAAATCATCACATATACGGTCGTGGACGATTTCGGGACGGTCCTGAATCCCCTGTTGGTCGAGGGTCAGGTGCATGGCGGCATCGCTCAGGGCATGGGCCAGGCGCTGTTGGAGCGAACCGTTTTCGACGACGAAGGCCAGCTTCTGACGGGATCGTTCATGGACTATTGCATGCCGCGCGCCGACCACCTGCCTTTCGTGACGTTCCGCTATAACGAGGTTCCGTGCACGACCAATCCGCTGGGCATTAAAGGCGCTGGCGAGGCCGGATCGATCGGCGCGCCGCCGGCGATTATCAATGCCCTCGTCGACGCCCTGTACGATCAGGGTATCCGCCACATCGACATGCCGGCGACTCCCGAAATCATCTGGCGCGCCGCCCGGAATTCAATGACAGGACTGGCGGCCGAATGACCGAGATGACGGAATCTGACGGAAGGGCGCTGTTTTCTGACGACGGCGTCCCGGATCATCACGCCCTGATGGCTCCCTTGCGGTTGCTTGCGCTGGAGGCGGGGGCCGCGATTATCAAGGTCGCCAGCAGCGCATCGGCCGATTCCTGGGACAAAGCGGACGGAAGTCCGGTCACCGAAGCCGATCATGCGGCCGAACGGGTGATTCTTCAGGGCCTGAAGGCGATCGATGAGCGAATCACGATCGTGTCAGAGGAGGCGTTCGCCGCCGGCTACCGCCCTGAAGCCGAGGAGACATTCTGGCTTGTCGACCCGCTCGACGGCACGCGCGAGTTCGTTTCCGGGAGTGGCGAATACACCGTCAATATCGCCCTTATCAGCCAGCGCCGGCCGGTCCTGGGCGTGGTACATTGTCCGTCGCTCGGCACATCCGCCTGGGGTATCGTGGGTCACGGCGCCTACGAGAGCGATCCGAAGGGGAACGTTTCCCCCCTGTCGGTAAGGCGTATTCCCGACGAGGGCGCCGTTGTCATCGCGTCCCGCCGCCACGGAGACCCCGACAGATTGAAGACGTTTCTCGACGGCCGGCCCGTAGCAGAATGGCGCTCTGCCGGAAGTAGCCTGAAATTCATCGAAATCGCTGCCGGGCGCGCCGACATCTACCCAAGGTTCGGGACGACGATGGAATGGGATACAGCGGCGGGCGATGCCGTCCTGCGGGCGGCCGGCGGGAGCACGCGAACAACGGCCGGCGAGGATCTGCTTTATGGCAAGACCGGTTACATCAATCCCGATTTTGTAGCGGCCGCAGACTAGGGGAGCGCTATCCGTGTCCGATTCCGAACACTCCCCGTCAGATTCCTCTCCATCTGGCGACGAGCAGAAGCGAATTGCACTCGAACGTATACTGGATGCGTGGGATGCAGCTCTGTCAGAGGGCGTTCAGCCGGAACTGCTCGCAACGACGGCCATTTTTGCGGCCTTGACGGATATGGTCGATCTTCATGGCGAGGAAGACGTAGCCTCGATGATGGCTGACCTTCCCGACCGCATCCGCAACGGAGAATTCTCGCTAAAACGTGATACTTGACCAGCCCCCCCATCCGGCGACCCGCATTTCAGGCCGAACTGATCTAGAGGCTTCGGCGGTTGCGACTGAGATAGTCCAGATACGCCAATTCGTCGGCCACGTCGGCTGATGGAAGATACGTCGCCAGCGTCGCGGCAGCCGCATCGCGACGATCCGCCAAAACGTAGATCAGGGCGAGATTGCGAACGACTTTTGACGACGAGGATGGATCGGAGACGAGTTCCCGCAGGATGCCGATAGCTTCGTCCGAACGACCGGAAAAGGCGAGCGAAAGTGCCATGTTGTTGAGCAGCGAAAGGTGGACCGGATCAATCTCAAGCCCTGCGCGGTAGGCGTCCTGGGCCTGGAGATGATTGCCCATTGAATCGAGTGCAACACCGGCGCCGAGATAGGCGCGCAATTGCGAGGGATTGTTTCGGCGAACCCGATCGAACAGTTCAAGTGCCTCCTGCGGCCGATCCTGTTGCAACAGCACCCTCCCCAGAAGCAGAGCGGCTTCCTCGTTGTCGGGCTCACGTTCCAGGACAGGCCGCAAACTGCGTTCGGCCCGACCGAACTGGCCCAGACCTTCGAAGCTTCGCCCCATACCGATCATTGCGGAAATGCGGCCAGGATTGGCATCGAGCGCCTGCCGGTAGAATGTCAGCGCACTGCTATAATCGCCGTCCGAAGCTGTGCGATCACCCAGATTGACGAAATGGCTGTCGCCAACGCCGTCGCTGCCAATACCGATGTTTTCCGCCCAGTCGCCGGCTCCAAGGCATGACGTGAGCGAAACAGCGGCGATCACCGGAACAGTCCGACGCAGCAGGGCACGCAGGACGGTACCGACCTGCACGGTCGATCTCACTCGGGCATTGGTCAATGTCCTGCTTTCCTCTCGGTACGGCTGCCCCTGCCCGCCTCTACCCCTCACAACACCACACACGGCGTCCCGACGATGGTAGATGGTATATGTACTTTTGCCAGCCACCATCATGCAACGCAAGAGGGGCCGGAAACCCAGGCGTGCCCAGCCGTCAATCCTGCAGCATCGAGGCGACCGTCTCTATCCGGCGTCCGGCAAAAACGCCCAGATAGTCGCCGAAAGCGATTTCCGAAAGCGGAAGGGAAACGACGACGGATACTTCGTTGCGACCGGCCGGATCCATCTGCGTTTCGGCCTCGACATCGAACTCGACGCTCCAGCGTTCGAGCGCACTGCGCACCATGGCGACCCCGTCTTCGGTGGTGGCCTGTTGAATGGCCATGGCGCGGGCGCCTTCCCGCGCTGCGTTGGTCATTGAGTTCTGGACCACGAGAACGTAACCAAACTGCATTACCCCGAACAGTATCGATATAAATACCGGTATAATGAGCGCAAATTCCACGGCGGCGCTTCCGCGCTCGTCGCGCATCAGCAAATTCCGGAAATATGGGACGCGGCCCGCTCGCTGGGTGCTCATACTCGACCTTTCGGGACTCCCGTGTCGCACCTGCCTTAGTGGAATGGGAATCGGGAATTCGGTATTGTGCCGCGGATACGGTTAACAATTCTTAAAGATCGGGGGCCGATAATGCCCGATCGGGGTTGCCGGCTTCTATTTCATTAGGGGTGGTAGTCGATCAGATTACGCAGGCAGTCATTTGAAACGGGCACGGCCATGAACAGCACGTCAGGCACAGATCAGCGCCGCTCACCGCGACGCCGACAGTTGAAAGAAGCGACCATTGTCTTCAGTCACGGCCACTGCCGAATTGGTTGTACTGTATTCGATCTTTCGGATCATGGCGCACGTGTACTGCCGGTAGATGGCGTCGCAATCCCTGACGAGTTTCTTCTGGATATTCGTGGCGGCGCCAAGCGTTCGTGCCGGATCATTCGATGGGACAACAAATATTTGTGCATAGAATTTATCTAGGAATTTTCCAAAAACCTGAACGCCGCGCATTAGCCTAATTTCGGTAAAATTCTCGCTAATTTTCGGACAAGTATCAACGTCCCGTAATTTGCGAGCGTCTCGGTATTATTCAATTTTGTCTACGGATCTTAACCTCGCGGTAATCTTCTGGGCTCATATTTCGTTCGTATCCACCTATCACATTTACCAGGAGGCCACGATATGTCGTTCCTTTCCATTCTCCGTAGTTTCAAAAAGAACGATTCCGGCGCCACCGCAATCGAGTACGGTCTGATCGCAGCCCTGATCGCCGTCGGTCTGGTCACCGCCCTTACGACACTCGGTACCGATCTCGGCGGCATCTTCGGCGACGTGTCGACCGAACTCACCGGCGCGGGCGGTGGCGGTGGCGACGGCACCTGATAATTTCACTGGTGGCACCCTGTCCTCGGGAGCCGGCGGGATCGTCGGCTCCCGGCGGACGGCCCATATGATACCGACAGGATCAATCCATGCGGATTTTTCTGCTGCTGTCGGCGGCCTTGATCGCGGCGGTATCAACGACATACGCCGTAATCGACAGGGCATCCCAGCCGCCACCATCCATCGCGGAGCCATCCCAACCATCCGAATCATCGATGGCTATGGTCGATGTCCTTGTGGCGGCACAGTCGCTCGCGGCCGGTTCGCTGCTCGGCGTCGACGATCTGCGTTGGCAACCCTGGCCCGAAGATAACGTCGATCCCGCTTTCGTCACCCGTCCAACGGAAGGTGCGGACGATACCGTTCAGACCTTGACCGGCAGCGTCGTTCGCCGTCCGATTGCCCCAACGACGCCCCTGACCCTCGACAGTGTACTGAAGCCGGGCGACAGAGGCTTTCTGGCCGCGGTCCTGGCGCCCGGAAAACGCGCGATTTCCATCAGCGTCAACGAGACGACCGGACTGGCAGGGCTCGTCTTCCCCGGCGATCGTGTCGACCTGCTCCTGACCCACCGCGCGCAGGATGCCGCGGGATTCGGGGCCGTTCCCGGCAGCCGTCAGGCAAGCGAAACCGTGCTTTCCGATATTCGGGTTCTTGCTCTCGATCAGCGGTTGGAAAGTATCGATGGCGTCGCTGAACAAGCACGAACAGCGACACTGGAAGTCTCACCTACACAGGCCGAGACTGTCGCACTGGCGCGGAGCATGGGTGATCTGACCCTGACGCTCAACAGTGCGCGACCCGACGACATCGACGTCCAGCGCGAAGAAGATGGTGGTACCGGCGAAGGCGCTCCGATGGCGAGACTAATGCGTTCGTCGCCGGCCTCAGTGCCTTTCGGATTCCAGCCGACCACAGGTCCCGGACGGGCGTCACCGGTCGTCCATGCGGCCTTCGATCGCGGTTCCCCGCCTTTCGCTCAGCACCGGACGCCGTCGGACTTGCACACCGATGCCAGTGCCGATGAAGTCAGTGAAGACGTTCGGCAGCTGACGCTTCCGCCATTGGCGGCGTTGCCGACATATACCCTGGACACCGATGTCAGTCGCGTTCTCGGTCACCCGGTACCTGCACAGGCGGACGCTGCGCCGGTTGAGGACGACACGCCCGGCGATGCGGACCAGGAGGCGGAAAAAGTCAGTCATAATCTACAAGTTGTTCGCGGTTCTTCCAGTCAGATGCTAACATTCGGTGATGGTGCGTCCTCATCCACAGACGAGGACGGGATCCAATCCGGCTCGACCACGGCGGAGCGCGGTCGATCGGTGGCTAATTCTGCTGCGGGACTGCCGGGACTTTAGCCGTCTCCCGTATATCGAATGCTGCTGTATCCGCCGACCCGATGCCGCGGTACATGCAACAGGGGACCTGATGCCGTGACATCACATCGTTCATGCGTCCAGGGCGCCGAAAGTTTCCTGCCGCGCCTCCCGGCACCGTCCTTCATGCTGATGGCCATATCCCTGGTCGGTTTGTTGCTGGTCACGGCGCTGCCCGGCCGGTCGATGGCAAACGAAATCATTTCGGCCACGAGCGTCGGTTCGGTCGACATGGGACGCGGCCAGTTGATAAGACTGGAAGAGCCAGCGGCCAGCGTTTTTGTCGCCGATCCGGAAATCCTCGACGTTCAGGTCAGATCGCCCCGCCTGTTCTATATCCTCGGCACGGGCGTCGGCACGACGACGCTGTTCGCCGTGAACGAGGACGACGAGATTCTTCTCAGCCGGGACATTACGGTCACTTTCGGCGTCGGCCGGCTACAGGCGGCGATCGACCGACTGGCGCCGGGCGCCGGTGTGTCCGTGGAATCGCTCGACCGCAACCTGTTGCTGAGCGGCAATGTGGACTCGGCTGAAATGGCCGAAGATATTCGGCGGCTGGCCGAGCAGTTCGTCGGCGACGAGGAAAACCTGATCAATAGAATGACTGTCAGCGGACCCCGGCAGGTCAATCTGCGGGTCCGGGTGGCCGAGATCGCCCGGCGCGTGGACGAACGACTGGGCATCCAGTGGCGTGAACTGACATCGTCGGACCCGGGTTCGTCGTTTTTGCAGGGGATCGGCGGCGGACAGAGCGCCGAGGCAGCCGGGAGCTTCACCATCGGCCTGGCCGGCTTGCGCGGGCCGATCGATCTGAATCTGCTGATCGACGCCCTGGCCAGCGAAGGCGTGATTTCCGTCCTCGCCGAACCCAACCTGACCACCCAATCCGGCGAGACGGCCAGTTTTCTGGCGGGCGGCGAGTTCCCGGTCCCCGTCGCCCAGAGCGAGGGAGCCCTGACGCTGGAGTTCAAGGAATTCGGCGTCGGCCTGGAATTTACACCGACCGTGCTGGACGGCGATCGCATCAGCCTGCGCGTGACGCCCGAGGTCAGCGAACTGAACCCCAACGACGGCATTACCGTCGGCGGCATCACGGTTCCGGCGCTGACAACACGGCGGGCTTCGACGACCGTCGATCTCGCCAGCGGACAGAGCTTTGCGATCGCAGGTTTGCTACGCGAAACAACGACCCAGGAAATTGACCGGCTGCCCGGTCTCGGCGACCTGCCGGTCCTGGGCGCCCTTTTCCGTTCGACGGCCTTCACGCGCGGCGAAACAGAACTGGTGATCATCATCACCCCCTATATCGTCGAGCCCGTCGATGGCGCTTCGCTCGCGACACCGCTGGACGATTTCGTGCCGCCAACCGCAGTCGAGCGCATTCTCTTCGGCCGATTTTCGGGCCAGCCGGAAAGGCAGCGACCGGGGGCAAACGTATCGCCGCGCGGACCTATTGGCTTCATGCTGGAGTGACCAGAATGCCGAATCAGGGGCTGCCCTCCTGCGCGGCTGCATCCGCCAGAACCAGACGCAGGTCACCGGCGTGGACGTTCGCTGCGTGTCTCATAGCTTCGGTGGCGCTGGCGGCCGGCTGCACGCCCGTTCCGCAGCATGACTATGATGCGAGCGCCGCGGTAACGCAGAATCATATCGATCTGTACTTTTCGCCGGGAAGCTCCGAGTTGCAGCCCGCTGAGTCCCACCGGCTCGCGCGCTTTCTTGAGGATCACAGGGCCTCACCCGACGATGCCGTGCAGATCAGCGTCGAAGCCGGGATAGAGCCAACGCTGGATGATCGGCGGCGTCAACACATCGCACAGGTGGTGGCCGATCTCGGCCTTGATTCATGGACCGCCTCTGCACCGCCTCCCGCGAGGATGGGTTCTGCCATCGCTGGCCGGCCAATCGCCCGGAATGCGGATCGGGCGACGGTAATTCTTGCCCGCTATCATGCACACTCGCCCGACTGCGTGCCCCCGCCGAACCGGTTGATCCGGTTTCCCGTCGATGCGTCGGAGACCACGGCTTTCGGTTGCAGCACGGCCCGAAACCTCGCAACGCAGGTCTCGCGCCCGCGCGATCTTGTCCTCGGCCGCGAAATGGGCACAACGCCCGCCGATCGCGCGGTCCTCTCGATACAGGATTATCGCGCAGGGACCGATGGTCACAGTCCCACCGACTCCACGATGCCGGTGGGCATTTCGACGACACAGGCACCCTAGGTATGGCCGGAAAATCCCCAGGGGGAAAGAATACGGGCGGCGCTGTCGATGATGGCCGCGACCCCTTCGCCGCCTTTGTGTCCGACGAGGAACTGCGCGCCGTCCTGACCATTGTCGCCGAACATCGGCAATGGGACCCCCGCGACATACGTGGCGGCGGACTGGCTGCGGCGATCAGAACCACCGCTGCCTCGGCGCCTGCGCGGACGATCGTCGTCGATATATCCGGCTTGACCGTCGACGACGCCGTCGAGGGACTGTCCGAGCTGGTTGACGGCGGATCTTCGGTCCTCGCGGTCGGCCCGGAGAACGACGTGCATCTGTTTAGACGACTGGCGGCCGCCGGCGTGCGCGACTATCTCGTCAAGCCGGTCACGGTCGATCAGGTCGATGAAGCATTGCGCACGCTGGAACGGCCTGATCCGGCGGCGGGCGTCCAGTCCCGGCTGATCATGTTCGTCGGCGCCCGTGGCGGCGTCGGGACGACGACCGTCACGACGAACATCGCCTGGCAGATCGCCGAGAGCCAGGGCCGCCGGACGGCGCTGATCGATCTCGATACCGCGTTCGGGTCGGTGGCGCTCGGCCTCGACATCGAGCCGACGCCCGCGCTGCGGGAAATTTTCGACGATCCGGAACGCATCGACAATGTCTTCCTGAAAGGCGCCATGGTCCATCTCGGCAAATCGCTGAGCATTCTGGCCGCCGAGGAACCGCTGGGCCCGGCGCCCGGAAACCCGGCATCCGCAGGCATGATCGTGTCGAGCCTGAGAGATCATTTCGACGTCGTCGTCGCCGACGTTCCACGGTGGGCCATTGCCCAGGGGCCAGCACTCATCGAAGACGCAACGACCGTCTGCATCGTTCTGGAGCCGACCCTGGCCGGAGTCCGAGACGCAAACAGGCTGGCGGCCCTGGTGGCAACACGCAATTCGTCGAGCGACATTCGCGTGCTGGTCAACCGCGTTTCGCGAAAGCCGGAATTGTCCCTGCGAGAGGTCGAGAGCGGCGTCGGCCGCAGCGTGGACCTTTGGCTGGACGAAAACGCCGAGGTGATGGCGCAAAGCGAAATCGCGGGTCGGCCGCTGGCCGACATGAAACCGCGTCATCCCTGGGTTCGTCAGCTCGGCGGCCTGGCGGTGACGCTGGCCGGCGTGCCGGTCAAACAAAAGCGCCCGATATGGAAACGGCTGCTTCGCAGCTAGCGTCTTGGGGGGATAGCCGGAACGGCGAGAAAGGGTTCGACGGAAAAGATGGCCGACAACACGCATTCCGCAATCAGGGAACACGCCACGGAAAGCCGGGGCGTCGAAAGGGATGCCAGGAGCGTTGCGCGCACGGAGGTGATTGAAGCCCTGTGCCATGCTTTTCAGCAGCAGGTCGCCCCCACCGACGCGCAGAACATGGCGCGCCGTGATCTGGCCGAGCATTTCAGTGACGGCCTCGAAGCCATGCTGCCGACGCTGTCGCCGCGGCCCGGCCTGCTCGAACAGCGGCTGATCGTCGAAGGTGCCGTTGCCGCCATCCAGAACTGGATCAAGCGATCAACGCCGACTTCGGCAGACGTCGAGGTGCTCGAACCTGACGAGGTTCCGGCGGAAAGCCACGATCGTCAGGGCGCCAATGATCGGGTTTATGCCATCAAGGGCCGGATTCTCCCCCTGCTGATGGAAAGAATAGACATTTCCGTCGCCTCCCACCTGACCGTCGATATCCTCGAAACCCAGATCGGTGAGATCGTCGCGGAGATTCTGGGTGAACTGAAGATACAGCTCAACGCCAGCGAGCAACGGCTGATGGTCCGGCTGCTCGTTGACGACATGGTTGGGCTGGGGCCGCTCGAACCGCTTCTGGCCGACGACTCGATCACCGACATCATGGTCAACGGGCCGAAACAGATTTATGTCGAGCGTAGTGGCAAGCTGGAACTGACCGACGTGACGTTCCGCGACAATGCCCATGTCATGCATGTCGCCACCCGGATCGTGACCCGGGTCGGCCGACGGATCGACGAAGCGTCGCCACTGGTCGATGCACGCCTGCCCGACGGAAGCCGGGTGAACATTATCGTACCGCCGCTGGCGATCGACGGCCCATCGATCTCGATCCGCAAATTCGCCAAGAGAAAGATCACCCTCGACATCATGGCCCGTCAGGGCAACATCACCGATCCCCTGGCAACCGTGCTCAAGGTGGCGGGCCGGTGCCGTTTGAACATCCTGATATCGGGTGGCACTGGATCGGGAAAGACGACCCTGCTGAACGCCATCTCGCGGCTGGTCGACCATGGCGAGCGTATCGTGACGATCGAGGATGCCGCTGAACTTCAGCTGCAGCAACCCCATGTCGTGCGCCTGGAAACCAGGCCGCCGAACCTTGAGGGAGACGGCGAGATCTCGATGCGAAATCTGGTGAAGAATGCGCTTCGCATGCGCCCGGACCGCATCATCATGGGCGAGGTCCGGGGCGAAGAGGCCATAGACATGCTGCAGGCCATGAATACCGGGCATGACGGGTCCATGTGCACACTCCACGCCAATACCCCGCGCGAGGCACTGACCCGGCTTGAAAACATGGTCGCCATGGCGGGATTTCGGCTTCCATCCGAAGCCGTCCGCTCGCAGATCGCCAGCGCCGTCCATCTGATCGTCCAGATCAGCAGAATGCGCGACGGCGTACGCCGGGTTACACAGATCACCGAAGTCGCCGGAATGGAGGGCGAAGTGATCACGCTCCAGGACCTGTTCAAATTCGAATACGAAGGCGAGCGCAGCGACGGGACCCTGATGGGACGCCACATCTGCAGCGGATTCAGGCCCAGCTTCCTTCCCAAGGCCGAGTATTACGGCCTTGGGGGCAAGCTGATGGAGGCAATGGGATGCCACTGACACTTTCGACACTTTCATTCCACGTCTTCACAGGCGCCTTCATCGGCTTTCTGTGCCTGCTCCTGGCCATCAGCATGACGTGCGATCCCGTACGGCGCAGCCGAAAGCGCCGCCTTCACCGCGTGGCTCATCCCGATGGCCGGTCGTCGGACCGGGGCGCCCGCGCCGGCGCGCCATCGTCGCTGCGACGAAGCGAGCCCGTTCCCAAGGGGTTGCGACGGATCGAGGCGTTCTTCAACAGAATCCCGGCACTGGGCGCCGCGCGGATTCAGGCCCGGCTGCGCCGGGCCGGTCTCAACATCAGCATTACCAGCTATTTTCTGATGATTTCGATCATCGCGACGATTGCCTATCAGGCAGTGGGCGTCGCATTCTCGACAGGGCCGGCTGAAACAATAGCGGCCGCCGCCGCCGCAGGGCTGATCCTGCCGCATATGATCGTCGGGTTCATCGGCTGGCGCCGAAGTGAAAAGTTCCTGGCCGGCCTTCCCGATGCGATCGACGTCATCGTCCGCGGGATAAAGGCCGGTCTTCCCGTAATCGACAGTATTGCTGTCGTCGGAGAAGAGTTCTCCGACCCGATCGGTATCGAATTCAGAGCCGTGCGCGACAAGGTGCGCCTGGGAGAATCGATCGATCGCGCGCTGGCGGAAATGGCAGAGCGGATCGGCAAGCCCGAGGTCAGCTTCCTGTCGACCAGCATCGCCGTCCAGCGGGAAACGGGCGGCAACCTTTCCGTGGCGCTGGAAAATCTTTCGACCACTCTTCGGGACAGGCGCCAAATGAAGCTAAAAATCAAAGCGCTTTCATCCGAAGCAAGGGCGAGCGCCTATATTCTCGGCTCGATGCCTTTCATCATGGGCGCAATCATTTATTTACTAAATCCGAATTACATTATGCCACTGTTCACCGATGAGCGCGGCCAGAATCTGGTTTACATAGGGCTGGCCAGCATCGGCTTCGGCATCGTGGTCATGGCGCGGATGATCCGGTTCAAGATCTGATGCTCCGGCCGCTCCGCCGATGATGGCCAACACTGTGTCCGGAGGGCCAAGGCAATGGCCGAAATTTTTCCTTTCGGGTTGTCCGCCAGTTTTTTCATCGCTGCCACTGCGATGTTCGTCCTGTTTGCGCTCATGGGTTTGTGGGCGGCCGAATGGATGACGCGCCGGCAGCGCCTTCGCTCCGTCGTTGGCGGCCGCAGCCACAGGCAGGGCGACGCCGCCGAACCGGGCGCCGGCAAGCCCAGGGCACGGCTGATCCGTTTCATGCGCGCGGTGGTCGCCAGCATCAGTTTCGTCAAGGACAAGCAGGCAAAGGCAATCAAGGGTGAGATGTACCGCGCGGGTCTCAGATCACGCGATGCGATCATCGTCTACGCTTTCCTGAAGATCACGCTGCCGGTGGCAGGCGCGGTTGCCGGCTTTTTCGGCCTGCAAATCTTTTTCGCCGATTACGCAACACCATTGCTTCAGATTTCAGCTGTTCTGGCCTGCTCGCTGGCCGGCAGCTACCTGCCCGACCTCTATGTGAAGCGTCGGGCCCGATCGCGGAACGCCAGCATTCTGGAGACGTTGCCCGATGCGCTCGATCTCATGGTCATCTGCGTGGAGTCCGGCATCAGCCTCGACTCGGCTTTGGAGAGGGTATCGAAACAGATTGCGAAATCTTCGTCCGCTCTCTCGGACGAGCTGGCCTATACCGGCCTGGAATTGCGCTTTCTCCCGGAGCGGCGGATCGCGCTGAATAATCTGATCGACCGCGCGGATCTGGCGTCGGTGCGGGCTCTGGTCAATACATTGACGCAGTCTGAACGCTATGGAACGCCGCTGGCAAAAGCCCTGCGCCTGCTGGCGCGGGAGCAGCGAAGCGAACGCATGATGCGGGCGGAAGAAAAGGCTGCCCGGCTGCCCGCCACCATGACGGTTCCCCTGATCGTCTTTATTCTGCCGGCGCTGTTCGTCGTTCTGCTGGGGCCGGCTGGACTGAACATCGTGGACAGCCTGTCGAGATGACACCGGCTGCGCCGCGTCAGCTCAGTCCAACGGAAATGGTTGCGACGCCGCCAACGGCTATCGCGACAGCATAGGGCACACCGCTGGCGGCGATCCCGACCCGCACGCGGTCAAGCACGAGAATAGCACCGCTGAGAACGCCGCCTGCCAGCATGGTGATGACAAGAAATGCCGCTGCCTCGGGCACACCGAACCAAAGGATTCCCGCCGTGATCAATTTCGCGTCGCCGCCGCCCATGACACCGAACCGGAAGGCCGTCAGCAGCAGCACGAATCCTGCCAGGGCCGCGACACAGTCGATGGCGACGGCGCCGATCCCCTCGCCCGTGAAAGCGGCGATCGAAAGGCGGGCGACGGCCATGACGGCAACGAACAGGGCCACGCTATTGGGGATTCGGCGCTCGCGCAGATCGATCGCGGCAGCCAGAAGAAATGCGGCCATGACGGCGATGGATATCAGCGTGTCGATCATGGCCCGGCTCTCGCCCTCAGAAACTGTCCGCAGATCTGCCGGATCCTACCGGCACAATCCTTACCGGATTCATTCGAAATGAGACTGCAAGTCAGAATCCCGCTCAATTGCCTGAGCCAATTACGCCGGAACGTCGCGCGCTCGACAAAAAACGGATTTCTGGCCGACGACAAGGGCGTGGTGGCAGTCTTGTTTGCAATCGTGGTGCCAGTGGCCCTGGGGTTCGGGGCCGTCGCTATCGATGGATCCAATCTGTATGTCAACCGCAACCTGCTGCAGACCTCCGCCGACGCCGCAGCCCGGGCCGGCGTCGCGCATCTTCCCGATGGAACGGACGCCCGCGCCGCCGCACTCTACTATGGCGAACGGAATATGCCGACGGATCGATACGGCACCGTCGTGAGCACCGAAGACGTCGTGATCGGAATCTGGAACGCGGAGGCTCGACGCTTCGAGCCGACCGCCAACGGGAATGGCAATGCCATCAGGGTGACGGCACGGCGCCAGGTGCCGTTATTTCTGGCGCGCATCTGGGGAACGGGCTGGACCGATGTGGACGCATCGGCCATCGCCGCGCTTGTGGCCGAACCCGGCAACTTCTGTGTTCTGGCATTGGGAACGCAGGCCGAGAACATCGCGTTTCAAGGCGGCAACCAGTTGATCGTCGATGCGCCCGGCTGTTCGGCCGCATCCAACTCGACCGCCGAGTCCAGCATGCGGGTTACCGGTCAGCCCAGCAATGTGACGTTCCAGTCCTTCCACGCTGTCGGCGGGGCGATCGAATCCGACCTGGAGAAAATCAACCTGCTGGAACCGGCACGCCTGAATCGTGGCCGGGCCTTCGCGGATCCCTACGCCGATTTCGACGTACCGACCGGATTGACCTATCGCACTGTTCCTTCACAGCAAGGCAACCAGTCGGTCACGATGCAACCCGGCATTTACAGCGATCCGGTCAGTTTCCGGGGTAATTTCGACGTCGTGCTCGACAGCGGCGTCTATGTCTTTGATAGCGGATTCGACCTCGGCGGATCGGTCACCGTGACTGGAAGTGACGTGACCATCATCGTCCGAGGAGACGTCGACATCGCCGAAGACCTCACCTTCCCCGGCAATGTGACCGTCAATCTCGTGGCACCGTCGGAGGGCGGCACCGCCGGATTGGCGTTGGTCGGCCTCGGCAATGTCGATATCCGAATGCAGGGTAATCCGAACGTCAACATCGATGGCGCCGTTTACACGCCGCAGGGCAACATCCACTTTGCCGGCAATCCGGGCTCAGCGGGATGCCTGAACCTGATCGGAAACTCGGTTTCCATGATTGGCAGCGCCTCGTTCGCCAACAACTGCGAATCGTCTGGGACCAGTCCGATCATGACCACACGGGCTGCTTTGGTGAACTGACTGCCATGCTGGAAAACGGCACCGACTACCGAGAGCGAGCCGAGAGCTGAATACAGTTTCAGGGGAAGGGATAGAGCGGTGACGCCGCAAAGAGTCCCCTGCCCCGGACGCAATGCAGCATGAAATGCTGCTTTGCAGAGCCGGCAACTGTGTTTATTGCCTCAGCATCCGCCCCCTATCTCATCCCCGGAAGCACGAAGTGCTGTCCGGGGTCCACACGTTCCGCGAGAGCCCGGCCCGCGTTTCGCCCGCCGAGAGCCATGGCACCCGATCCCGGGTCTGCAGCGCGTCACTTCGCGCCGCGCTGCGCACGGGAATTGGAGAAGGTGGAAAGCGCCCCGGACCACCTTTTCCTGCCCTGGAAGCGCGCAGCGCTATCCGGGGATGAGATAGGGGGCGGATGTCGTGTGAATTACAGAGTTGCCGGATGGCGCTTCGCGCCTCCGGGGATGTTAGTAGGAGCCATGGATCGCTACGACTTGCCGAGCCCGACCATCCCGGCGATCTCCGCCGCCAGATCCGTGATTTCACCGGCGGCAGCGCCCCCGCGTGACCGTTCCGTAACGCCCAGCCCCTCCATCATCGCGGCGGCAAAAGGAACGCGGTTGCCGATCCGGGACCGGGCGATGGTGACGCCGTCCATATCCGCCAATGTGGCGGCGAGTTGGTCGGTCAGCCTGGAACGGGCGGGAACCCGGTTCATGACCACAAGGCCACGGCGCCCCTCTGTGCGGATCATGGCCAGCGTCGGCTCGACGGCCCAGAAATCCAGCGGCCCCGGCTGAATCGGGACAAGGACGAGATCGGCGCTGCGGACCGCCAATCGGGCGTCGGTTTCCATATGCGGCGGGCTGTCGACCACGACCACATCGTGATGCGCCGCCAGACGATCGACCGTCTGTGCTGTCCTCCATCCCGTCACCTGTTCGTGCACGGGATTGTCTCCTCGCCCGGCCTGAACCCGCATCGCGTGCCACCGCGAAAGGCTGCCCTGCGGGTCGATATCCACGGTTGCGACGGACCGTCCTTCGCTGGCGAAAGCAACCGCCAGATGTGCCGCCAGGGTCGTCTTGCCGGCGCCGCCCTTCTGCTGGGCGATCGTCAATTTCGCCGCCGCCATGCGCCTGCCCCTCCTGAATCTTTACAGCCGTACGACCGATAGTGCATTGGAAAGTACGAACACGGCAAACCGAAAGACGATGGGTATGGCGACGGTCACAGGTAACAGTGCGGCGGCGGTTCAAAAAGCGGGTGAAATCCTGCGGTCAGGCGGTCTGGTGTCGTTCCCGACCGAGACTGTATACGGCCTCGGCGCCGACGCGACAAACGGCCGGGCCGTGGCCCGCATCTTTGAGGCCAAGAAGAGGCCGAGCTTCAACCCGCTGATCGTTCATGTTCCCGATGAGAAGGCGGCGCGGCAGATCGCCATTTTCGACGAGCGGGCCAGCATCCTCGCCGCGACGCTGTGGCCCGGGCCCCTGACCCTGATTCTGCCGAAGGCGCAGAATAGCGGCATTTCCGACCTCGTCACCGCCGGTCTCGACACGGTCGCCGTACGCATGCCCGACCACGATCTGGCGCGGGCGATCCTGAAAGAGGCCGGCGTTCCCATCGCAGCACCCAGCGCCAATCCCTCCGGCCGCGTCAGCCCGACAGCGCCCGGACACGTCTCGGATGGCCTCGGCGCCGCCGTCGATCTCATCGTGGCGGGTGGCCGCACCAGCGTCGGCATCGAAAGCACGATCCTGGACCTTTCCGGCCCCCGCCCCCGGCTTCTGCGGCCCGGTGCCGTTCTGGCCGCAGACATCGAGTCCCTGATCGGTCCCATCGATCACGGCGGCTCGGATGCAGGCGACGAAGGCCGGCCGACGGCACCGGGCCAATTGCCCAGCCATTACGCCCCGCATGCGCCGGTAAGGCTCAACGCTCAATCGGCCCGACCGGGCGAGATTCTGATCACCTTCGGTCCCGATCTCCGCAAAGGCGACGGGGTCATCAATCTGAGTGAAAAGGGCGACCTGCTGGAGGCCGCAGCCAATCTGTTCGCGGCCCTGATCGCGGCTGACCGGCCCGGCATGAGCGGCATTGCCGTAACGGAAATTCCCGATCAGGGTATCGGCCTTGCCATCAATGACCGCCTGCGCCGTGCGGCGGCACCCCGTTCGTGACCAGCGACAAGGCCGTCTGCCCGGCCGATCGGGTCGCGTGAAAAGGATTGCCACAGATGCCAGAGAAGAACAGCGCGACAAATCCGGAATTCATCGCATCGCTTCAGGAAATCGTCGGCCCCAAGGGGATACGCACCGCAGATGACGACCTGTCGGTCTATCACCGGGAATGGCGGGGCTTGTATCAGGGCCGGGCCCGCGTCATCGTCCGCCCCGCCTCGACCGACGAAACGGCACGCGTCGTCGCCCGATGCGCGGCGGAATCGGTCTCCATGGTGCCAATGGGCGGCAACACCGGTCTGGTCGGAGCCGCGGTCAGTGCCGAGGATCAGGTCATCATCTCGACTGAACGCATGACGGCGATCCGGTCGATCGATCTGAACGACAACACGATCACGGTCGAAAGCGGATGCATTCTTCAGACCCTTCAGGAAACGGCGGCCGAGCACGACCGGCTATTCCCGCTGTCACTCGGCGCCGAGGGGACATGCCGGATCGGCGGCAATCTCGGCACCAATGCCGGCGGTACCGGCGTGCTGCGCTATGGCAATACGCGCGACCTGACGCTGGGGATCGAGGCGGTTCTGGCCGACGGGTCGGTCTGGAACGGCCTGCGCCGCCTGCGCAAGGACAACACCGGCTATGACCTGAAGCATCTGTTTGTCGGATCGGAAGGGACGCTCGGCATCATTACCGCTGCGGTGCTGAAGCTGTTTCCGCGCCCACGGCAGGTCGAAACGGCGTTCATCGCCGTTCCCTCGCCCGACGCCGCTCTGGACCTGTTCAACAGAGCGCGGGCCGGTTCCGGAGAGGCCGTGTCAGCCATCGAATTCATGGACGATACGGGGGTATCGTTCGCCTGCAAGCACATCAACGGCGTCACCAATCCGTTGAGCGAACCATCCCCCTGGTACATTCTGCTGGAATTGTCGTCGACGGCCGATGACGGCACCATGCGCGGGCGCATGGAATTGATCCTTGAGGAGGCCTTCGAAGCCGCGATCGTGACGGATGCCGCCCTTGCGACCAACGAAGCTCAGGCGCGCGCCTTCTGGCATATCCGGCACGGACTGGTCGAAGCACAGCTATTCGAAGGCGGTTCGATCAAGCATGACGTTTCGGTACCAATTTCGGCGGTCCCGGCGTTTCTCGATCAGGCCATGGGCGCGGTAACGACGCTGTTGCCGGGCATACGGCCATGCCCGTTCGGACATCTCGGCGACGGCAATATCCATTTCAATCTGTCACAGCCCGAGGGCATGGATCGTCAGGCCTTTCTCGACCGATGGCACGAGTTCAGCGACCGGGTTCACGACATCGTTTCGGCGTTGGGCGGATCGATCAGCGCCGAGCATGGCATCGGCATCCTGAAGCGTGACGAGAATGCGCGCCGAAAGGACCCGACAGAATACGCCATGATGGTGGCCGTGAAGCGCGCACTCGATCCCCACAATCTGATGAACCCGGGCAAACTTGTCAGCCTCTAGCCAGAGACCCGGCCCTTCGATGCGGACGTGCTGAGCGGACCGCTTTCCTCGATGGCCGCGGCAATCGACGGGTCGGTCGGCTTCCGGCCCCAGCCATTGGCATGGACGAGGTCGCCGAGCGGCAGACGCCGGCGCCAGCCCTTGGCTTCCAGTTCCGGACGATCACGAAATTCGCTGACATATCCGATACACAGATAGGCAACCGGATAAACCTCGTCGGGCAGGTCAAGCGCCGTGGCAAGGCGTGTCTGGTCGAGAATACTGACCCAGCCGACGCCCAGCCCCTCGGCGCGGGCCGTCAGCCACAGATTCTGGATGCCTAGGCAAACGCTGAAAATATCGGTATCGAAGATAGAGTTCCGCCCCAGAACGTGCGGTCCACCGCGTGAGCGGTCACAGGTGACGCAGAGATTGATCGGGCTTTCCAGGATCCCTTCGAGCTTCAGGCGCCGGTAGTCCGCGCCGCGGTCATTCTGATAATTCCGCGCCGCCTTTTCATTCTCGTCGTCGAAGATCGCCTTGACGGAACGACGCAGTTCGACATCGTCGATCAGGATGAAGTCCCAGGGCTGCATCAGCCCGACTGATGGTGCATGGTGAGCCGCCCGCAACAGACGTACCAGGACGTCTGGTGCAATAGGGTCGGCCAGAAACTCCGAGCGGACGTCGCGGCGTTCACGGATTGCCTTGAAAAGCCCTTCGCGCTCGGAAACGGAAAACCGGTTCGGGTCCTCTGTACTCATTGCCGCTCTATGCTTTCCGCGCGAAGAACAAGGGCATTGTAACGGTTGAGATCGACGACCGCGACCAGCACCACCGGGCAACGGGCGTCGAACCGGCCGCATTCATCAACCAGTCGAAGGCGTTCGTCACGGACCAGATCGCCGATGGTGACATCGACATTCTGGCGCGTATAGAATTCGTCAGCGTCACTCACCATGTCGCAATCAGTGTCACTGAAACAGCGGATCTGACCCTCGACGGCTATCGTATCTCCACGCAAATCCCGGGCGCGATCAATGAGCTCGCCAAGCGCCAGTGCAGCGGGGGCATCGTCGCCGGATTCGGCGTCTGCGTTATCCACACCAGTTTCCGGGACTCGTTCCCAGGTGCCGTCAGAATAGAGAAGAACCCGTTCGCCGGCTTCGGTTGTGGCCTCGACCGGAGCCGCACCGCTGTCCTCGGCCACCGCCGGTGCCAGGGTGACGGCCAGGAACAATCCGGCCCACGCGGCTACCGCCGGGACCCGCCTCGTACTTGCGCGCATTTCGATTTCCGTCATCCTTCGGGCGTTCGTTATCATTTTCCGCCTGGGCGATTTCGGGGGCGGTTTTCGGCCTATGGTCCGTCATCGTAGCCAATCGTGCGAGGATGCGTCCACCTTTGCCGGTCCGACCGGTCGTGTCTCATCGACGCAAGGCTGTTGTGGAAGTAGAGTTCTGACGGCAGCAACGAGCAGCCTCGGTGGACATTGGAGGGGAACGTTCAATGGATGCGGGTTTTCTGACACGCCGTTTCGAAGGGGCGTTGCCGGCGGTTGACTCCGCCCGTCCGGCCCTCTCGTTTGACCTGGACGAAACGCTGTCCCACGACAGCCTCGCCAAGCGGTCCAGCCGTATCGGCAACGCCTTGCTGGCCCGTGGCGTCAAGCCGGGCGACCGTGTGGGGATCCTGCTCTATAACTGCATCGACTATATTCCGCTTTACCTGGCCATCATGCGCGTCGGTGCGATCGCGGTCAGGTTGAATTTCCGCCTCGCGGAGGATGAACTGGCCTTCGCGCTGGCCGATTCCGGCTGCATGATGCTGGTATTCCACGACGACTTCACACAGTCGCTCGATAATATCCGCGACGGTCTCCCCGTGCGCTGGTACGTGCGGATTCCCCGTTCATCCGATCAGGCAGCGCCATTTTCAGTGTCGTGGCTGGAATTCCTGTCAGACGCCAGCGACGATCCGCCGGTATGCGCCCGCCCGCAGGGCGCATCGCCGGCGATGTTGATGTATACGTCCGGCACGACCGGCCGGCCCAAGGGCGCGCTGTGGACCCATGACAATGTTCTGTGGTTCGGCGCCATTCAGGCGATCAAGTGGCGCTATGACCCCGATACCGTCGCCATGACAACCGGCCCCATGTACCATGTCGGTGCGATCGAGGACTTGCTGAGCGCGGCGCTCGCGGTCGGCGGGCATGCCGTCTGCCTCAGAAGCGGCGCCTTCAATATCCGTCACGTGCTGGCGGTCGCTACCGCGCACAAAGTCACCGATCTGATGCTGTTTCCGTATATGGTCTACGATCTGGTTCGCGACCCGGATTTCGAAAGCCTGGATCTCTCGACAGTCCGCCGGATCGTTTCCGGCGGCGATCCGGTTCTGCCCTGGGCGATCGAGGCGCTGGCGACCCATCATCCCCATATCGAATTCGTACAGATATACGGCCTCACCGAAGGCAGCCCCATCGGCGCCTGCAGCACCGGCGCCGAAAGCCGCGCTCACTCCGACAGCGTGGGACGCCCGATGCCGTTTACCGAAATCTCCATCCGCGACGACGAGGGCGTCGCGCTGAAATCCGGGGCAGAAGGAGAAATCTGGATACGCGGCCCGGCCGTTGCCTCGGGGTACTGGCATCGGCCGGAGGCCACCGCCGAAACCTTCGTTGACAGCTGGTGCCGAACGGGCGATCTCGGCCGCGCGACAGACGACGGGCTGCTCGTGGTTTCCGGCCGTACCAAGGACATGATCCGCAGCGGCGGGGAAAACATCTATCCGCGCGAAGTGGAGGACGTCCTGGCGCGCCACCCCGGAGTCAGGGAGGCTGCCGTGATTGCCGTCCCCGATAGCAAATTCCTGGAGGCCGTGTGTGCTGTCGTCGTTCCGGCCGACCCCTCGGCGCCGCCCGATGCCGACGACCTGATCCGTCATGTGCGGTCCTTGCTGGCGGGCTATAAAAAGCCGCGCCATCTGGTCTTTACCGATCGGATCCCCCGTACGCCATCGGGCAAGATCCAGAAATACCGGCTGCGGGAGCAATACCGCCATCTCGGGGCAGAGCCGGACGCGCCCACGTACACCGCGCCCCGTCAGGACAAGCGGTCGTAGTCCCCGACGAGGAGATGAACGGGTGGCTCGTCCTCGTCGACGGTCGGAAACCGGCCGACCGGATCGCGGAAAACATTGTCGGTCCGGTCGTCGTTGACGGTCGACACCTCGCCGACCAGCACGTCGGCATCTTCGGCCCAGAAGGCGTGCCAGACACCTGGCAACAGAGTCACGCTCTCGCCCGGTGCCAGCGACAACCGGCCACCGGCGGGCAATTCCCGTGCCAACCCGTCGGACATGACCGTCACCTGCCGCTCCCCGTCGATCGACCCGTCCGGACACGCCGCAAAGATCTCGACCACCAGACGGCCACCGCCGCGATTGATGATGTCCTCGGCCTTGACGACATGGCGATGCATTGGACAATACTGGCCGTTCAGAACGATCATGATCTTTTCGGCGTAGAGCATGCCCGTTCCGCGCGCCAGATCACGATGGTCGCCGTTGCGCAGCGTGAACAGAAATAGCCCCGTATCGCGGAAGTCGCCCAGACCGTAGTCGGTGATGTCCCACCCCAGGCCCGAGCGAATGATCGATGCCGCTTCGTGGCGCCGGGCCTCGAACGTTGCCGGCGACCAATAGGCGAAGGGCGGCAGGCAGAAGCCGAAGGAACGAATAAAAGCGTCGGAATCTTTGATAATGCGGTTGATTTCAGACCGTTTCACGGGCGTCGTCTCCTATCGCGTTTGGCACGTCCGGACGGCAACCGGATAAGAGCGGGCTCAGGAGCGGCCCGTCACCCTTCCCGGCGCCCTATCGGACGTGGGTCCAGATATGCCCGTCGTACCAAATGCATGGCGGCCAGCGCCAGCACCACCTCCAGCACGGCCCAACCCAGACTTTGCGCCTGACCGACAGCACCGTAGGCAGCCGTGGCGATCCAGACGCCTGCCAGCGATGCCCAGATGGCGGCGCCGATCGACAGACAGCCGAGCGCGATTCGGTCCGGCCAATCGACGTACCGCCAGCGACTCACAAGCACTACACCGGCAAAGGCTGCCAGCGCCAGATAAACCACCGGCAATGACCAACCTGTTAGCGCGACTCCTATCGTGGTTGGACTCAGCATGGTTGTCTCCTCTGTTCATCGCCGTTCGACGAAGTGGACCCGAACGGCGCGCATTCGCAACGCGACCGTATGGCACCCCACCCTATACGACACTTTGTCGGGTATTTTCGAATAATTTTTCCCGTTTTTATTGCTACACTCTCTTATCGTATAAAGCGATCACCGTTGAGGATTCGCACCGATGCGGCTACACCTGAAGACGGGAGTCTGCCCCCGCCTCTCCCACCGGCATCAACCACGCGTCGCCAGGGAATGGGAGACGTCGTGCGGTCGAGGTAATCGCGGATGGAATCCAGAAGCACCCGCAGCGGGGCAGTTCGCGGCACGACATTCTCGATCTCGGATCTGAGCAAGACCTATGGCAGCGGCCCGCTTGCGGTCCATGCCTTGCGCGGCGTCAATCTCGATCTGCCGGAAGGCGAACTGACCGTCCTGCTCGGACCATCCGGCAGCGGCAAATCGACGTTTCTCAACATTCTGGGCGGCCTGGACGTTGCCACCGCGGGCACCATCATGTTCGACGGCCGCGACCTGACGACATTCAGCGACCGCGAACTGACCATGTACAGACGCCGCAATGTCGGCTTCGTTTTCCAATTCTATAACCTGATTCCCAGCCTCTCGGCCCTGGAAAACGTGTCCCTCATCACCGAAATCGCAGACAACCCAATGCGTCCGGAGGAGGCCCTGGCGCTGGCCGGTCTGCCAACGCGCCATGACCACTTCCCCGCCGAGCTTTCCGGCGGCGAACAGCAGCGCGTTGCCATCGCCCGGGCCATTGCGAAACGGCCGCGGGTCCTCCTGTGCGACGAGCCGACGGGCGCGCTCGACAGCGCCACGGGCGTCGTAGTCCTGGAGGCGATCGACACCGTGAATCGCGAACTCGGCACCACCAGCGTCGTCATTACCCACAACGCCGGAATCGCGGCCATGGCCGATCACGTGGTCCATTTTGCTGACGGCACCATCGGTTCCACCACCCGCAATGCCGTGCGCAAGCGGCCCTCGGAAGTCGAGTGGTGAGCGCGTGAAAGCGGGAATAGTCGCCAGCCTGGACAAAAAGCTGTTGCGCGATCTTTGGCGGATCAAGGGACAGGTGATGGCGATCGCCGCCGTCCTTGCCGGCGGGGTCGCCCTGTTCGTTCTGATGCTGGGAACGCTGCAATCCCTGGAACAGACACGCGACGCCTATTACGAGCGATACCGTTTTGCCCATGTCTTTGCCGAAGCCCGCCGCGTGCCGCAATCCTCACTGGTCGAAATCGCCGGTATCGCCGGCGTTCAGGTGGCGGAGGGCCGGGTCTCGGCCAATGTGACGCTGGACATTGCCACGCTGAGCGAACCGGCTACAGGAAGGCTCATTTCGATCCCTGATGAGGGGCAGCCAGCCCTCAACCAGCTGGCCGTGGTCGCCGGCACCCTGCCCGACCCCGGAGACCCGCTCGCAGCCGTCGTCAGCGAGGGATTTGCCGAAGCCCACGGCCTTCAACCCGGCGACACCGTCGCCACGGTGATGAACGAACGGCGGCGGGTGCTTACCATCAGCGGCATCGGTCTCTCGCCGGAATATGTCTATTCCATCGGTCCGGGTGCGCTGTTTCCCGACGATCGGACATTCGGCGTATTCTGGGTACGGCGGCCGGCCCTGGCTTCCGCCTTCGATATGGAAGGCGCTTTCAACTCGCTGACCGTCGCCCTGCTGCGCGGAACGCAACCGGAGCCCGTCATCGCGGCGATCGACCGGATTCTCGAACCCTATGGCGGCATAGGGGCGATCGGGCGTGCCGACCAGACCTCGCACTGGTTCCTGGCCAACGAACTGGAGCAGCTCGGAGTCACCGTCCGCGTGCTACCGCCGATCTTTCTGGTGGTGGCGGCGTTTCTGCTGAACATCGCCGTTGCCCGGCTGATCGAGACCGAGCGCGAGCAGATCGGGCTGCTAAAGGCGTTCGGCTATTCCGATATGGAAGTCGGCTGGCATTACGCGAAGATGTCGCTGGCCATGGCCGCCGTCGGCGTCGCCGCCGGCTGTCTGCTCGGCGCCTGGATGGGCCGCGGAATGACCGAGATCTATGCCGCCTTCTTCCGGTTTCCCTTTCTGCAGTATCGGCCGGCGCCGGCGATATTCGTGCTCGCTGCGGCGATCGGGGCGGCGGCCGCGCTGGTCGGAACGCTGACCGCCGTTCGGCGCGCTGTCGTGTTGCCGCCTGCCGAAGCCATGCGCCCGCCAGCGCCCGCGAAATTTAGCCGTGGCCCGTTCGACCGGGCACAGCTGACCGCGTGGCTGACGCAGACCGACCGTATCATCCTGCGCAATATCAGGCGCTGGCCAGGCCGGAGCGCCCTTACCGCCACCGGAACGGCCGTTGCGGCGGCGATCATGATCGGCGCCATGTTCGCGCTCGGGGCCATCGAGCACATGATGGACGTTCAGTTCAACCGCGCTCAGCGCCAGGACGCGACGATCACTTTCGTCAATCCCCGCCCGGAATCCGTCATTCCGGAGATCCGGCGGCTTCCCGGCGTGATCGACGTCGAACCCTTTCGCAGCGTACCGGTTAATCTTCGTGCCGGCATCCGCCGGGAGCGAACGAGCATTACCGGGCTTGACGCCGACAACAATCTGTTTCGCCTGCTGGACACCGAACTGGAACCGATTTCCGTGCCACCCTATGGTCTGATGCTGGCAGCGTCCGTGGCCGAAAACCTCGCCGTCGGCCGCGGCGACACGGTTACCATCGAGGTCATGGAAGGCCGCCGCCCGACCCTGACGGCGACGGTCACGGCCATCGCCGAAGAGTATATCGGCGGCTCGGTGGTCATGCGGCGCGACGCGCTTGCCCGCCTGATGAACGAGTCGCCACGCCTATCGGGTGCCTATATTGCCCTGGATTCCGCATTCGAAGGGCCATTCCACGACCGGCTCAAGGAAACACCGGCAATCGCGGCGATATCGATGAAATCCAGGATCATCGAGAGTTTCCGAACCCAGGTCACCGACACATTCTATCAGACCCTGATCATCAACAGCCTGTTCGGCGGGCTTATCGCTTTCGGCGTGGTCTACAACAGTGCACGAATCATGGTCTCTGAGCGTTCGCGCGAACTTGCCAGCCTGCGCGTTCTAGGGTTCACGCGGTTTGAAATCACATACATCCTGCTGGGCGAACTCGCCCTGCTGACCGCGATCGGCTTGCCGCTGGGTTGCCTGATGGGCTGGGGCATGGCGGCATCGCTGGCCGGCGCCTTCGAGACCGACCTTTATCGGATACCCCTGATCGTCGAACCATGGACATATGGCCTCGCCCTTTCCGTGGTGGGCGGGGCGGCACTGATCTCGGGCCTCATCGTGGCGCGGCGCCTGGGCAAACTCGACCTCGTAGCGGTACTGAAGGCGCGCGAATGACGATGAAGTCGCACCTGGTACGAATGGAAAAAGGGTCCTGAGCATGCGGGCGTCATGGAAGCGGGCGATATTCATCTCCGTCCTCGCAGCGGCATTCGTCGGCGCGTTGCTGATCGCCTTCTGGCCGCGCGCCGTTCCGGTGGACTTCGCCTCTCTCGACCGTGGCGAAATCGTCGTTACCGTCGATGCCGAGGGCATCGCCCGCGTCCGAGACGTCTATACGGTCGCGGCCCCCCTTGCCGGCCGACTGGCCCGGATCGAATTGCGCCCCGGGGACGCCGTCGAGACCCAATCCACTCTGTTGGCATCGATCGAAGAAATGGACCCGTCGTTTCTCGATGCCCGGACCCGCGCTGAAACGGAGGCGCGTCTGCATGCTGCCGAAGCCGCTCTCGCGCTTGCTCGCGCCGAACACGACCAGGCCCAGGCCTATCTCGATTTCGCACGGGTGGAGTTGCGCCGACGTCAGGAACTCCACGCGCGGGGCGCCACCACCACGCGATCACTGGAGGAAGCGCAACTGGACGTGCGGACGGGGGAAGCCCGGGTCGCCACCGCCGAAGCCGCCGTCAGGATGCGAGTCTCGGAACTGGAATCGGCCAGAGCGGCGCTGATAGAGCCCGGTTCGCCGGATGCTGTAGCCGGCCCGCGCTGCTGCGTGCCGATCCGCGCGCCCGTCGACGGCACGGTGCTGCGGGTGTTGCAGGAAAGCGAGACGGTCGTCCAGGCCGGAACGCCGCTGGTTGAAATCGGGGACCCGACGAACCTTGAGATACGCGTCGACCTGCCCTCACGCGAGGCAGTGAACGTCCAACCCGGCGCCCGTGTGACGATTGAAGGCTGGGGTGGCAGCAGCCTGGCCGGCGAGGTCCGGCGTGTCGAGCCTTCGGCCTTCACGCGCGTTTCGGCACTGGGCATTGAAGAACAGCGCGTGAATGTTCTGATCGACCTTGTCGAGACCGCCGAATCAGAGCAACGCGACCGTCTCGGTCACGGCTATCGGGTCATGACGCACATCGAGATCGATCGGGCTGACGAGGTGCTGAGAGTTCCGGTTGGCGCCCTGTTTCGTGCCGACGATCGGTGGGCGGTGTTCCAACGCGAGGATGATCGGGCAGTTCTGGCTTACCCGGAAATCGGGCTGATGAATGACCGGTTTGCGGAAATTGCGTCAGGCCTGCCGCAAGACGCGGTCGTGATCCTGCATCCAAGTGACGGGGTCGACGACCAGACCAGAGTCGCAGCGCGCGAGGTCGGGCGATAGGCGAAAACCTGCGACGGTCACCATCCTGTCGAGCGACGCAAATTTGTCGTTTACGTTTCGCTCAATAATTGTATTTTATTCTTAGCTTTACGGTAAAACGGCGAAACCGATAGCAGCGAGGCCTTCGTCTGCGGGAAGCGAAGGAATTGCCGGCCACCAAGCAGATACTTCGGAGGAAAAACGTCTGTGTGTGCGATGCTCGTTGAAAATGGAATATACACCGAACCGACTGAAGCCCACGCGCAAGAGCCGCGTCTAGGCGACCTCGTCGAATTCTGGAACGAGTGTCGGGGGGGTCGTTCCATGCCGTCACGCGCCGACCTGGACGTCATCGACCTGAAACCGTGGCTCGGCAATCTGATCCTGCTCGAAGTGCGCCACGATCCCCTCGATTACTTTTACCGCGTGTTCGGCAGCCTGATATCTCAGAACACGAGCCGCGATCTGACGGGCAAATGGTTGTCCGAATGCATCGACGCGGGCGCCGCCCCCGCCAGTTCACGCGATTCCTATAACAAGGTCCTTAGCCATCGGGCACCCCTGTATCAGGTCCAGAGCCAGGAAGTGACCCCGGGCCGCCTGTGGCAAGTCGTGCGGGTGTTGCTGCCCCTGTCCAATGAGAACGACCAGATCAACCACATCATCGTCGGTAACTACCCGCTCATGACGACGATCGTGGAAAAGGAACTGACTTTTTGATCGACCGGGCTTGGGGCGGGGCTGAACGGCCGGGCCTGACTCGGCCCAGCCGGTCGATTCTCATTGCAGCCGGTCGGCGAGTACGGCGCCGCGAGACGCCATGAAATACAACCCCATATGGTGGGTCGCATTCTGCGGGTGCGTCGCCGTTTTCGGCAGCCCTAATTTCGCAGCGGTGTCCACTGACATATCATAGGTTGCACAGCCGGGTTCGTAGACGACAATATCGCCGACGCTGCCGAGCATTCCGTGGTTACGCGCCGAAAGCACTGTGAGCACGAAATCCATGACGCAAATATCGGTGCAGATCCCCACAACCAGAAGTGTTTGCAGATTATGCCGGAGGACCCAGTCCACGACCTGATTGCTGCCATCGGCCCTGATGCCGCCGACAAACCCGTTGATGCAATCCTTGCGCATCAGTGTCGCGTTGGCGCTGCTTTCCAGCCATGCCAGCGCCGGAACCAGATCTTCTTCACCGGTTCCCCTCTCGCAGTGCGGCGGATACGGAGGTTCCGGAACACCAGGTTCGTGCGTATCGAGAAAGGCGAGAACCGGCCAGCCCGACTGATCGAAGCGCCGGGCGAGCCGAACCGTTTCGGACACCATCCGGTCTACCTGCGCATCGGGCTCCGCCGGCGCCAGATTACCAGCGCCGGTGGTGGCAAACCCGTTGACCTCATCGACGATGATCAGCCCTGTCCGGAGCGACGCCGGGTCGAACGAGTGCAGGGCAAGCGGCGCCAAGCGATCGAGATCGACGAGATCACTAGATTTGTCAGTTTTGTCCGCCATTTAGCTTCCTCGGTTCACCTGAAATCTGAAACTTTGGCCCCAGCCGTTTGATCAGTATCAGTGACCGCCCGCGGAAAAATCGGGCCGTGGCAAACCCGATGCCGTAAGTTGATCGACGATCTGGTCCTTCAGGCGCTCAAGGCCCTCCTTTGTCTGGCTTTCCGCGCGTGCCACAAGAACATCCTGCGTGTTGGAGGCGCGCAACAGCCACCAGCCATCGGCGGTTGTCACACGGACCCCATCGATGTCGTTCACTTGCACATCCAAGGGCGCATCGGGTCCGGTGAGCCTGGCCTTCACCTCGTCGACGACGGCGAATTTGCGGGTTTCGTCGACCTGGAACCGAATTTCCGGTGTGTTCAGAACGGGAGGTATGCGATCGCGCATCGCCGAAAGCGGTTCGTCGCCCTTGGCCACGACATTCATCAGCCGGATGCCGCAATACGGTGCATCATCATAGCCATAGTATCGATCGTTGAAAAAGATGTGGCCCGACATCTCACCGGCGAGCGGAGAACCGATTTCCGCCATTTTGGCCTTGAGCAGAGAGTGGCCCGTTTTCCACATCAACGGTTTGCCGCCAAGCCTGGCGATTTCTTCGAAAAGGGTCTGGCTTGCCTTCACATCGGCGATAATCGTCGCGCCCGGATGTGACTTCAGAACGTCGGAGGCATAGATGGCCAGGAGTTGATCGCCCCAGATCACCCGCCCCTTTTCGTCGACCGCGCCAATCCTGTCGCCGTCACCGTCGAACGCGATGCCGAGATCGGCCCCATGCTCCTTTACCGACGCGATCAGAGAAACCAGATTCTCCGGAATCGTTGGATCGGGGTGATGATTGGGGAAATCGCCGTCGATATCATCAAACAGCAGGATATGCTTGCCCGGCAGCCGTTCGGTCATTCGGCGCAAAACTTCACCGGTCGAACCGTTGCCGGCATCCCAGACCACCGTCAGGTCCCGACCGGGGTCGACATCGGCCAGAATCCGGTCGATATAGGCCGTCATGATGGGGCAATCGCGGGCGACCCCCTGCCCCTTCATCACATCGCCGGCTGCCGAGACCCGTCCGATCTCCTGAATCTGGCTGCCATAAACCGGCGCCTTGGCGGTTGTCATCTTGATTCCGTTGTATTCCGGCGGATTATGGGACCCCGTGATCATGACACCGGCGGCGGCACCAAGGTGCTTGACCGCGAAATACAGCATCGGGGTGGGCCCCAGGCCGACCCGCTCGACCGACAGACCGGTAGAAACCAGCCCCTCTACCAGGGCGGCTTCCAGTTCGGGGCTGGAGTGACGTCCGTCATAGCCAACGCACACGACCGATCCGCCATCGCGGACGACCATGGTGCCGAATGCCCTGCCGACGGCTCTTGCGTCCTCGGCGTTCAACGTGTCCCCGACAATGCCGCGGATGTCGTATTCGCGCAGGATCGTCGGGTTGAAAGTGTATTTGTCGGTCATTGAGCGTTTACCTCTTCCGATACCGGGCCCCGGCGTTACTGCGGGCGCCTCACGGCCGGCCGACGCTTTCATAGGTCAGTCCCGCCGCCCGCATGTCTTGTGGATCGTAGATGTTGCGCAAGTCAATCATCAACGGATGGCGCAGGTGCTGCTTGATCCGTACCGGGTCGAGCGACCGGAACTCGTTCCACTCGGTCAGGACCACGCATATGTCGCTGCCATCGATCGCGTCATACGCGGACTCCGCATAATTCACAGTCGCGGGCAGCAGTTTGCGCGCCTCGCCCATGCCGGCGGGATCATAGGCCTTGACACTGGCCCCCATGGCCACGAGGGCCGGAACGATGGCGAGGCTTGGACTCTCGCGCATGTCGTCGGTGTTGGGCTTGAAGGTCAGACCCAGTATTCCAACGGACTTTCCGGCGACTTCGCCGCCTAGTGCGGCAACGATCCGGTCCGTCATGTCCGATTTCCGGGCGTCGTTCAGCCTGATTACAGTTTCGATCAGGTACTGGCTCACCCCCGCCTCGGTACCGATCTGCGCGAAAGCCCGGGTATCCTTGGGGAAGCATGAGCCGCCGAATCCGGGCCCCGGATGAAGGAATTTGGGGCCGATACGACCGTCGAGCCCCATGGCGCGAGAAACGTCGTGAACATTGGCGCCCACCGCTTCGCACAGGTTGGCGATTTCATTGATATAGGCGATCTTGAGCGCCAGAAAGCTGTTGGCGGCATATTTGGTCAGTTCGGCCGTCTCAATCGACATCGCGACGATCGGTGTCTGAATCAGGAACAGCGGCCGATAGAGATCGCGAAGGACTTTCTCCGCCCGCGGCGTCTCGACGCCGATAACGACCCGGTCGGGGCGAAGAAAATCTTCGATCGCGGATCCTTCCCGCAGGAATTCGGGGTTCGAGGCCACATCGAATTCGAGATCGGGGCGTTCGGCCTTGATGATTCGTTGCAGGTCTCGCCCAGTGCCGACCGGAACGGTCGACTTGGTTACGATCACCGCATAGTCCGTCAGAGCCCGCGCCACTTCACGCGCTGCCGCATGGACATAGCTGAGATCCGCGTGGCCGTCGCCGCGGCGCGACGGCGTACCGACGGCAATGAAGACAGCATCGACACCTTTGACGCTTTCAGCCAGATCGGTGGAGAAGGTCAGTCGGCTGGCGGAGGCGTTGGTTTCTACGATTCGTTCGAGCCCCGGTTCGAAAATTGGAATCCGGCCATCCTTGAGCGCCGCAATTTTTCCGGCATCGGTATCGACGCATACGACGTCCACGCCGAACTCCGAAAAACACGCTCCGGAAACAAGGCCGACATAACCGGTTCCGATTACGGCAATCTTCATGCGTCATTCCTGTAATTGATGTATCGCCCGGCCGACAGAGCTGCCACTCGATCCGGCACTGGCCATTGGTCTATCGGGAAATCCGGCATTGTTATCGGGAGAGTTGGGCGATCATCTTTTTCAGCGACGGTCCGACGTCCTTGTTTCTGAGACCAAATGCCAGGTTCGCCATTACGAATCCGGCTTTGTCGCCACAATCGAATCGCTCGCCTTCGTATCGGAAACCAACGACCTTCTGGTGGCCGATAGCCCGCGCGATCGCATCCGTCAATTGAATTTCACCCCCTTTGCCCGGCTCCTGATCATCCAGTGCCGTCATGACTTCGGG
Organism: Fodinicurvata sp. EGI_FJ10296; assembly: GCF_040712075.1. Classification (NCBI taxonomy): domain Bacteria; kingdom Pseudomonadati; phylum Pseudomonadota; class Alphaproteobacteria; order Rhodospirillales; family Rhodovibrionaceae; genus Fodinicurvata; species Fodinicurvata sp. EGI_FJ10296. The sequence goes on from NZ_JBFCVL010000002.1 coordinate 139,674, forward strand.
CTGCAGAATATACCGGCCCACTACCGAGAGAGTCGAGGGTGCGTCCGCTGGATTCGGCTTCTCGACCATTCCCTTGACGGTAGCAATCGTACCGTCATCATCGCCGATATCCAGAATACCGTATTTGTTCGTCTTTTCGCGCGGAACCTCAACCACCGCCAGCATATTGCCACCGACCCGGTCGTAAGCTTCGGTCATCTGCTGCAGGACGGGCTTGTCCGACAGAAAGACATCGTCCGGCAGAACTACAGCAAACGGTTCATTACCCACCAGGGCCTTCGCGCACCAGACGGCGTGGCCCAATCCGAGCGGCCGACCCTGCCGGATGCAAGTGAAGCTGCCGGTCGGCAATTCAGTGGAAGCGACATCTTCAAGCGCATCGTCCTTGCCCTTCGAGCGGAGTTCCGCCTCCAGGGCGACGTCAACGTCGAAGTGGTCCTCGATCGATGCTTTCCCCCGGCACGTGACGAAAATGAATTCCTCGATTCCCGCTGAACGCGCTTCCTCGATCGCGTACTGGATGACGGGTCGATCCACGACCGTCGCCATTTCCTTGGGTATTGCCTTGGATGCGGGCAACAGCCGGGTCCCCAACCCGGCGACTGGAAACACGGCCTTGCGAACATTATGTGCCATTGTCTGGTCTTCCCATCTCGGAAATGCCGCCATGCGCAGAATCGCCACCGATCGGGCCGATAGCTGCGGCGCGACCGCGGCGAACTTCAATTCGTTTGCTGCCCTCGTCCCCGATGCGGGCAACTTGCACACAGGGTACCACTTCAGTCACCGACATACTCAAGAAGGATTTCCTTCGCCTCATTCAATTTCGCGGCCAAGTAATCTGTTCCACCGTGATCGGGATGAAACCGCTTCATCAGATGCCTGTGGGCTCTCTTGATATCCTCACGCGTGGCTGACGGCCCTACACCGAGCGCCGCCCGCGCCTCCTCCACCGTCATACGGCTCCCAGCCCCTCCGGACTCGCGGCTTCCGCTGCTCCTACTGCCGTTTCCGTCGTTGCCAAACCCGCTGCTACCAGCCTCGTCCCCTGCCCGCCAGGCAGCACCGTGCACGCGGTCCAGATAAGCTTCTACAATCGCCGCCGATTGAGGGTCGATATGGCGATATTCCGCCAGCAACGCCATGAGGTCATCGAGTTCGCAATCAGACAGCATCCGGCCGGCGGAGGGTCCGTCGATGATCCGCGCGTTCATCTCGCCGCTATCGTGATCGAGAACGGCTTCCAGATGCGCGGTCCTGACCGATGAAGACTGGCCCGGCGTCGGCCCGGTTGCCGATTTCAGCCGACGCGCGATCGCCCGCCAGCGCAGAAACATGGGCGCCAGAAAAATCAGCGTGGCGATCGCGGGCCCGAGCCGGCCCGTCGCCGCCATGACGATCGCAACGGCCGCGGCCACCACGACGGCGGCAATTTTGAGGATGCGGGCGACTGTGCCGGCCGGAGCCGTCAACATCAGCCGGCCAATCACCATGACCGCCAGGAAAGCCGCGATACCGAGGAGAAGGAATTGCATGGGTGCCGGTCAGGATCCTTTGCGGCCGGCACCAGGGGAGGCACCGTGCCCACGGTGAATGAGCCTGGGAACGTCCGTTCCAGTGCTGTGGCCGTAATCCTCCAGCGCCGCCCAGCCCCCTGCGGCGAAGCTTGCGACCGCGCCAAGAAGTCTGCGCAACGTATCCGCCGATCCGGTGTCGAAGGGGCAATATGCGCCGCCCGTGAGGCGCGCAACCTCCTTGAAGGACTTGGCCGCGACCGGATCGCCGCCCTCGTGAAACATGAATGCCGGCACCCCGTTCAGGCCGAGTTGACCCGCCGTCTGGCCCACTTTGTCGATATCATCCTCGAAACTGTCGCCGACATACACAAGCGCGTTGACTTTCTGACGGCCCGATTCGGCGACAGCGTGCTTCAGGACGCGATCAATCTGCGTCAGTCCGGCGTGACAACGCACCTTGAGCATCGCGTCGCGAAGGCCGGATCCGTCGGACATCCAGTGGCTCGACTTGCACTCGCCGAAACCACGGAAAAACACCAGTTGAACCGCAAGGCCGCCGCGATCGCGTGTCGCCTCGAACATCTCCGCCTGCAGGTGGCAGGCGCGGTCCCAGGTCGGCTCCCGGCTTGCCGTTGCGTCCATCGCAAAAATCAGGCGACCCGTGTTGCCATCGCCCGCCTTTTTGGGCGTCGCCTTCACTGCCGCCAGAAATGCGTCGACCGCCCCCGAACTCGTGCCTTGCACTGGCCCATTGCCCGTCCGGGTGATGCTATCATTCCGTTTTTCCGCCATCGACTCCGATCCCGTCGTTCGGCTCCCGCACAATACCATATCCACACCCATAACATGGGTCCGCCGGTGTCGTTTACCACCTGATGCAAACGGCTTCTGTTGGGCCGGATAACGCCCGTCAGCAGACCGGCGACGGCGGAGAGGAAGAATTTGATACTTGACCGAATGAACAGGGAAGCCAATTCTTGGTCGCGTGTCACCGTCGGCAGCGCGCTCGATGGTGGAGACAGATGCAGATCGGCCACATAGTATGTACCGGTCGAAAAAACGGAGGGCCTTTGATATAAAGGCTTCCAACCGTCCACACGGGAGGACACTTGAATATGACCATTCGGAAATCCGCTCAACTGTTCGCAGCAACCGCTTTGGGAACTGCTCTGATCGCGGGCGGCGCCGCCGCCCAGGACATTCCGTCGGAATTCTCCGTCGGAACGGCCAGCCAAGGCGGCACCTATTTCGTCTACGGCGCGGGCTGGGCGAATCTGGTGGCGGAAGAACTCGGCATCAGCGCCAGTTCCGAAGTGACCGGGGGTCCGGTTCAGAACGCCACGCTGGTTCAGACCGGCGATCTGGACATGAGCATGGTTACCATGGGACCGGCCTGGGAAGCCCTGCAGGGTGAAAGCGAACTCGCTCCGGGCCTCGAACATACCGAGCTGCGTGCCGTATTCCCGATGTATCAGACGCCGTTCCACGTCGTGACCCTCGCTGGTTCCGGTATCGAATCGTTGTCCGATCTTGACGGATTGACTGTCGGCGTCGGCCCTGCGGGCGGAACGCCCGGCACTTACTTCCCCCGCTTCTTCGACATCCTCGATATCGAGGTCGAAGTCCGTTACGGCGGAGCTTCGGATCTGGCCGGACAGCTTCAGGACGGTCTGATCGATGCGTTCGCGTTCGCCGCCGGTATTCCGATTGCGGCGTTCAGCCAGGTCGAAGCGCAGACCGACGCCCATATCTTCGGCTTCACCGATGAAGAGGTCGAGACGCTGACGGCTGAGTATCCTTATGTCTTGCCGCTCACCATTCCGGCCGACACCTATGTCAGCCAGGAAGAAGACTTCCAGTCGGTGGCGATGTGGAACTTCGCCGTGGCCCATGCCGATGTTTCGGAAGATCTCGTCTACGAGACCACCCGGATCGTCATGGAAAACCACGACCGGATGATGGAAATTCACGCCGCGTCGGCCGAAACGCTGCCGGAGAACTACGACAAGAACACGTTCCTGACCTGGCACCCTGGCGCTGTCCGCTGGTTCGAGGAAAACGGCTACGAGATCGATGAAGACCTCAAGTAACAGGTCTTTGTTGCAGGCCGACTAGTACAGCCGGTGACGGACTAAAGCCAAGCGCATCGGTCGGCAATCCCGGCCGATGCGTTTATTGGTTCATTGCCGAATTATTCTTGACTGAAATAGTTTCTCGAACTTCTGTCCGCATTTAGCAATCTGCCGTCGGGAACGCGACACTATCCCAAAGCGGCGCCAGGAGAGATACCTGCCCATGAACGCGAAAAGCAACGCGGTGAGGAACACGGAGGGAACGCAGGCCGGCGCTTTGGTCGTCGAGGGTGTCGACCAGGAACCGGTCGTAGCCAATCAACGGGAATTCTCCGGTTGGCAGGGATGGCTCTTTTTCATTCTGTGCATCCTGTTCACGTCCATTCATCTTTATTCCCTTAATATATCTCCGATAGAGACCTGGGCATTTCGCATCCTTCACATCGGTGGCGCCCTGCTTATCGGTTTCATCGTCATGGCGGCGTTCAATTTCGACGACGAGGGGTCGAGTGCCGCTCCCGGCTGGGTCGGCTGGTTGAAACCGGCTAGCGCCGTCATCACGATCGCCGCCATAGCGACTGGCGCCTATGCCCTCGGCTGCATCGCGTATGCCTATATCCTAAGGGATTTCGGCGGCGGTACGCCGGCACCGGACTGGACGTTCTCGACATTCGGCCCGCCGATGTTCGTTTCTGCTTTACTCGCTATCCTGGCGTCCTGGACGTTTCAGGGGCAACGCAACCGCATGGCATGGCCCGACATTCTGCTCGGCCTGTTGGCGATGGGCGTCGCCGCCTATCTTCTCTTCCACCTTCAGGGGTTGAGAATGCGGGCCGGAACGTCGTTCGCCCTGATTGGCGATTTCTGGGCCGCCATGACCGGCGTTCTGCTGATCCTCGAACTGACCCGCCGGGTTGCCGGACTGGCTTTGGTGGCCATTGCCGGCATCTTCGTGCTCTACGCATTCGGCGGACCCTTCCTTCCGGGAATTCTGGAGCACCGCGGCTATTCGATTCAGCGGTTCTTCACCTATCTCTACACCGACAGCGGCATCCTGGGCCCGACCATCGCCGTTTCGTCGACCTACATCATCCTCTTCATCACCTTCGCCGCCTTTCTGCAGGCATCCAAAGTCGGCGACTATTTCGTCAATTTCGCCTTTGCCGTCGCCGGACGGACACGCGGCGGGCCGGCCAAGGTCGCCGTCTTTGCGTCGGGGCTGATGGGCATGATCAACGGCACCTCAGCCGGCAACGTCGTCGCCACGGGCAGCCTGACCATACCGTTGATGAAACGGGTCGGCTATCCAAGGACAAGCGCCGGCGCGATCGAAGCGGCGGCAAGCACCGGTGGTCAGATCATGCCGCCGATCATGGGTGCCGGCGCCTTCATCATGGTCGAAATCACCGGCATTCCATATACCGAAATCGTGGTAGCGGCGCTGATTCCGGCCATCCTCTATTTCCTGTCGATTTTCTTCATGGTCGATCTGGAAGCCACCAAGCTCGGCATGCGCGGAATGAAGGGCAGCGAGCTGCCCCGGGTGGCCGACCTCGCGAAGCAGATATTCCTGTTCCTGCCAATCGTGATCCTGATCGGCGCCCTGTTCATGGGGTATTCGGTCATTCGCGCCGGTACGCTGGCCATGGTCTCGGCCGTCATCGTCAGTTGGCTGACCCCTTATCGCATGGGGCCCTCGAAAATTCTCGACGCGCTGGACCGTGCGGCAAAGATGTCGATCCAGATCATTGCCGTCTGCGCCTGCGCCGGCATCATCGTCGGCGTTATTTCCATGACCGGGATTGGACAGCGGTTCTCGTCCATGCTGCTGGGCGTCGCCGAGGCCAGCCAGTTGCTGGCGATGTTCTTCGCCATGTGCATTTCGATCCTGCTTGGCATGGGCATGCCCACGACGGCGGCTTATGCCGTCGCGGCATCGGTCGTTGCGCCGGGATTGATCCAGCTCGGCGTGCAGCCGCTGGTCGCGCATTTCTTCGTGTTCTACTTCGCCGTCGTGTCGGCCATAACGCCGCCGGTCGCCCTCGCTTCCTATGCGGCGTCGGCCATTAGCGGTGCCGATCCGCTGCGCACGTCCATCGCCTCGTTCAAGATCGGACTGGCGGCGTTCGTCGTCCCGTTCATGTTCTTCTATAGCCCTGCAATCCTGATGGACGCAGAGTGGCCGAAGATTATCCAGGTTTTCATAACGGCAACGATCGGCATCTATTTGCTGGCGGCGGCCGTGCAAGGCTGGTTCTTCGGGCGCATGAACGTGATCTTCCGCATCATCCTGCTCGCAGCATCCATCTCTCTGATCCAGGGCCATTGGCTCAGCGACCTGGCCGGCATCGGCGTCGCCGTCGCCATGGCGTTCTGGCAAAGCCGGGTGGCGATAAAGGAACCGTTGCCAAAAGACGACGCCGACCGGGAACTCCCGGATACGGCGTAAATGCCGCCTGAGACCGGGTGCCGCCGAAAAACCAACGGCGGCACCCCCCTATCTCCGCTGCCCATTCAGCAAATATTCGCCATAGTCTCTCCAGGAATGGCGCCTTCGGCCTGGCCGGCGGCGCACGCGTAACCGATGCCACGACGGCGATGCTCATCAGCCGCCCGCCAGGCGTCCACGTCCCGGAGAGCCCCTATGCTGGTCGGTGTACCCAAAGAAATTAAATCCCACGAATATCGCGTCGGACTATCTCCGGCGGCGGTTCGCGAATTGTGCGCACGGGGTCACGAGGTCGTGGTCGAGACCGGCGCCGGGGCAGCGATCGATTTCAGCGACGCACAGTATGAATCGGCAGGCGCCCGGTTGGCGCCGAATGCGGGCGCGGTGTTCACCCAAGCCGACATGATCGTGAAGGTGAAAGAACCCCAGCCCGACGAGTGCCGGATGCTGAAGGCTGGCCAGATTCTGTTTACCTATCTGCATCTGGCGCCCGATCCGGTCCAGGCCGGGCTGCTGCGCGACAGCGGCGCCATCGCCATCGCCTATGAGACTGTCACTGACGATCGCGGCGGATTGCCGCTTTTGGCTCCGATGAGTGAAGTGGCCGGCCGAATGTCGATCCAGGCCGGGGCGGCATGCCTGGAGCGTATCCGGGGCGGCCGCGGCGTTTTGCTCGGCGGCGTCCCGGGGGTACCGCCAGCGACAGTAACGGTCATCGGTGGGGGCGTCGTCGGCACCAATGCCGCGCGCATGGCTCTTGGTCTGGGAGCCCGGGTCACCGTCATCGATCGCAGCCTGCCGCGCCTCAAGGAACTCGACGCCCTGTACGGCCCGGCGTTGACGACCGCTTATTCGACGGTCGACGCCATCGATAGCCTCGTCATGGCCTCTGATCTCGTTGTCGGTGCGGTTCTGATACCGGGAGCGGCGGCGCCGAAACTGGTCACCCGCGAAATGGTCAAGGCGATGCGCCCCGGTTCCGTGCTGGTCGATGTCGCCATCGACCAGGGCGGCTGCTTCGAGACGTCACATGCCACGACCCATGACGATCCGTCCTATATCGTCGACGATGTCGTGCATTACTGCGTTGCCAACATGCCCGGGGCCGTGGCCCGAACCTCGACCGTCGCCCTGAACAACGCCACAATCCCGTTCGTTCTCGCCCTTGCTGACAAAGGTGTCCGGCGGGCCCTGTACGAAGATGCGCATCTTTCCGCCGGCCTGAACGTTCACGAAGGGCGGATCACGCACAAAGCCGTGGCGACCGCTCTCGACGCTGACTACACACCGGTCGAAGAGGCCCTGGGTCTTTGAACGGGCACGCCCGGGTGGCCCGGTGCCGCAATACGCCGGACTAACCGATATGGCGCTTGCCATTCGCGACAATGGTCCTCATCGTTGCAGCGTTGACATAGCGTTGCATGCTGCGGAAGTCATGCCAGCGCAAAAACGCTCTCGGCATGCAGGCGGCCCGATCGCTTCGTGCCGAGCACAAACCAGCATTCCGGCTGAGGACCCCGCACAAGAAGGGCTTCCCAGCCGGCCCACGGGATGAGGAATACGAATGAGTTGGACACCTGCGGATGATCGCTATCAATCGATGACCTATCGCCGTTGCGGTCGATCGGGCCTCGACCTGCCCGCTGTCTCATTAGGGCTCTGGCACAATTTCGGCGAGGATACACCGCACGCGACCAAACGCGCGATCTGCCAAACGGCGTTCGATCAGGGGATCACCCATTTCGATCTGGCGAATAATTACGGCCCGCCGGCCGGTTCGGCGGAAACTGCATTCGGCGAAATCCTGCGCACGGATTTTGCCGGCCTGCGCGACGAACTGATCATCTCGACCAAGGCCGGCTATAATATGTGGCCAGGCCCCTATGGCGAATGGGGAAGCCGCAAATACCTGCTGTCGAGCCTCGACCAGAGCCTGAAGCGGATGGGTCTGGACTATGTCGACATTTTCTACTCGCATCGGTTCGATCCGCGCACGCCGCTGGAAGAAACCATGATGGCGCTCGACCATGCCGTCCGATCCGGGCGCGCGCTCTATGTCGGGATTTCCTCGTACAATTCGCAGCGCACGCGCGAGGCACACGCGATCCTCAAGGAACTAGGTACGCCCTGCCTGATCCATCAGCCCAGCTATTCGATGATCAATCGCTGGGTGGAGGATGACGGCCTCCTGGACACGCTGGATGAACTGGGTATCGGATCGATCGCGTTTTCACCGCTCGCGCAGGGCATGCTGACGAACAAATACCTGGGCGGCGTCCCGGAAGAAAGCCGTGCGGCCCAGGGAAAATCGCTTCGCCAGGAATTCCTGAACGAGCAGACGCTGGAGAATATCCGCGCGCTGGACCGGATCGCCCAACGGCGGGGCCAGTCTCTTGCCCAGATGGCGATTGCCTGGGTCCTGCGTCGTGAGCGGGTAACGACTGCACTGATCGGTGCCAGCCGACCCGAACAGGTGATCGACTCGGCCGCGGCTGCAAAAGTGCCGGATTTCACCGACGAGGAACTCGCTGAAATCGATACCTATGCCCGCGACGCTAACGTCAACCTCTGGGCGGCTTCGGCCGAACGCCAAGGCCCCAGACGATAGGATTTCAGTTCGGAACCGAAGAGGCGACACCGAGAACCGGGTCGCCCTTCGGTTGCTGCACGTCAGGGCAGCGTCCGGAACCGCTCCAGCATCAGGTCGAAAAACCGGGGAGCATCCAGCCTGTTGATCACAGTGGCGGTCGCAGGCAGTTTGGTGGCATTCCACCAATCAACGACCGTCATGCCCATCGTCATTTCCGATCCCGTCTCGATCCTGACGTTGCATTCCCTGCCTTTGAAGATGTCTGGCTCAACCAACCATGCGATGACGCAGGGATCGTGAAGCGGGCCGCCGGTTTCGCCGTACCGTTCAAGATCATAGCGCTGGTAGAATTCAATCAGGCCCGCGCCCGCCGCACCAGTACGATTGCCCATGTCCTTCAGCTTTTCAGGCCAATCGACGGGAATAAGTGCCCGATGAGTAACGTCGAGCGGCATCATGGTAATTCGGACGCCCGCCCGGAACACGATGTCTGCGGCGTGCGGGTCGACGTAAATATTGAACTCGGCCGCCGGCGTTATATTGCCGCCCTGAAAAAAGCCACCGCCCATCAGGACGATTTCCTTCAGTCTAGCCGGAAGTTCCGGTTCCCGCGCAAAGGCCGAAGCGATGTTGGTCAGCGGTCCGAGCGGGCACAGTGTGATCGTGCCCTCCGGCGCGGCCATCACGGTCTCTACGATCCAGTCGACCGCGTGCTTGGGCTGCAAGGGCGTCTTCGGGGCCGGCAGATCGGCCCCATCGAGACCACTTTCGCCGTGAATGTGCTCGGCGGTCCGCAGGTCGCGTTTCAGCGGCCTGTCGCATCCACGGAAAACGGGAATGCCGGACCGGCCGGCGAGATCGCAGATCTTGCGTGCATTGATTTCAGCCTTGTCGACGGAAACGTTGCCCGCCACCGCCGAAATCCCGAGCACATCGAGCTCCGGGGACGATAGTGCCAGAAGAATGGCAAAAGCGTCATCCTGGCCCGGATCAGTATCAATGATGATCGGTCGCGCATTCACGGTTTCGGTGTCCCGGCTGAGATTCGAAAGGGGAGCGAATAAAAGGAATCGAAATTGGAGGCAGCATCCTGCCCATGCGCGTAGCATCGGCACGCCCCGTGCGCAAGGCCGCGCGAAAGGTCCCGGCTCACACCATGATCTCTTTATGGCTGCATGGGAGCGGCATTTTACGATTAATGATTGAAATTCGTTCCGGAACGTCCCTAAAGTGTCGCCTGCTGAACAGGTGTCGGCGCAGCTCCGGCTCGTTGACCTCTGGGATGTTCAATCCATTTCATGCCGCAACAGGGGCGGAATGAAATCTAACCTACCAGTTGTTTGCAGTGCAACATAGCCGAAACTGTTATATGCGATCGAATATGTCTAGCGTTTTGCACGTCAGGATCGGCGTTCCGCTTGCGAAATCTCGTACGGGCGATTACCGTTCTTTCCCAATATATGGTGAAGGTGGTTAGTCCGCCCAAATTCTTCGAATACTGCCTTAGGGAGGTACTATGACCAACAGATTCCAGACACTTCTGCTCGCCGCCGGCTCCGTCGCCGCGCTTTCGGGCGGATTCGCGTCCAGCGCCCATGCTCAGGTCGAACTGTCGATCGCATGTGGCGCCGTCGGCATCGAGCTCGAGCTCTGCCGCGAAGGGACCGAGGCCTGGGCCGCGGAAACAGGTAACACGGTCGAGATCGTTTCCACGCCTGACAGCGCGTCCGAGCGACTGGCGCTGTACCAGCAGATTCTCAGTGCCGAGGCGGACGACATCGACGTCTATCAGATCGATGTGATCTGGCCCGGCATTCTCGGCTCTCACTTCGTCGATCTGTCGCAGCACATCGAACAGGACCAGATAGACGAGCATTTCGACGCGATCGTGGAAAACAACACGGTCGACGGTGAAATCGTCGCAATGCCGTGGTTCACCGATGCCGGCGTCCTTTATTACCGCACCGATCTGGCTGAGGAATATGATGTCGAACCGCCGACCACGTGGCAGGAGCTGACCGAAGCCGCCGAGATCATTCAGGCCGGTGAACGCGAAAAGGGCAATGACCGCTTCTGGGGCTATGTCTGGCAGGGCCGCGCCTATGAGGGCCTGACCTGTAATGCGCTGGAGTGGTTCGACAGCTTCAATGGTGGAACGATCGTTGCCGATGATGGCTCGATCACGATCAACAACGACGCCAACCTGGAAGCACTGGAACTCGCCAGTTCCTGGATCGGCACCATATCGCCCAACGGCGTGCTGAATTACATGGAAGAAGACGCCCGCGGTGTGTTCCAGTCCGGCAATGCGGCCTTCATGCGCAACTGGCCCTATGCCTGGGCCCTCGCGCAAAGCGACGACTCCGAAATCCGCGGCAATGTCGGCGTTTTGCCGCTGCCCATGGGTGGCGACGATGGTCAACACACCGGAACGCTGGGCGGCTGGAATCTCGCCGTTTCCCGGTACTCCGACAATACAGCTGAAGCTGCAGATCTCGTCGCTTATCTCGTCAGCATGGAAGAACAGAAACGCCGTGCCATCGTCGGCGGGTATAACCCCACCATCGGCGCTCTCTACGACGACGAAGATGTGCTCGAAGCCAATCCGTTCTTCGGCGAACTCTACGACACCTTCGTGAATGCCGTTGCGCGTCCGTCGGCGGTGACGGCTGGACGTTACAACGAAGTCTCCAGCGCGTTCTACAATGCCGTCCACGACGCCCTGTCCGGCGGTTCAGAGGCGAGTGAAGCCCTGTCGACGGTCGAGGCCGAGTTGCAGCGGATGAGCCGCGGCGGCCGCTGGTAGCACGATCCGCGTATCGGCCCGGTGTCCCTCTCCCGGGACGCCGGGGCGATCGCCATGCCGCGTGCGTCGTTCTCCTCAGAGTTGTCCCTCACTATCCCCGGGGCGACAGAAATCCATTCTACGACTCACGCGTTCTTGCTCTTGTACCGGCGTCGGCACGAATCCGAAGGGACGTCTAAATGACCGTACGCGCATCCAAACTGACGAAAGAGCGGGTACGATCGGCTTGGCTTTTTCTGATACCGATGCTGATCGTTCTTTTGCTGGTGGCCGGCTGGCCGCTCGTTCGTACCTTTACATTGAGTTTCACCGACGCCTCGCTGGGCGCGGACGACCAGTCTCAATTCATCGGGTTCAACAATTATCTTTTCCACGGTCCCAATCTCAATGACTGGGACGACGAGCTGAACGGCTATTTCATTTTCGACCAGGATACCGGCGATGCCATGGTGTATCGGCCAGGGCCCGATCAGTATTTTGATCTGGATACGGACGAGGTTGTCGAGCGGCCCATTGACGACGCCCGGTTCTTCGAATGGCAGGGCGTGCTTGCGGATCAGATGTGGTGGCGCTCGGTCTGGAACACATTCGTATTTACAGTCGCATCGGTCGGACTGGAAGTGATCCTTGGCGTGGCCGTCGCCCTGGTTCTGAACGCGGCGATGCCAGGCCGCGGACTCGTGCGCGCTGCCGCCCTTATTCCCTGGGCCATTCCGACCATCGTGTCCGCCCAGATGTGGGGCTGGATGTTCCACGACCAGTACGGCGTGATTAACGAATTGCTGCTTGGTGCGGGCATCACCACGACGCGGTTGGCGTTTACGGCGGAATCGGCGCTTGCTCTTCCGGCTGTCATCCTGGTGGATGTCTGGAAGACGACACCCTTCCTGGCGCTGCTGACGCTGGCTGCCCTGCAGATGCTGCCGGGAGAAATCTATGAAGCCGGCAAAGTCGACGGGGTCCACCCGGTCAAGATGTTCTTCCGTGTCACCCTGCCGCTGATAAGGCCGGCGCTTCTGGTCGCTGTCATCTTCCGCGCCCTGGACGCTCTCAGAATCTTCGACTTGATCTATGTTCTGACCTCCGGCAGCCGGGATACGATGTCGATGTCGGTCTATGCGCGGCAACAGCTCGTCGATTTCCAGAATGTCGGATACGGCTCCGCCGCATCGACGATGCTGTTTTTGATCATCGCGTGTTTCACGGTCATCTACATCGTCCTCGGGCGGGTGAACTTCGACGAAAGGCGCTGATCGATGAGTTATACAGCACAACGCCGGTGGTTTACGGTCGGCTTCTACCTCCTCGTCGCACTGATCGTTCTTTACACGGTTTTCCCGTTCTACTGGGCGATCGTTTCGTCGCTGAAGTCGGGGTCGGCGCTGTTCAGCGTCGATTTCATCCCGCCGGATCCGGCCTGGTCCAACTACACCTCTGTTTTCCAGGAACAGCCCTTTGCACGCAACATTGCGAATTCCGTGTTCGTTGCGGTGTTGACGGTGGTGATCTCGCTATTCTTCGGCGTTACAGCCGCCTATTCGCTGGGCCGCGTTTATTTCCGGGGGCGTGGGGCTCTGCTCCTGATCGTGCTCGGTGTCTCGATGTTCCCGCAGGTCGCGGTGCTTTCCGGCATGTTTGAGCTGGTCCGGCTGCTTGGCATCTTCAACACACCGTTTGCTCTGATCCTGTCTTACCTGATCTTCACGCTACCATTCACGGTATGGGTGTTGACGACCTTTATGCGGGAACTGCCAAAGGAACTGGAGGAAGCAGCAATTGTCGACGGCGCGACGCCCTGGCAGATCATAACCAAGGTCTTCATGCCGCTTCTGGGACCGGCAATGGCGACGACCGGTCTGCTGGCCTTCATCGTGGCGTGGAACGAATTCCTGTTCGCTCTCACCTTCACGCTGACCAACGACCAGCGAACCGTTCCCGTGGCAATCGCGCTGATCAGCGGTGGCACGCAGTTCGAACTTCCCTGGGGCAACATCATGGCGGCATCGGTTATCGTCACGGTTCCGTTGATCGTCCTCGTGCTGATCTTCCAGAAACGCATCGTTTCCGGCCTGACGGCCGGCGCGGTAAAGGGATAGGGAACATGGCGGGGGGCAGGTACGAGCCGCTCCCCGTGCTGCACTTCGAGAAACCCATGGACCGACCCGCCGGCCGATGTGGCGCCGGTGGCCGGCAGACAGTCAATATCGAGTTCCGGCGAGGCACCCGCCCCAATGTCGGCTCGCCGAGGGAGGAGTAAACCAAATGGCGACGGTCACACTGACGAATGTCCGAAAATCTTTCGGAGAACTGGAAATCATCCAGGGTGTGAACCTGGACATCAAGGATGATGAATTCGTCGTTTTCGTCGGCCCATCGGGCTGTGGTAAATCGACTCTTCTACGGCTGATTGCCGGTCTCGAGGATATTACCTCGGGCGACTTGATGATCGACGACAAGGTCGTCAACGATTTGCCGCCAAGCGAACGCGGCATCGCGATGGTGTTTCAGTCTTATGCGCTGTATCCGCATATGACCGTCGAAGAGAACATCTCGTTCGGCCTGCGCCTTGCAAAGGAGAGCCGCGAGAGCGTCGAAAAAAAGGTAGCCGACGCTGCCCGCGTTCTGCAGCTCGAGCACCTGTTGAAGCGCAAACCCCGGGAGCTTTCGGGTGGTCAGCGGCAGCGGGTCGCCATCGGCCGGGCGATCGTACGTGATCCGAAGGTCTTCCTGTTCGACGAACCACTCTCGAACCTCGACGCGTCATTGCGCGTTCAAATGCGGATCGAGATCGCGCGCCTGCACCAGGAACTGCACGCGACCATGATCTATGTGACCCATGATCAGGTCGAGGCCATGACCCTGGCGGACAAGATCGTCGTTCTGAACAGCGGTCGGGTTGAACAGTTCGGCTCGCCTATGGAACTTTACCATCACCCGGCCAACCTTTTCGTTGCCGGGTTCATCGGTTCGCCGAAAATGAACTTCATTGAAACGTCAGTGTCCGACGTAACGGGTGCCCAGGCGACCGTTCGTTTGCCGGGAGGAAGCTCGATTTCGGTACCGGTTAAAACCGGCCAACTCCGTGTCGATGACAAGGTCACCTTTGGCTATCGACCGGAACATATGTCTGAAGAGGGCCCGGCCGACGCTTATATCAGTGGCCAGGTTTTCGTCGTTGAGCGACTTGGGGGCGAATCCTATTTCTATCTCAAGACCGATGAAGACAATATAATCGTCGTCAAGGCGGCCGGCGACAGCCGGGTGAAAGTCGGCGATACGATCAATGTGGGCCTGCACAAGACTTTGTGCCACCTGTTCGACGAGAACGGCGATGCCGTGGAGAAGACCACGCGCAACGCGATGGCCGATACGACACGACGGGAAGTTCCGGAATCCGTCTAACCCGTCATCCCCGGATTTCGAGACAGCCCCCGGAACGATCCCTTACGGGATTCACAAATTGTCGGTGCAGCGCGAACTGTACTTGTCTAGCCGAAATCCGCTTCCTATCCCTTCCCCGGAAACGCGAAGTGTTGTCTGGGGTCCACACGCACCGCGAGAGCGGTGATGGTGTGGGCCCCGGCTCGGCGCCGCGTCACTTCGTGCCGCAGCGCGTCCGGGGCAGGGGTTTCTTGTTGCGATGTCAGTTCTTTATTCCCTCCCCGGAAACGCCAAGCGTTGTCCGGGGTCAACACGCGCCGCGAGAGCGTTGACAGTATGGGCCCCGGCCTTGCTGCGCACCATTTCATGGTGCGTCGCGTCCCGGGCGGGGGAATGCTTTGGGCGCTGTCCCCTTGTCCATTCGCCAGGAAACGAGAAAGCGCCCGGGACGATCAGTGGGGCGAGGCGACCCTTCTATTTTTTGAGCGGTCCGACCAGTCCCACAACGCTGCCCTCGGGATCGAGAACATGAATTATCCACGAGCCGCCGGGAACCTCATGCGGTCCGGCAATGACCGTCCCACCGCCGCTCTTGGCGCGTTCTGCGGCTGCCTCGATACCATCAACGATGAAATAATATTGCCAGAACGCTGCCGGCACTGCCTCAGGCCGTTTCATCATGCCGCCAAGGGATTGTCCCCCGGCGTCGTCGGATGCGGCAAATAGCTGATAAGGGCCCATTTCACCCATGTCGACAGCGTCGGCCTTCGTCCAGCCGAACAGGTTCGAATAATAGTCGAATGCCTGATTCAGATCATCGGCGCACAGTTCGTTCCAACCGGGGTATCCGGGCAGCATTGCGTCCGGCGCACCCTGATCGGTTTCACTGACCGGTTTGAGCAGGCTGAATACGGCACCGTGGGGATCGGCGACAACGGCAAAGCGGCCGACCGATGGAATATCCCGGGGTTTGACGTGAACCTGTCCACCCGTTCCGGCGATGCGATCGGCACAGGCATCCACGTCATCGACCGCGATATAGCCGATCCAGCCCGGCCTTGCGCCATGGTCACGGGCCTCCGTTGTCAAGGGCATCATGCCGGCAATCTCGGTATCTCCGGCGGTAAATAGTGTATAGTCGCCATCGGGCATGCTGGCATCTTTGGCTTTCCAGCCGATGAGATCGCAATAAAATTTCTCGGCCGCAGCCATATTGTTCGTCATGAGTTCGCGCCAGACGAATCGACCGTGCATGGATGACATATCGCTTTCCTCCCAGAACATTTGCCGCAATCGGCGACCGGAACCGGCCCATTCATTCCGGTGATGGTATAATAAAGTTGATATCAACTTGCCTCATGAGCGTCAATTGGGGCCTTCGGGGCATTACCGGAAGTTCCGCGGCTTGGCCAAGCTGCGGCCAATATCCCGCTGGCGCCGGCTTTCTTCCCGAACCTCGTCGACTTCCCGGTGTTCCCTTCGCCCGGGTTCTTCTCGCCCGTCATCCCCTCGCCGGTCGTTGTCCCGAGCGGTTCGACGATCTGCCTGCGGGTGCTTGACTTCGTCCGCGCGCGCCAACGCCCCCGACCAGATTGCCCCGGACCAGATCGGATGACGGTCGATGTCGTCTTCGGTCAGGATACCGAGCAGGGATGACAGATCGGTCAGCCGTTCGGCCCGGACATGAATGACCTCGCCGCTTGCGCCGCCCACGCCGACCGGCCGCTCGACCCGGCCGTCGACGGCAAGCAGACGTGCGCCCAAAATGACGGCACGGAAATGTTCGAACACCGGCGGCAATACCACGAGATTGGCAACGCCGGTTTCATCTTCGATCGTGATGAACAACACGCCTCTGGCGCTTCCGGGCCGTTGCCGGACCAGCACCAGCCCTGCACCACGAAACGGCTGCCCGTGCCGACACGATATCAGATCGCTTGATTGCCGGTATCCGCGCGCGGACAGCACGGGCCGCAACAATCCCACCGGATGATCCTTCAGGCTCAGTGACATGGCCGCATAATCGTCGACAACATGTTGGCCCCGCGACATGACCGGCAGCAGGGCCGGGGTCGAAGGATCCGGGGCATCGTCGGCAATACCGTCGAAAAGCGGCAGGGGTTTATCCTTCAGCCCCTTTACCGCCCAATAGGCTGATCGGCGGTCCATTCCCATCGATCGGAAGGCGTCGGCGTGCGCCAGTATCTCCAACCCACCGGCCTGAAGATCGGCGCGGCGCCACAAATCCGCCGGATCCACGAACGCACCGCCCCGGGCCCGGGCGGCGGTCAGCCGATCGGCCGGAGACCGTCCGAAACCGCCGATCTGACGCAGCCCGAGACGCAGCGCCCATCCCGGCGGCTCCTCCTCTGATCCGCCGGCCGTTCGCTCCGGGACCCGCTCCAGGCTGCAATCCCAGTCCGACGCGTTGACGTCCGGGGCCCGCACCTCAACCCCATGCTCGCGGGCATCGCGAACGATCTGGGCGGGCGCATAGAACCCCATGGGCTGGCTGTTGAGCAAGGCGGCGGCGAAGACATCGGGATAGAAGCATTTGATCCAGGCGGAAACATAGACCAACAACGCAAAGCTGGCCGCGTGGCTTTCGGGAAATCCATAGGTGCCGAAGCCTTCGATCTGATTGAAGCACCGCTCGGCGAACGCGGCGTCGTAGCCTCGGGCGGCCATGCCGTCGATCATCATCTCGCGGAACTTATGGATATCACCGTTCTTGCGGAACGTCGCCATGGCGCGCCGCAACCGATCCGCCTCGGACGGCGTGAACCCCGCCCCGACGATGGCGATCTTCATGGCCTGTTCCTGAAACAGGGGAATGCCCAGCGTTTTCTCCAGGACCGGTCTCAGCGCCCCTTCGGGATAGTCGATCCGTTCCTCGCCCGCCCGGCGGCGCAGATAGGGATGAACCATGTCACCCTGGATGGGACCGGGCCGGACGATGGCGACCTCGATCACCAGGTCGTAGAAGCAGCGCGGCTTCAAGCGCGGCAGCATCGCCATCTGCGCCCGGCTTTCGACCTGAAAGACACCCAGACTGTCGGCATGGCACAGCATGTCGTAGACCGCCGGTTCCTCCGCCGGCACCGACGCCAGGGTGATATCGCGGCCATAATGGTCGCGGATCAGGTCGAAAGCCCGGCGGATGCAGGACAGCATGCCCAGCGCCAGGATATCGACCTTCATCAGGCCCAGAGCATCGAGATCGTCCTTGTCCCACTGGATGACGGTGCGGTCCGCCATGGCGGCGTTTTCGATCGGCACCAGTTCCGACAGCGGTCCCCGGCTGATCACAAGTCCGCCGACATGCTGCGAGAGATGGCGCGGGAAGCCGATGAGGGTGCGGACGATATCCACCGTCATGGCGACCGTCGGATCGCCAGGATCCAGACCCGCCCGCTTGACCGCCTCCTCGTCCAGGCCGTCGTCGCTCCACCCCCATATGGTTTCCGCCAGACGGCCGACAGCGTCGAGCGACAATCCCATGGCCTTGCCAACGTCGCGGACGGCGCCACGCGGACGGTAATGGATGACGGTCGCCGTCATGCCCGCGCGGTCGCGGCCGTATTTTTCGTAGACATACTGGATGACTTCTTCCCGGCGCTCATGCTCGAAATCGATATCGATATCGGGCGGCTCGTTGCGCTCGGCCGAGACGAAACGCTCGAACAGAAGATCGGCCCGCGCCGGATCGACGGCGGTGATGCCAAGCACATAGCAGACGGCCGAATTGGCGGCCGATCCACGCCCCTGGCACAGGATGCCCCGCTCTCTTGCATACCGGACAATGTCATATACCGTAAGGAAATAGGGCGCATAGTTAAGAGACTGGATGAGCTCCAGTTCATAGCACAGACGCTCGGCAACGCCGTCGGGCACAGTACCGTCGTAGCGGCGATCGGCCCCTTCCCAGGTGGTCCGCACCAGGGTCTGCTGGGCAGTCTCGCCCGGCGTCATGATCTCCTCGGGATATTCATAGCGCAGTTCGTCGAGCGAGAACCGGCAGGCGGCGGCGATCTCCGCCGTGCGGGCGATGGCATCGGGGTATCGCCGAAACAGCCGGGACATCTCCGCCGGCGCCTTCAGATGACGTTCGGCATTGGCCGCAAGACGCCAGCCTGCATTGCCGATGGTGCAGCCATGCCGGATGCAGGTCAGAACGTCCTGAACGATACGGCGGCCGGGATGGTGATAGAGAATGTCGTTGGTGGCGACCATCGGAACGCCCAGCCGCCGGGAGAGCGTGTTCAACCTGAACAGCCGCGCGGCATCGTCGCCGCCGTAACGGTGGCTCGCCGCCAAAAACAACGGCGGCCCGAAGCGATCCCGGCAATCCGCCAGCACCGTCTCGAACGCGGCGAGATCGGCCGTCCGGTCGGGTGGGACGGCGATCAGGATCTGCCCCTGCCGCGCGGCGTCGATATCCGCCATCGTCAGGCGGCACGTGCCCTTTTCGGCCCGTCGGCGACCGGTGGTAATCAGTTGGGACAATTGGCCATAGGCGGCCCGGTCGGTCGGCAGGCAGACAAGCGGCGGCCCGTCGACCGGATCCAGCCGGGCGCCGACAATCAGGCGGACGCCATGGTCCCGGGCGGCGACATGGGCGCGCACGACCCCGGCCAGCGACGCCCGGTCGGTGATCGCCACCGCCTGCAGCCCCAATGCAGCGGCGGCAAGCACCAGTTCTTCCGGATGGGACCCGCCCTCCAGAAACGAGAAATTGCTGGTCACCTGAAGTTCGGCGTAAACCGGCGCGCTCATGCGAACATTCCGTGCAGAAACCAGGCCGGTGCGGGGGCATCCGGCGCATAGAGCCCTTGGCGGAACAGCCAGTAGCGGCGGCCCTCCTGATCCTCGACGCGGTAATAGTCGCGGACCGGCTCCGGCTTATCCCGAACCGCGTCAGGGTCGGGGTCGGAGTCGGGGTCGGGGTCGGGATTGCTGCATCGCCACCATTCGGGCTCGATCCGCTCCGGCCCGTCGGCATGCCGAACCCGATGGACATCGCCGCGCCACCGGAACATGACCGGCGGATCGTCGGGGATCGGGGCAATCGCCTCCACCGGTTCCGGCATCGCCAGCAGCCGAACGGGGCGCATCCGGTCCGGCGGCCAGGACGCCGTGCCGGATACGCCGTCACCGGGCCGAAGCACCGGCGGCGCCCGGACGGCGCTGCGTTCGGGGACATGGCTTTCCCGCATCGCCGGGCACCACACGGCGGCCGAGCCGAGCCGGTTGATCAGCCTGTCCACCAGCACATCCAGCGCCTCGCCCCCGGTTCGTTGCGCCGATCCCTCGTGCAGATCGCGCTGAACGGGCTGCAGGGCGTCAACCTGCCCGGCCGACAGCACCATGGCCTCGATACCGAAACCGACATCCAGCCCGTCGATGGAATCGGCGAACAGCCGGGCCAGATGGCGCGGATCGCGGCTGGCGCGCGCAGTTCCGATGGTGCGGCGTTCGACACCGCCGTCGATCCGGTAAAAGGCGATCTCCAGACGCCGCGCGCCCTGCCCGTCGCGCTCCAGCCCCGCGCACAAGCCGTCGAGCAGGCGCTCCAGTGCCGCCTGAACATCCTCGGTACGGCCGATCGGCTCGGCAAACGCCATACGCACCAGACGCGGCGGCACCGGCCGGCGCGGGCTGATGGGATCGTCATGACGGCCGAGCGCGCGGTCCAGCCGGTCGAGCAGCCCCTGCCCGAAACGCCGGACCAGAGCCGCGCGCGGCATGACATAAAGATCGCCGATCCGGCGCAGCCCCAGGCGATGAAGACCTTCAAGCGTCCGAGACTCCAGCCCCAACCCCGCGAGATCGACCGGCCCCAGTGCGGCGGCGGTTTCGCCGGGCGGCACGATCGCCTCGGCCACCGGACGGGCCGGATCGGACCAGGCATTCGCGCCATGAGTCGCAAGCGCCCAGGCCGCGCCGGGCGTATCGGCCATGGTCAGGCGGGCATCATGACCGATATCGGCCAGCCGGTGCAGAACGTCGCGGCCAAGCGCAACCTCGCCCCCGAACAGATGGGTACAGCCGGTGACGTCGATCACCAGTCCTTCCGGCGGCCGGGCGGCGACCCAGGGGCTGTACCGCCCGCACCAATCGGCGAGCCGGTCCAGCGCCCGGGCGTCATCGACCGGATCCGCCGGCCGCGCCGCCAGTTCGGGAATGCGGGCGCGCGCATCGGCCACACTCTCCCCCGGCGCGATGCCGCAAAGGGCCGCCGCCGGATCGACCCGATAGAGCCGCGCCACACCCCGCTCCATGACGTAAAGAACGCGCGGCGGCGCCTGCCCCGCCGTTCCCGAGGCTCCGGAGTCGCCGTACGCACGCTCGACCGCAAAATACGGCATGAAAATCGCCAGATATCGCCGAACCGGCATGGTCGAACCCACTGCTCCCGCACACTGCTCACGCCTGATTGTTCTTGTTATGTTCTAGTTTCGGCGGCGTGCTGAGTCAATCGGGAACGGAGCCCGGGCCGTGTTTCGGCCGCGTGAAGTTGCTGCACGCGATCCCGGGTCAGCAACGCGTCACTTTCGTGCCGCGCTGCGCCCGGGAATTGGAGAAGGTGGAAATCACCCGGCCACCCCCTCCTTCCTCCGCCCCGGAAGCGCGAAGCGCTGTCCGGGGTCCACACGCGCTGGACGAGCCCGGTCCGCGTTTCCCCCCGGGAAGTTACTGCACCAGATCCCGGGTCTGCAGCGCGTCACTTCGTGGCCGCGCTGCGCCCGGGAATTGGAGTGGGTGGGACCCCGACCCGCATGAGCCCGGCTCGCGCTTCGACCCGGGAATGGGCGCGGGTGGTATCGGTCGATCAGAAAATGAAGCGCGTGCTGATGAACTTCGACCGGTTGTTGGTAACGATATCGTCCAGGATGCGCCGGTTTTCATCCGTGGCTTTCGCGGCGATCATCGACCGGATCGAGAACGACCGCAGTGCATCGGTCACCGACAGGGTACCCTCGGCGGAATCCTTGCGTCCGGCGAACGGGAAGACGTCGGGGCCGCGCTGGCACTGGGAATTGATGTTCACCCGGCAAACCTGGTTGACCAGAGGGTCGGCCAGGGCGCCGATCTGGCCCGGATCGCTGCCGAAGATGCTGACCTGCTGGCCGTGGTCCGACGTGATAACATACTCCAGCGCCGTTTCGATGTCGTCGAACGGCGTAATGGGAATGACCGGCCCGAACTGCTCCTCGCGGTAGAGTTTCATCCCCTCCTTCACCGGGTAGACAACGGCCGGATAGAACAGGGTCTCGGCCCCCTCGCCGCCATCTTCATTCATGACCGCCGCCCCTTGCGCCTTGGCGTCTTCGACGAACTCGGTCATGGCGCCGACTTTCGGAGCATCCGGCAACGGTGTGATGGTCACCTTTTCGTCCCAGGGCATGCCGACTTTCAGTTTGCTCAGCGCTTCGCTGAACTTCTTCACGAAAGTGTCGGCGATCGACCGATGGACCAGCAGCATCTTGAGCGCCGTACACCGCTGGCCGTTGAACGACAGAGCGCCCAGCAGGCATTCCTTGACCGCCAGATCGATGTCCGCATCGGGCATGACGATGGCAGCGTTCTTGGCATCGAGGCCGAGAATCGCGCGCAGGCGGTGGGCCTTCGGGTGCTGCTTTTTCAGATGGTCGGCTACCTTGCTGGAGCCGATCAGCGTCAGAACATTGATCTTGCCGGTATTCAGCAGCTTCGGCACGACGACCGCGCCCCGGCCATAGACGGTATTGACCACGCCCTTGGGGAAGGAATTGCGGAATGCCTCCAGCAGCGGGGCAAACAGCAGGCAACCGAAACGCGGCGGCTTGAAGACCACCGTATTACCCATGATTAGCGCCGGAATCAGTGTCGCGAAGGTCTCGTTCAGCGGATAGTTGTAGGGGCCCATGCAGAGAACGACACCCAGCGGCGTCCGGCGAATCTGGCCGATCGTGCCTTCCACGACGGTAAATCGCGAATGTTCGTTGTCCACAGTGCGCAACGCGTCGATCGTCGCTTCGATGTAATCGACGGTGCGGTCGAATTCCTTTTGTGAGTCCGTCAGGCTCTTGCCGATCTCCCACATGATCAGGCGGACGACCTCTTCGCGGCGCTGAGCCATCTGCCGAACGAATTCCTGCATGCAGGCGATTCGCTCCCCTGCGGTCATGGTCGGCCACTCGCCCCGGCCGTCGCGATAAGCGGCGACGGCTGCCTCCAGCGCTTCCTCGGCTTCTTCCTCGCCACCCAGCGGATAACTGCCGATCTCCATCTCGGCCAGCGACCCGTCTTCGTTGCGAAGGCGAATCGGGGAAATCACGGTATGGCATTTGCCGTCCCAGGACTTGAACTCGCCGTTGACGAGAATTCGGCGCTCGTGCACCGGTTCAGGCAGCCGGTGCTGATCCGGAATATCCTGCATCGTCGGGTATAATGCCTTGAGCTGTTCGGCCTTCATTGGTTCCTCCTGTCCGTGGGGTTTCCGAGTCGTGCCTCGGCGGCATTCGCCGTTTTATTATCGTATTTGCCGCAACTCGCCAAAGGGTTGTTTTGCAGCCCTGACATTCTCCTGCAGAAAATACGGCAAAACCTCAACCGTGGCCAAATGTCTCTTGCCATGATTCCTTCAGTGCCATGTCCACGTCGCTCATCGTCACGGGCCGACCGAGATCGACGAGGCTGGTAACACCGTGTTCGCGAATGCCGCACGGCACGATGCCGTCGAAATGGCCGAGGTCCGGATCTACGTTGATCGCCACGCCGTGAAACGCCACCCAGTGGCGAACGCGGACACCAATGGCGGCGATCTTGTCCTCGCGCCCCGGCATCCCGCCCTCGCGCCCGCGATCGACCCAGATGCCGACCCGACCGGCCCGGCGTTCGCCCGCCACGTTGAACCGATCCAGGGTGGCGATCACCCATGCTTCCAGGTCGTGGATATAGCGCCGAATGTCCGGCCCGCGGCGGCGGAGATCGACCATCGCATAGGCAACGCGCTGCCCCGGCCCGTGATAGGTGAACTGACCGCCCCGCCCGCTCTTGAATACCGGGAATCGCGCGCCCTCAAGCAGGTCCTCGTCCCGAGCGCTGGTCCCCGCCGTGTAGAGCGGCGGATGCTCCAGCAGCCAGACAAGATCACCCGCTTCACCCCGGGCGATCGCCGCCACCCGATCCTCCATGAAGGCCATGGCGTCTGGATAGGCAACGGGAGCCTCGGAGATCAGCCATTCGGGACCGTCGGAAAAAGAATTCTGCATTGGTGCATCGTGCCGCTTGAACCTCGTCATGGGTTTTGGTATTCCCCCCTTGGCTTCGGTGCAAGAAATCTTGCCAACCGACGCTCCGGCCCCGATCAAGGCGAAACATCATATGGTGAGGCATCATATGACGATGAACCAGGATAGGGGGCGTGCCAAAAGTGATGATGCGGTCGTGGCGGAACTGGTAGACGCGCAGCGTTGAGGTCGCTGTGGGCGATGAGCCCGTGGAAGTTCGAGTCTTCTCGACCGCACCACTTTCGGAAGCAATGAAAGTACCTCAAAAAAAATCTCCCGCCTCAGCCGGTAGCGGTAACACGGGGCCCGATCGTTCTCTGGAGCATGGGCTTTCGATGCCTGTCGCCGGTGTCGACGAAGCAGGCTGCGCGCCCCTAGCCGGCCCCGTCGTGGCCGCCGCCGTGATCCTGCCGCCCGGGGCCGAAGTCGAGCCGGATCTCGCCGGACTGACGGACAGCAAGATGCTGGGCAAAGCCGCGCGTGAGCGCCTTTACGCCGTGATCCGGTCAATCGGCATGGTTGGCGTCGGCGCCGCCAGCGTTGCGGAAATCGAAACGCTGAACATCCGCCGCGCCGATATGCTTGCCATGAGCCGCGCCGTCGCCGCATTGCCCACCAGACCGGGTCACCTGCTGGTCGACGGCAACGCTGCGCCCGTGACGGACATTCCGGTGACGACGATCGTCGGCGGCGACCGTCGCTGCCTGTCGATATCGGCGGCATCGGTGGTCGCAAAGGTCACCCGCGATCACATCATGTCCGGCCTTGCCATCCGTCATCCGGGCTACGGCTGGGAACGCAATGCCGGATATCCGGCTCCCGACCACTACATCGCCCTGCTCAGGCAGGGGATAACCGCACACCACCGGCGGACATTCACCCCCCTTACCGAGGTAGACGTCACCGGGCGTCCGACCTTCGGCGAGCGCGCGCCGGTCGCCGAAGCGGGATTGGAACTCATCTTCCTTCGCCGCGACCTGACGGCAGCCGTCATTGCCGGAACCAACACCGTCGTCGCCGTTTTCCAATGCCGTTCGGGCGCGTGGATCGGGCGCCGTGCAACCAGCGCCGCAGCAGGGGACGCCACCATACCCGCGCACCTGCTGAAACTATGCAACACCACGCTCGACGCCATGACGCCGGCCGCCGTGATCGAGGTCCTGAATGTTGCCGCCCGCGTCGGTTAACGATCGGTTAACTTCAATTCCATAGCGTCCAAAGGATTGTCATGTGATCTGCTCTGTTCCGGGGCCGGATCTCGGGGGAAACGTCCGATGCCGCGCGAAATTCGCTATATCCTGTTCGAGCAGGCCGAAATCGCCCGCGCGATCGCCGACTGGCGGCGTATGGACGGCAAACCATTGGCACTGGCTTCGATTTTCAGCGTCACTGTCAGCGTCCGCGAAGGGTCCGACAGCCTGGAGGCCATCTATCGCGTCGGCGACCACGCGAAGGCACAGGGGTCGATCTCCGAGCACAGGATTTCAGAATACGATCTAACCGTCGCCATCCTTGCCTGGTGCCGGCAGAACGGCGTCCCCCTGCCCCGCCGATCGGCGAAACGCCTGGAGCCGCTTGGCGATTCGATCGCATTGCTGGTCACGAACTTCCAGACGGATCGCGACCCGGATGTTCGCCAGGAGCGGGTATTGTACGACGACCCCAAGCTTGATGCCGTCCGGCGGCGCCTCGGCACCGGCAAGCGCGGTATTGACCGCGACCCGTCTATCGGCCGATAAACAGTCCCGGCACCACACGGGCGGCCTTCTTTCCGATTGCCGCCCGGACGGCTGCCACAACAGGCAGCGACCATCGCCCTTCCGCTTCTGCTTCCAATCCGAGGATATTCTTCGTGGCCCGGTCAAAAGACGTCAGTTCACTTCGCCCCCAGACGCGTCTGGTCCGTGGCGGCACACTCCGATCTGCTTTCGACGAAACCTCCGAAGCGATCTATATGACGTCCGGCTATGTCTATGAATCGGCCGAGGAAGCTGAAGCCGCCTTCAAGGGCGACAAGGCGCGATTCGTCTATTCGCGCTATGCGAACCCGACGGTATCGATGCTGGAGGAGCGCCTTTGCCTGATGGAGGGCGCCGAAGCCTGCCGGGTGACGTCCAGCGGCATGGCGGCCGTTTTCGCCGCGCTGATGTCCCAGCTCAAGGCCGGCGACAGGATCGTGTCGTCGCGGGCGCTGTTCGGGTCGTGCCTGTACATCGTCAACGACATCCTGCCCCGCTTCGGCGTGCGGTCGGAACTGGTCGACGGCACCGACATGCAGCAATGGGAACAGGCACTGGCCGAACCGGCCGACGTCGTCTTTCTTGAGACGCCCAGCAATCCGAACCTCGACATCATCGACCTGCAGCGCGTCTGTGACCTTGCGCACGCCGCCGGTGCCCGTGTCGTCGTCGACAATGTATTCGCCACGCCCATACTGCAGAAGCCAATGACGTTCGGGGCCGATATCGTCGTTTATTCGGCCACCAAGCACATTGACGGCCAGGGACGATGCCTTGGCGGTGCCGTGCTGTGCTCAGAGGAATTCTGCGCCGATTACCTGGTTAATTTCCTGCGCCATACCGGCCCGTCGCTGAGTCCGTTCAATGCCTGGGTGATGCTCAAGGGGCTGGAGACGCTGGATCTGCGCGTCCGCCGGCATTGCGAAAATGCCGACCGCATTGCACGCAAGATCGAATCCGAGCGACCGGACGTCAAGGTGATCTATCCGGGCCTTGGCAGCCATCCGCAGCATGAACTGGCGATGGCCCAGATGTCCGGCTCCGGCGGTCCCATGATAGCACTCGACCTGCCCGGGGGCCGCAAGCAGGCGTTCCAGTTCCTCAATTCGCTGTCCCTTGCGGATATCTCCAACAATCTCGGCGATGCCAAGACCCTGGCGACGCATCCGGCGACCACGACGCATCAGCGGCTGACGGACGACGAGCGCGAGAGGCTGGGCATCACACCGGGCATGGTCAGGATTTCCATCGGGCTGGAAGATGCCGACGACCTGCTGGACGACTTCCTGTCGGCACTGGGATGAGGATGATCGCCCGCCGGGCACCAGGCCCGGCGCCCGCCGCGCTGCAGTTCACGTATCGTCTTCAACGATGCGCACGCTGTGGGTGATCTCGGCCATCGCGCCCAGCATGATACTGGCCGAGCAGTATTTATCAGCCGACAGAGATACCGCCCGCTCGACCTTTGCCAATGACAGGTTCCGGCCGGTCACGACGAATTCGGCATGGATCCGGGTGAATACCTTCGGATCGCTTTCGGCCCGTTCGGCCTCGATTTCGACGTGGCAATCGGTCACCCGCTCGCGGCCCTTGCGCAGAATGTTGATGACATCGAAGCTTGTGCATCCTCCCATCCCGAGCAACAGCATTTCCATCGGCCTGGCGCCCATGTTCCGGCCGCCGGATGCCGGGGCGCCGTCCATGACGATCGCATGACCGCTTTCGGTCTCGCCGACGAACATGACGCCGTCGACCCATTTGACTTGGGCTTTCACTCTCATTCCTCCGTAATGCTGAGAAGGCTGTTTCGTTATCGACACCCGATTACGGGGTTCAGACCCAAGCATAACCGGAATGCCACGGCTGCTGCGAGCATGACGGCACTTTCCCTGCAGCCCGCCTGCCCCGAGAGCGGAGCCGGGACCGGGACCGGGGCCGGAGGCGACAGCCGGAAACCGAAATCGAGGATTGGATAATGTTCGGCAAACGCTTATTGCCAGGTGGCGCAAATCGGCCGTCGCCCGGCATACTGGCCGTCTTCGCCCTGTCACTGGCGGCGTTGTTCTGGTCGGGCAATTTCATCGCCGGACGGGCGTTGCGCGACGACATCGACCCGGTCATGCTCAATACACTGCGCTGGCTGTTGTGTCTGGCCCTGTTTCTGCCACTGGTCGGCGGCCGGGTCATCCGCTACCGCCATCTGGTAAGGCGGGATTGGCGGCTGCTGCTTGCCCTTGGCGCCACCGGAATCGCAGCGTTCCAGACCATGATATACATGGCGCTCAGCCAGACAACGGCGGCGAATGCCGTGCTGATGCTGGCGTTGACGCCTGCCGCCATCCTGATCGGCGGGGCGCTCAGCGGCGGCGCCCGACCGACAGCCATTCAAGGGGCCGGCACTGCCATCTCCCTGATCGGCGCGGCAGTGCTGATCACACGCGGTGATGTCTCTGTGCTACTGACCTTTTCATTCAACCGGGGTGACCTGTGGATGCTCGGCGCTGTCGTCGCGTGGGCGGTCTATTCGTTGCTGCTCCGCCAACGGCCGGCCGATCTGCCCCAGGATGTGACCCTTGCGGTCAGCATCACCTTCGGGCTCGCCCTGATAGCGCCACTGACCGTTTTTTCCGACCCCCTCGATCCATGGAGTTGGTCGCTGGGTGTTGTAAGCGCACTGCTTTATATCGCCGTGTTTGCGTCGCTGATCGCCTTCCTGCTCTGGTCATACGGCGTCAGCGTGCTGGGCCCTCAGCGTGCCGGTCAGTTCGTTCACCTGATGCCGGTCTTCGGCCCGATCCTTGCCGTGCTGATCCTGCAGGAGACACTTGTGGCGCCGCAAATTGCCGGAGCGGCAATCGTCTTTTTCGGGATGTATCTGGTCAATCGCAGGCCCGCGCCCGGTCCGAGTGGCAATCCGGCGCCGGACCGAACCCCGCGGAAATGATCGACATTGCCGTATATGCCGGCCTGTTCACCTCGGCCTTCGTTGCAGCCACCGTTTTGCCGATGCAGTCAGAGGCGCTTCTGGCAGGACTGCTGTTTGCCGATTATCATCCCGCGCTGCTGGTGCTGGTTGCCAGCGCCGGCAATGTTCTGGGATCGGTTGTTAACTGGCTGATGGGCCGGGGGATCGAGCGGTTTCGCGATCATCGGTGGTTTCCCGCCGACCGGAAATCGCTCGAACGCGCCCAGGACTGGTACGGACGCTATGGACGATGGTCGCTGCTGCTGAGCTGGATGCCGATCATTGGCGACCCGCTCACTGTTGTCGCCGGCATCATGCGGGAGCGGCTTTTTGTGTTCCTGCTTCTGGTAACAATCGCCAAGGCCGGACGGTATCTCGCGCTTGCCGCCATTGTGCTCAATGCCGCCTGAGCCGCCAGAGGGCCTAATCAGGGATCAAGGAGATCGATCCGGCTTCTTGCCGTCCGGCCCTCGGCATCGACAACGGTCAGGATCGATCGGCCGGGACCGTCGGGGCGCCAGACGCTGCCGCCGCGGCCCACTGTGCCCGATACTGGCGCGCCGTCGACCAATAGGCGGTAGGGCGGGATGCCGCCCGCGATGCGGACCGGCAGCGCCGGGGCCACCATGATTTCGGTCCCGTCGACCGGAAAGTCGAACCGTGGTCCGTGCATTGCAGTCGCACCGTCCGCTCCGCCCCCGTCCAGCGATGCCATGATCGTGTCGCGTCGGTCGAAATGGCGCAGCCGGACCGGCAGGTCGGCCGGTCCGCCCGTGATCGCTCCCGCTGGCGCAGCGGCCGTCAGCAGAGCATGGGTGTCGGCGGGCAAAAGGTCGAACAACCGGAACATGGCTGGCGCCGCCGCACCGATGCCCGAACAACCCGGACACGGCGCGCCGTCGGGACGGCCGACCCAGACCGCCACAACGAAATCGCCGGAATAGCCGATCGCCCAGCCGTCGCGATAGCCATGCGAGGTCCCCGTCTTGAATGCGATCCGCCGCCCGCCTTCATGGCCGTCCTGCCGATAGGCCAGCGGGCGCGGCGTCTCGGACAGCGACCGCGTCACATACCAGGCAGCCGCCGGGTTGGTCAGAAAACTGGATCCCGTTTCCGGGACCTCCGGACTGGACGCCGCCAGCCGCAGCGGATCGCTCGCGCCGCCTCGGGCCAGGCCGGCATAAAGGGTCGCGAGATCCTCCAGCGTCGTTCCGACACCCCCCAGCGCGATGGCGAGACCCGGGCTTGTCGTACCGGGCGGAAGCGTCAGCGGCGTACCCGCATTCTCGAAGGCGTTAAGCAGTTGTTGCGGGCCGAGACGGTCGAGCAGCGCCACCGCAGGACCGTTCAGCGAAAGGCGCAACGCGTCGTGCAGCGAGACATCGCCCGCCCAGCTTCGGTCGAAGTTGACCGGGGCAAAGGCGCCGAAGCGTCGTGGCCGGTCCGCGATGACGGTCCGCGGATGGGCCACAAACCGGTCGAAGGCCATGGCATAGATGAAGGGCTTCAGCGCCGATCCTGGCGACCTGACGGCGCGGGTCTGATCGACCATGCCGGCACGGTCCGGATCAAGATAGTCGGCAGACCCGACAAGCGCCCTGATCGTCCCGCTCTCGATTTCGGCGACAATGGCGGCAGCCCCCGTACCTGCGCCGAGCAGCCGCGCCGACTGCCCCAGTATCTCTTCAGACGATACCTGAAGATCGTAGTCCAACGTACTGAATACTATAGAACTCTGATCCTCTGCCACGAGCCGATCCGTCGCGATCCCGGCCAAAAGCGTCATGTCCCGCCGACGGGTCGGTATCGGCTCTGCTTGCGCCTCGGTCGCGCGCCGGTCGCTGAGGACGTCCCGCTCGGCCGCGATCGACAGGATCCGATTCCGCCGCGCCACTGCACGGTCGGGCGCACGGTCGGGTCGAAAGGCATTGGGCGACTGCGGAAGCGCGACCAACAGCGCTGCCTGACCCGGTGTCAGATGACGCGGTTCCTTGCCGAACCAGGCCAGCGAGGCGGCGCGGACGCCCTCCAGATTGCCGCCGAAGGGCGCCAGCGTCAGATAGATGCGAAGAATCTCGTCCTTGGAGTAGCGCCATTCCAACTGAAGGGCGCGCCCCATCTCCACGATTTTCGACCACAGGGTCCTGGGGCGGGGCTCCAGCAGGCGGGCAACCTGCATGGTCAGGGTCGAAGCGCCGGAGACGACACGGCCGCGCGTCGAGGCGTCGGCGACGGCACGCAGGATGGCAAAGGGGTCCACGCCCGCGTGGTCGAAAAAGCGGCGATCCTCGACCGCGATCAGCATGTCGATATAAGTCTGCGAGACATCGGCTGTTTCAACGGTGAATCGCCAGGCCTGATCGTCGGAGAGATAGGCACGCAGCAACCGGCCATCACGGGCGACGACGGTTTGCGAGATGTCATCGAACCGCGTGAGGTCCGGCGGAAAAACCCGGTCCGCCGCGATGGCGAACCCGGCTACCGCAAGGACGCAGATCCCCATGCCGGCAATCGCCCGCAGGACCCCCGCGCCCCAATTTCCCGGCGTCATTCCGCCACGCCCTCCGTCCAGTCCGCGCCGCTATCCCTGATCATGTACCGCGTCCGGCGGCGTGGCCGGATCGGTATCGCTGACGGCGATCCGCCCTACGACGGACAGCGTGGAGGCCAGAGACTGCAACCGGCGCTGAACCGCATCGCCGCCCAGGGCGCCGCCACCATCGGGCAGCCACAGAACCACGATTTCCGGCGTTACCTGCAGGCAGGTCTGCGCCACCAGGGCCATGACGCCGCCGCTGACAGTGTGGGCCAGCCGAAGTGCCTGGCCGAGCATGGTTGCCTTGTGCCGCCGGTCCGGCTGCAGAATTCCAACAGTGGGCCCGACCACCGAATCGCCAGGCTTCCCGCCGTACCGAACGTAAAGGCTGAGCGCGAGAAAAGCGCGTTCCTCATGGTCCATGCCGGTTATCGGAAGCCGCAAGGCACGCAGGAAGGCATGCTCGGCCCGATAATCGGGATGTTCCGTCCAACAGAGGTCGCTGAGCAAACACGCGGCGCGGCGCAGCCTATCCAGTGTCCTGCCAACGTCATCCTCGAATAGCGGCTGCGTCCAGTTGCACAGGACATCGCCGTCCCCAAACCGGTCGATGCGCTTTGCCAGCGCCTCGCACCCGGCAATCAATGGATCATGGTCGCGCTTGTCCGGCGGCAGCAGATCGAAAAGATGCCCCTCCCGGAGTCCGAGCGCGGAAAATACGACACGTTTGGGCTGAAGCCGGGTGAGGATGCCCAGCATGACCATGGCGGCGGCGGGCAGCGTCTCGACCCGCCGCCGCGACACGGCTTCGAGCGATGCCATCGACGACTTTCCCTGCTGGGCGATCAATCGCACCAGATCCGTGATCTCGGCGCCGTCGATACTATACTGATGAATGATGTGGATCGGGTGACCCCGCCGGGCCATGTCGAGCTTGGCCAGCGATCGCCAGTTACCGCCGACCGGGAAGAACGATTGGCCACGATAGGCTTCGATCCAGGTCTCGCGCGACAGCAGGGCCGAGATGGTCTCGTCCGCGCTTTTGCGCCAGCCCTTGCCGCCGATCAACCTGAGCGCCCCAAGCGGCAGGGTCGTCTGTTCATGGATCACGCGATCGTGAAGCCCGACCAGTTCCAGCGATCCGCCGCCCAGATCGCCCATGACGCCTTCGGCACCGGGGTTGCCACCAAGGACGCCCATGCCGGACAGCCGGGCTTCTTCCTCACCGGTAATGACCGTCACCTTCAGGGCGCAGCGGCGCGCGATCTCGGCCACGAAGCTCGCACCGTCAACCGCCTCACGGACAGCGGCCGTCGCCAGCACATCGACCGCAACCACCTCCATGCCCTGAACCAGACTGGTGAACCGCGCCAGATTGGTCAGCGCCATCGCCACACCCTCGGGATGCAGCCGGCCGGAACGGGCAATGTCGCGTCCCAGGCCGCATAGGACCTTTTCGTTGTAAATCGGCGTCGGCGATCGCGTCAGGCCGTCATAAACGACAAGCCGTATCGAGTTCGAACCGATATCGATGATGCCGATCCGCCCGCCTCCCGACATGGCCAGAGGGGATTCGGCAATCGCCGGAAGGATGGGCCGGACATTGGATGGCGCGATGTCGGTTTTACCGGAAGCGGGCTTGCCGGAGGCGGGCGCGATGTCGGCTTTGGGTAGCGGCATTGGCGTTCGGATCCGATCAGGAGGATGAAAGCCGCGAGGCAAGGCGTGGCAGGGCGCGCGGTTCGTCGAGGGCGCTTCCCCGCCCCGAGAGGCTTGGATTTGTCATGAAGTAGCGATGGGCGCTGAAAGCGTCCGGCGGCGCCGGCACGCGTTCGAAGCTGCCGTCGTTGGCAAGCGTCCAGGAATTGGTTTCGTCCAGCAGATTGGCGACCATGATTTCATCAAGGATCTGCCGGTGTACGGTCGGATTCTCGATCGGGCACAGCGTTTCGATCCGGCCGTCGAAGTTCCGCTGCATCCAGTCGGCGGAGGATATGTAAACTTTGGCCGCCGGCGACGGTAGTGCCCGGCCATTGCCGAAGCAGACGATGCGCGAGTGTTCGAGGAACCGGCCGACGATACTGCGCACACGGATGTTTTCCGACAACCCGGCGACGCCGGGGCGAAGACAGCAGATGCCACGGATGATCAGGTCGATCTGAACGCCCGCGTCCGAGGCGTCATAGAGCTTGTCAATGATCTCTTCGTCGACGAGGCTGTTGAGCTTTACCCAGATCTGGGCCGGCAAGCCTTCGCGTGCGTTGGCGATCTCGGCATCGATCAGCGCCGTCAGGCTGTCACGCAATTGCAGCGGCGCGATCGCGACCTTCTTCAGCCCGATGGGCCGAGCATAACCCGTCATGTAATTGAACATTGCCGCGGCGTCGTGGCAGAGAACCGGATCACAGGTGAAAAAGCTCAGATCGGTGTAAATCCTGGCGGTGATGGGATGATAGTTCCCCGTCCCGAAATGGGCATAGGACCGCAGCCCGCCCGCTTCCCGGCGCACAACCAGCGATACCTTCGAGTGGGTTTTCAGGTTGATGAAGCCATAGACGACCTGAGCCCCGGCGCGTTCGAGATCCCGCGCCCAGCGTATGTTGGCCTCCTCGTCGAAACGGGCCTTGAGCTCCACCATCGCCGTTACGGATTTTCCGGCCTCTGCCGCCTCGATCAGGGCGCTGACGATCGGCGAGTTCTTGGACGTGCGGTAGAGCGTCTGCTTGATGGCCACGACATCGGGGTCGCGCGCAGCCTGGTGAATGAACTGCACCACCACATCGAAGCTCTCGTAAGGGTGGTGAACGACGATGTCCTTGGAACGAATGGCAGCAAAGCAGTCGCCGGCGAAGTCCCGAATTCGCTCGGGGAATCGCGGATTGTAGGGGGGAAACAGCAGATCCGGCCGGTCATCCACGATGATTTCACTGGTATCCGCCAAGCCGATCAGACCGTCGAGCGGGAAGACGTCGCTGCCGGCGGCGCCAAGTTCCTTGCGGACAAAATCGCAAAGTTTCTGCGGCATCCCGGCATTGACGGAAAGGCGGATGACGCTGCCGCGCCGGCGGCGCTTCAATGCGCTCTCGAACGTCTTGACCAGATCTTCGGCCT
This sequence comes from Fodinicurvata sp. EGI_FJ10296, assembly GCF_040712075.1. Lineage (NCBI taxonomy): Bacteria > Pseudomonadati > Pseudomonadota > Alphaproteobacteria > Rhodospirillales > Rhodovibrionaceae > Fodinicurvata > Fodinicurvata sp. EGI_FJ10296. The sequence goes on from NZ_JBFCVL010000002.1 coordinate 174,115, forward strand.
CTTCGTCGATCTCCATCTCGCTATCGCGGATGACGCGGAATACGCCGTGATCGCCGGCAACGAATCCGGGAAAAAGCTTGTTCAGGAACATCATGATCAGATGTTCGATCAGGAAATAGCGCTGCCCCCGGCCCGGAATCCGGACGAACCGCTTGAGCTGGGTGGGAACCGGCACCAGTGCGTTCAGGTTCAGGTCCTCGTCGGGATTGAAAAGCTCCAGCGCGACGCAGAAACCCAGATTGGGGATGAACGGGAACGGGTGAGCCGGATCGATCGCCAGCGGCGTCAGAAGGGGGAATATCTCGTCGACAAAAGTCTGCTCCAGCCATTGCCGGTCTTCGGCGGAAAGACTCTCGTCGACAACGACTTCGAAGTTTTCTTCGGCCAAAGCCCGCTTCAATGCAGCCCAGCACGCCTGCTGTTCTTCCATGAGGCGGCTGACTTCGGTGGTGATTGCCGTCAGCTGCTGGGCCGGCGACAGGCCGTCCTGGCTGGGCCCCTGAACGCCCAGAGCAACCTGCGCCTTCAGGCCTGCAACGCGGACCATATAGAATTCGTCGAGATTGCTCGATGAAATCGACAGAAATCGCAACCTCTCCAGCAGCGGATGGCCGGGATTGCGCGCCTCTTCCAACACACGACGATTAAACGACAGCCATGACAGTTCGCGATTGATGAAACGTTCGGGTCCACGCCTTAACCTGGGAACCGGTGGGGGCGTCGACCCGCCGCTGACACCGGACACCGGCGCCTCGGCGACGCTCGGCCCTTCGACACGTTGATCTTCAGCAGCAGCGGGCTCACCGGCAACGAGATTTTCCGGCTCGGTAGCAAGGTCGCCTGCGGCGTTGGAACCGGGCGTCCCGGCCATGTGCGTCGATCTGGACGTCCTCTTGGTCATGACCAATACGCTCCGGTCTCTCAATCGTCTGGGGTTCGATCATCTGGGCATCGAATCCTTCGGGTCTCCCTGCCATATATGGCATCTTGGCGGTTCCCGCTACCTTGCCCAAGCTGTTAGTTTCCGCACGGGCGAGAAGAATCGCCGTTACCTCCCGAACCGAGGCCGAAGGCGGGCACCCGATGAAAGAACTTTTCCTGCTGCGGCACTGCAAATCGTCGTGGGACGATCCCGATATACCCGACCACGACCGGCCGCTGACCGACAGAGGCCGCCAGGCCGCCGGTGTCATGGGTAGATATCTGCTCGGTCGGGATATGCTGCCCGAGCTGATCCTCTGCTCGACGGCGGTGCGCACAACGGAAACCATGCGCATCCTGACAGCCGAGTGGCCCTGCACGCCCCCGACAGAGATCGAGGCCGATCTGTACCTTACGGGACGCCATGCGCTGTTGAGCAGAATTGCGCGTGTCAACGACAACATTCGTCGTGTCCTTGCCATCAGCCACAACCCGGATGTTGCACAACTGGCGTTGAGCCTCGGTCGCGACGGCGATAGCGCCCTCGTCAAATCCATGGAAGCAAAGTTCCCGACCGGCGCCCTGGCACAAATCGATCTTTCCATCGATCGCTGGGCCGATCTGCCAACTGCGATCGGAACACTACGGCAATTCGTCACACCCAAATCGCTGGGTTCGGCCTGAGGCACCGGCGGCCCCATCCGGAAGTGTCTCCAGAATCGAGCGGATCAACGGAACGGTAACGGGACGCTTGCCGGCCAGACTGTGCCGGTCGGCTTCGACGACGAAACGTCGCACGATGGCAAAATCCCGCGGCAGCCGCCGAACCGCATAGGTCAGCACTTCGGCCGACGGGCGGATCTGACGGTCTGCGAACAATTTCATCAGCAATGCACCGACCAATTGATCGTCGGGGTCATCGATCCGCGCGGTGGGCAGTGACCGGACCCGCGATGCCAGATCGGGCAGGTCGATGGACCAGGCGGCGGGCGCCGTACGGCCCGTCAGCAACACGGTTCCGCCATCGTCGCGGGCCCGGTTGAGCAGATGCAGAAGCCATTGTTGCCCGACCCGGCCATGGACCGACAGCATTCGGTCGGCGTCGTCGACGACCCATGGCCCTGCAGGGCCCGCCAGGACCGGATCGTCGCTGAGCGCACGGCCGGATAAAGGGCCGACCACCGGTGCACCGGACGATTTCCGCAGCCAGACGCGCATCAGATGAGTCTTGCCCGATCCTGTCGCCCCCCAGATCGCCAGAGCCGGCGCCGGCCAATATGGCCAGCGGTCGATCCAGTTGACCGCGTCGCGATTGGGCGCAGCGACCAGAAAATCCTCGGCGTCCATGGCCGCCCGCCAGCCGAGGTCCAGCGGCAATTGACGAAACGTGCCGGTTCGGTCCCCGGCCGTCATGCCAACCTCCGATCTTTCGCCGCCGAACGCATCAATCGGACCAGATATTCCGCGCTGGAAACGATCGTCGTCAATGCCGTCGCCCAGACCAGAACATGCCCGGCCAGGCCGAGCGCCAGCCCAAAGGCCGTCGCCGCCAGGGTCGAGGCGACGAGAACGATCTGCAGCACCGTGTTGATCTTGCTCATCCTGGCGGGACTGAGGCCACGCACGGCCCGCGCCCGAATGTACTGAACGAGAGTCACCAGCACCAATCCCACGTCGCGCCCGATCACAATCACCACGAGCCACAGCGGGATCGCGCCCTGCAGCCCCAGCGCCACAAACGCGATTCCCAGCAGCGCCTTGTCGGCGGCCGGGTCGAGGATACTGCCCAGATCCGAGCGCATGTCCAGCCACCGGGCCAGACCGCCGTCAAGCCCGTCACTCAGTCCCGCCACCAGGAATACCCAGAAAGCCCAGAGCGGCTGATCCACGAGGATCAGCCAACCGACGACCGGCGCCATTGCGACACGAATCAGACTGACGACATTCGGCGGCGTCGCCCATCCGCCGCTGTGGCGGTGAATCACCTCCGGTTTCGACCCGATGCTGTGCCAGGTGGGCTCTGCGGCCGTCGCCTCTTTCGGGTCGACGTCCTGCACTGGATTTACCCCTCGCGTCTGAGAATGACGATATCGGCGCCGCTTCCACCCGCGCCCGGATCAGTCCCCCGATCGAGGCGCAATCGTTCCCGTCCTGCAGCTGCAGCCAATTCGTCTACCGAACCGAAATAGGTCACCTCCAGGATGATTTCTCCCGGCGCCATGCGCACCACGCGCGCTTCTGCCACACTGGCCATCCGGTCGAGGCGGCGCTGAATATCGTACCAGTCACCTGCCGACGACAACGGGACCCGCATGACCATCGTACGCTCGGTGCCCGAGTGCAGCTCCGTCTCGATCCGCCAGTTGTCCCTGATGAACGCCCCTGCCCGGCGTGCCGCTTCCCGGAACGTCTCCGGATCCGTGGGGGCACCCGAAACGCGTATGACTTCTCTCTCGTTCCGCCCGCTGGCGGTACGGTTGAGCACGACCGTCAATGCGTCGGCACCGGGTTCTGCCACAGCCACCACGGCCCCGCCGGCGTCGTAGCGGTCGGCCATCGCACCAAGCGCCGCCGGATCGCCGTTCATCGCACGCTCGGCGGATATCGTCCGAACGTCTTCTATGTCTCCCGGGGGAACCACGACCGGAAGGTCGTTGGCCGCCGGATCGAGGCTGCGCCAGGCATCGTGCCAGGGATTATCGCCCTCCCACAGTCGAGCGCCGCCGGACGCCAGATAGACGGGAAGGATTACCGTGTTCTCCGTAGCCACCTCTGTGAAGGTCGCCTCGCGCTCGCGCAGCAGGTCGCGGACCGCTTCGGGCCGGAAATCGACTGCAAGGGTCGCACGATATGTTCCGCCGGACGCACTCTCGCTTTCGACGCGGGTCGCGGCGATCAGGTTGGCGATGGTGTTCATACCGACGGCCTGCGGGTCGACGCGGCTCGTCGGAACCGACAGCCGGTCGAGGAGCTGAACGAAGGCGCGGCGTTGCCCTTCGTCAAAGGCGGCACTTCGGGCATCATTCATCGACGACCCGCTCTGCTCGACGGTAACGCCGCTGACAACGAAATTATCGTCCGATTGCGCGGCAACGGGCGCGCTGGTCAGCAAAGCGACCAGGACGAGCACCATACCCGCCAATAACGATGCAGTGAGGAAGGAGCCGGTATTGGACTGAACGGGACTGAAGGAACCGATACCGGAGTGGGCAGTGACGGACGGGGAGCCAAAAATTTCACGACGCATTGCAATGCCTTCTGTTTCCGCTAAGCTGCGGCACATCCGGTCGTGACATCCGAAGATTGATCAGCCACGACCGCAAGCCGATGCATCGATACGATGCTTCGATACGGACAGTCTACTCTAGCGAGGCCGCCATCACTACACCATCCGAAACGGGCACCCCCGGCACTGGCGGACCCGGCTTCACCGGGCCCGGCAGTGATGACGCGTACAAGAACTCGGGCGTCGATGTGGATGCGGGTAACGCCCTTGTCGAGGGTATAAAGCCGGCGGCCGGATCGACGCAACGGTCCGGCACCATGGGCGGTCTCGGCGGCTTTGGCGCATTGTTCGATCTCCGCGCCGCCGGATTCCGCGATCCGATTCTGGTTTCCGCAACCGACGGGGTCGGCACAAAGCTCAAGGTCGCGATTTATACCGAACGCCATCAATCGGTCGGCGTCGACCTGGTCGCGATGTGCGTAAACGATCTTGTGGTACAGGGCGCCGAACCGCTGTTCTTCCTTGACTATCTGGCAACGGGGCGTCTGGACCCGGCCATGGGAAAGACCGTCGTCGAGGGTATCGCCGAAGGCTGCCGACAGGCGGGATGCGCCCTGATTGGCGGCGAGACGGCGGAAATGCCGGGAATGTACAGTGCTGGCGACTATGACCTTGCCGGTTTCGCCGTTGGCGCGGCCGAACGCGGCACGCTCGTCGACGGCAGCGGCGTCAAGGCCGGCGATGTCATCCTTGGCCTGGCCTCAAGCGGCGTCCATTCGAACGGCTTCTCGCTGATCAGAAAAATCGTCGATACGGCATTGGTGACCTATGACGGTCCGGCGCCGTTCGATCCGTCGGCGTCGCTGGGTGACATTCTTCTGACTCCGACCCGGATCTATGTCCGGCCACTGCTGGATCTTATCCGCTCGACCGGGCCTGCGACAGGCGGTTCGCCAGTCAAGGCCCTCGCCCATATCACCGGCGGCGGACTGATCGAAAACATACCCCGCTCACTGCCTGCTGGATTGGCGGCCGACCTGGATGGGGCCTCCTGGACGCTGCCCCCGGTATTTCGCTGGCTGAAGGAGAATGGCGCCCTTTCCGCCCGCGATCTCGCGCGGACTTTCAACTGCGGGATCGGGATGACAGTGGTGGTGGATCCGGGCGACGCCGATGCGGCGATCGACCGACTGACGACCGCCGGCGAAAGCGTCTGTCGTATCGGGACTGTCGTAGCGGATGAAGGTTCCGGTTCCAGAACGCTGCTGCGCAATGTCGACAGTCTCTGGGCAGGCCACTGGGCAGGATAATCACGTGCACGAACCGAACACCGGGTACGACGGCAACGGGACCCGCCCCAGAGTCGCGGTACTCATTTCCGGACGCGGCAGCAACATGGGCGCGTTGGTCGATTCGGCAAGGCAGGATGCCTTTCCCGCCGCCGTGACGGCTGTGATCTCCAACCGCCCCGGCGCCGCCGGCCTGGACTACGCACGCCGCGCCGGAATCGAAACTCTGACAATCGATCACAAGGCATTCGGCAGCCCTTCTGAATTCGAAGCGCAACTGGACGCGGCGCTGAAGGCCAGAGATATCGAACTGGTGTGTCTGGCAGGCTTCATGAAGCTCTTGTCGGCGGCGTTCACCGAACGCTGGGAAGGGCGCCTGCTGAACATCCATCCGTCGCTGCTACCGGCGTTCAAGGGCCTCAATGTGCATCGTCGGGTGATCGATGCCGGTGTCCGCTTGACGGGCTGCACCGTCCATCTGGTAACGGCGGATATGGATTCCGGCCCGATCCTGGTGCAGGCAGCGGTACCGGTGCTCCTCGACGATACCCCCGATCGTCTGGCGCAGCGGGTGCTGGCGGCTGAACATTCCTGCTACCCGCATGCTTTGTCATTGTATGCTTCAGGAAAACTGCAGCTTTCTGCGGGCAAGATCATTGCCGTTCCCGGCGACCCGCCGGAACACGGCAACGCCAACGGGACTCCGCCAACCTGCATGATAATGGCGCCGACCTTCGCCGGGACGACTGCAGGCGACCCGACGCGGGATGCATGATCGTTCCCGCCCGATGGCACTCATCAGGTGCCGGACGGACCTGCCGGATCGATTTCCCTTGTCAAAGCCGATGACGAAATTTAAGTACCCTCTAACGCGAAAACGCTCTTGGGATGAATGACATGGCAGCCGACAATCATCGTACGTCCGAACACGATGACTTGATGGAATCTCGCCGCCAGATGTGGAGCGGCTTCATCAGGTTCAGTACCTATTCCATCGTCGGTGTCTGCCTTATCCTGATCGGTCTGGCCCTGTTCCTGGCCTGATCGCCGGACGGATACATTCGCCGACAGATGTTTTCCGATCATGTGCAGCATCAATGCATCACGAAGATTGACGGCTTACACCCGTATCGGGCTCAAGAAACTGTACGAAACGGCGGTGTACCGAATTGACGCGCCGGGCGGGTCGATCCTCGTTCAAATAGACGCCGCCAAGCGTCCCTATGCCGGTCCACGCCGCATTCGACCCGGCCATTGGACCGCGGATGACCCTCGCGCTTCAAAATTGTTTCCCATCGGCGCCGATTCCGCGGCAATCGTCACCGCCGACAACCCATACAGCCGCCATCGCGCGGCAACCTTCAACGCCGCCGCGCATCACCGTCTGATCCTCAGGGTGCGGAAAAGCGGCCACCGGTTTCTTCACGCCGCCGGGATTGACGTAAGCGGGCGGTGGCCCCCGGAACCCGGTCTGTGCATTCTCGGCTGCTCACTCAGGCATGCTTGCGACCTTGCCGCTGCGTTCGGCCAAGCGGCCTTTGTCTGGATCGAACGTGGCTGCGGCGCACGCGTTCAATTCACATGATAATGACTGTAAAAACTGATAATGACTGTAAAAACGAAAAGCCGGGAAATCGCCCTCCCGGCCTCTCGAGTCACATGATCCGAATCGTCGGGTTACAATTGGTCCGGTTAACCGACGATTTCAGTGCCGGCGAAGAAGAACGAGATTTCCTCGGCGGCCGTGTCGGCACCATCGGAGCCATGGACCGAATTGGCCTCGATGCTTTCGGCGAAGTCTTTGCGAATCGTTCCGGCGTCGGCATTGGCCGGGTTGGTCGCACCCATGATTTCCCGGTTCTTCGCGACGGCGTTCTCGCCTTCGAGAACCTGGACGACGATCGGCCCGGAGACCATGAACGCGCACAGCTCGCCGAAGAAGGCCCGCTCGGCATGTACGGCATAGAACCGCTCGGCCTGCTGGCGGGTCAGCTGGATACGCTTCTGTGCGACGATGCGCAGCCCGGCGCCCTCGAATCGGGCGTTGATGGTGCCAGTGAGGTTCCGGCGCGTTGCGTCGGGCTTGATGATTGAAAGAGTACGTTCGACGGCCATTTCGGCACCTGCTGTAAATTGCGTTAAATGTTCTCGTAAGACGTTGGGTGTTGAGACACCTGGACCCGCGGCCTTATAACCGCACCCGCACCGGCGGGCAACCGCGTCGGTAACATACCCAGATCCTGGTACGGACAGTCGTTTATGTTGAAACTCGATTCCATCACCTATCGTATCGAAGGCCGGCTGCTTCTCGATGGCGCCAGCGCGACGATTGACCCCGGCCATCATGTCGGTCTCATCGGTCGCAACGGCACCGGCAAGACGACGCTGTTCCGTATGATCACCGGTGAACTGGCCCCGGACAGTGGCGAAATCTCGCTTCCGTCACGGTGGTCGGTCGGCACCATCGCGCAGGAGGCGCCGGACGGCGACACGACGCCGCTGCAGGCGGTCCTCGATTCCGACCGCGAGCGCGCCGCGCTGCTGGCCGAAGCCGATACGGCAACAGACCCCATGCGCATCGCCGAGGTCCACACCCGCCTGGCCGATATTCAGGCCTATGCCGCACCGGCACGGGCCGCTTCGATCCTGGCCGGCCTGGGCTTCGACGAATCGGCGCAGGGGCAACCCTGCGGCAGCTTTTCCGGCGGACTGCGAATGCGGATCGCATTGGCCTCGCTGCTGTTCCGGCAGCCCGACCTGCTGCTGCTGGACGAACCGACCAACCATCTGGATCTCGACGCGACGATCTGGCTGGAATCGTTCCTCAAATCGTATCCGGGCACGATTCTCATCATCAGTCACGACAGGTCGCTGCTGAACCGCGCCGTTTCCGGCATCATTCATCTGGAGGGCCGCAAACTGACCGGCTATGCCGGGAACTATGACAAATTCGAGGAGACCCGACGGCTCCAGCGCGAACTGCAGTCGGCTCAGGCCAAGAAGGTCGAGCGACAACGGGCCCACATGCAGGCGTTCGTCGATCGATTCCGCGCGCAGGCGAACAAGGCGCGACAGGCGCAGAGCCGCCTGAAAGCGCTGGAAAAGCTGCCCGACGTCCAGGTCCCGGTAGACGACACACCGATTCACTTCGATTTCCCGGCGCCGGAGCCGCTGGCCTCGCCGATCATCACGCTCGACAAGGTCACCGTCGGCTATGACGGCAAGCCGGTCCTGAAGAATCTCTCGCTCAGGATCGATATGGACGACCGGATCGCACTGCTCGGTGCCAATGGTAACGGCAAGTCGACCCTGACGAAACTGTTCGGCGGCCGCCTCGATCCCATGGATGGCGAGATTCAGAAATCGCGTCATCTCAAGGTCGGCTATTTCGCGCAGCACCAGCTTGACGAGGTCGATCCGGCTCTCACGCCGCTGGAGAACATGCGGCACTTTGCCCCCGGGGCGACCGACCAGCGCCTGCGCAACCATCTAGGGCGGTTCGCTTTTGGCCGCGACAAGGCCGAGACCAAAACGGCCGCGCTGTCCGGCGGCGAGAAAGCCCGCCTGCTGCTGTGCCGCATCGCCTGGGAAGCGCCGCATATTCTGCTGCTCGATGAGCCGACGAACCATCTCGATATCGACAGCCGGCGCGCGCTACTCGATGCCCTGAACGCGTTCCCGGGCGCCGTAATCCTCGTATCCCACGATCCGTTTCTGGTCGATCTTGCCGCCGAACGGCTTTGGCTCGTCGAGCGCGGTGGTTGCCGTCCGTTCGACGGCGACATGGATGATTATCGCAAGTATCTCGCCGACGCCCGGCGGACCGAGGCCGCTTCGATCAAGGCGACCTCGCTTTCCGGTAATGGCGACGCGACCGACGCGACGCCCGAGGGCGCAACAGCCAGGCCAGGCGCCGGATCGACACCATCGGGTGAAGACGACGCTGCCGCACGCCGATCCCAGCGGCGCGACGCCGCAGAGCGTCGCAAGGCAAAGGCGCCAATCCGAAAGGAACTGAAGTCTGTCGAGGCGCGGATTACCGGCCTTCAGTCGGAATGCGCCAAGCTGGAGGCCGCGCTGGCCGATCCGACGCTTTATCAGACGCGTGCCGAGAGCGCGACCGAACTCCAGAAAAAGCTGCATGACACGAACACCGCACTGAAGAGTGAAGAAGAACGCTGGCTCAGCCTTCAGGAGACGCTGGAGGCGCAATAGATCTTTCAGGCGCCCTCGCGGCTGCTTGTTGAGGCGCCTTCGCGGCTGCTTGTTGAGGCGCCTTCGCGCCGGTGGCGCTCCGACCACCGCCCCTGCTCGTCCTGCTGCCAGTAGCTCAGGGTGTGCGTGGTCGAAAGCGCAAGGCGGTAGCGCTCCCGCGCCAGCGCAAGACTTTCGGCGTCGTCGCCGTTGAACAGATCGCAGACCAGCGTGAGCCCCTCCAGGCTGACCGTCGGCTCACCGTCCGGCGGTCCGACATCGTCGGTCAGGAACAGAACGCTGGCCTCGTTCGGATTTTCGATCCGGTCGGTAATCCAGATCGGCTGTCGCTCGGCTTCACCGTCCCGGCGGGTCCCATGCGGCAGAAAGCTTCGGTCGTCGAACGTCCAGAGCATCTCGGCATAGGCTTCCGCCCGCTCCTCGGACCCGGCAACGACGACCGCCCGGAGCGAGCGTTGCAGACATTTCGTCAGCAAGCTAGGCAGAGCCCGGTCAGGGCCCGTGCGCATCAGGTGATAGAAGCGGATTTCCACTATTACGCCCGTTGGCCCTCAACCGCCCCGGGGTACACGCAGGTCCCCCGGGGTCAGTGGTTCGTGTTCTTACTGATTTTCGTAGTGGTCGGCGACGAGCCGGTCCAGCAGCCGAACGCCAAAGCCCGTTGCGCCGCGCGGGTTGGTCGCCCGGTCTTTTTTCGACCAGGTAACGCCGGCGATATCGATATGAGCCCAGGCCACATCGTCGGCGACGAAGCGCTTCAGGAATTGTCCGGCAACGCTGGCGCCACCGAAACGACCCTGGCCGATATTCTTCACATCGGCGGCATCGCTGTCGAGCTGGCGATCGAAACCCTCGCCCAGCGGCATGGCCCACAACGGCTCATCCACCGCTTTGGATGCCGCCAGCAGCTTGTCGCGCAGATCGTCGTTGTTGGAGAACAGGCCCGCCTGATCCTCGCCAAGGGCGACGATTATGGCGCCTGTCAGTGTCGCGAGATTGACCATGGCCGCCGGCTTGAATCGGTCCTGCGCATAGTGAAGAATGTCGGCGAGTACCAGTCGTCCTTCGGCATCGGTATTGAGAACCTCGATCGTCTTCCCGGACATCGATCGGACAATGTCGCCCGGCCGCATCGCCGAACCCGACGGCATGTTCTCGACCAGCCCGATGATGCCGACGGCATTGACCCTGGCCTTTCGACCTGCCAGCGCCTTCATCAAACCGGTAACGACACCGGCGCCGCCCATATCCCACTTCATGTCCTCCATACCGGCGGCGGGCTTGATGCTGATGCCGCCGGTGTCGAAGGTCACGCCCTTGCCGACGAAGGCAATCGGCGCCTCCTTGGCCTTGCCGCCGTTCCAGGACATCACGACGACCCTGGCTTCGCGTTGCGACCCCTCGTTGACGGCCAGCAAGGCGCCCATGCCAAGCTTGCGAAGCTTTTTCTCTTCGATGACTTCGACGGTCAGCCCGCTCTTCTCCAGTTCCTGGCAACGCTGGGCGAACACTTCGGGATAAAGCTCGTTTGCCGGTTCGGAGACCAGATCGCGCGTCAGATTGACACCCTCGGCAACCTTTTGCAGCGCACCATAAGCCTTCTTGGCAGCGCTTTTCCGGTCGACGGCTATCGTTACCGCTCCCAGTGTCGGTTTTTCGTCGTCCTTCGGTGCGGCCTTGTATTTGTCGAACCGATAGGATCGCAGATAGAGGCCGAAGCCAAGATTGGCAGCGAGACCGGGCGTGTCCGGGGCGTCCTGTTCGCCCGCATCGGGAAGATCGAAGGCGATTGTCGCGTCGGTCGCCTTGCTTGACCCGAGTGCGGCACGGATGGCGGCGCCGATCTTCTGGCACCGGCCGGCGTCGATATCCTTGCCGCTTCCCAGACCGGCGAGAAGGACCGCACGTGGCCCGCCGTCACCGGCAAATGGCAGCCATAGCGTTTCCTCGGCCTTGCCGGAGAATCGGGCTACGCCGTTCAGCGCCGCCGATACGGCGCCGCCGACCGCATCATCCAGCGCCTTTGCGGCGGGAGTCAGCACACCTTCGGCCATAACGCCGACCACCACGACCACCCCATCCCTGGCGATTTCTTTGCTGTCGAAGGCGATCGGATCCGCAAATGCTACCTTCATCGGTTCCTCTTTGTCTGCGATCGAATTTGGGGTCGGGCACATCCGGAACGCGAATGTCCTACCCGCGAAACGGTCCGCCGCCTGACCCCCGGACTTGCCAAGCACGGCTTTCGCCATCATACCGACACGGACAACGAATAGCAGCGAGCAATGCCGGTCGGGAAACGCGGACGGCCAACTTCTGGGTATTGGGCACGGCAGGTAGATGGACCGTATCAGCCTCTACATATTTCGTCACCTTTTCGTCGCCACCGTTCTGTCGGTCGGGGTGCTGGCCGGTGCCGTGTGGTTGAGCCAGTCGTTGCGGCTCCTTGAGGTCATCGTCGACGGCGCCGCGCCGATCGGGTTGTTTTTCCAGCTCGTCGCGCTGTCGATGCCTCATCTCGTGGCTGCGGTGGCGCCGCTCGGGATGATCGGCGCCACCATCTTCACCTATAACCGGCTTGTTTCCGACAGCGAACTGATCGTCATGCGGGCCGCCGGCATGAGCCCGATGCAGATCGCCAAGCCCGCCATCATGATGGCCGGTTGCATCGCGATCCTCAGCTATGCCCTCAATCTCTATGTCGTGCCCCTGGCGACACAGCAATTCGAATCGCTTCGTGCCATGGTCGCCAACGAATATGCCGCAACCCTGCTGCGGGAGGGGCAGTTCAACGACCTCGACGGCACCATGACGGTTTACTTCCAGGAGCGGGACCGGCTGGGAAATCTGAGCAATATCCTGATTCACGATACGAGCGACGGCCAACGGCCGGTAACCATCCTGGCACGGCAGGGGGCGCTGGTCGAACGGGGTGAAACGCGCGAAGTCGTCCTGTTCGACGGCCAGCACCAGGAGCACGACACCCGCAACCACGAGACCGAAATCCTGCACTTCGACCAGTACGCGGTCGACTTCTCCGATATGGCCGGCGACTTCCAGACAAGCGACTGGCGATCGCCGCGCGAACGTTTCCTGCCCGACCTGCTGTTTCCTGACATGGAAAACGAACGCGACGTCCGCGCAGAAGGCCGCCTGATCGCCGAAGCCCACCAGCGTCTGGCGACGCCCCTGCTCGCGTTTGCGTTCGTCGCTCTGGCGCTGGGGATCATGCTGCAGGGGGAAATCAACCGGCGCGGCATGCCGGGCCGCGTATCCCTCGCGGTTTTGGCCGTCGTCCTGGTCCAGGCGATGTCACTCGGCCTCGACAACGTTCTGCAAAACAACCTCATGCTCTTTCCGGTACTTTATCTCTTGCCGGTGGCCGGCTTCGGAGTCGGCATGCACCTGCTGCACAGACGTCCGAAACCGCCGCCGCCGATGCCGCGCTCGAAAATCGAGCAGCCAATTGCCGGGGCACCGCAATGATGCCAAATCGCGTGCTGTTCAAATACATCGTCCGGCAGTTCCTCACCTGGTTTGCCGCCATCATGGCCATCCTTCTGGGCATCATTCTGATGTTCGAATATGTGGAAATGCTCAGGCGGGGCGCCGACCGGCCCGACATCACCATGGGCGTGGCGCTGCGGCTTTCCGTTCTGAAGATGCCGGAAGTGGTCGAACTCGTATTTCCATTCGCCGTCATGTTCGGTGCGATGTTCACTTTCTGGCGAATGAATCGCAGTTCCGAACTGGTCGTCATCCGGTCAGCCGGCCTTTCCGTCTGGCAGTTCACGTTGCCCGTCATTGCCGCGGCCGCCCTGCTCGGCGCAGCGATGATTGCCGTTCTCAATCCGCTGTCGGCGACCATGCTGGCGATGTACGAAGAGGAAGAGGCACAGTGGTTCTCCGGGCGGGAGACGGTGCTGGACATCTCCGGCGGCGGATTATGGCTGCGCCAACGCGACGACGACGGCACGTCGGTCATTTTCGCCCGTGTACTCGACGGGCCTGGCATTTCCCTGAATGATGTCACCTTCTTCCTTTATAACGACAGCGAGGCCTTCGAGACGAGAATCGACGCCATGTCGGCGGATCTGGGCGACAACGAATGGCGCCTGCAAAATGCCTATGTACTGGAAGGCGCCGGCCGTCCGACGGTGCACGAGACGTTGACTGTTCCAACGACCCTGACGGCAGGATGGATCGAGAACAGCTTTGCGTCGGCACGCACGATATCGTTCTGGACGCTGCCGGACTTCATCGAAACAATGGAAAGTGCCGGCTTTTCGGCTCGGTCCCATCGGCTGCGGTTTCAGTCGCTGCTGTCACAGCCGGTGCTGTTCTCCGCGATGGTCCTGTTCGCGGCCGTATTTTCGCTTCGGCAAACCCGCCGTGGCGGCGCCCTGGCCATGAGCGTTGCCGGCATCGTGACAGGTTTCCTTGTATTCGTTTTCAGTGATATCGTCAGGGCGCTGGGCGCGGCTGAAAACCTGCCGATTCTTCTGGCGGCCTGGGCGCCTGCGTTCTCGACACTGCTTTTGGGCGCGGCGACGCTGCTTTATATCGAGGACGGCTGACAATCGATCCCGGCGGCCGGCCACTGGGCACCAGCCACCGGCACCATCCCGGAACCGACGCTTCAAACCGCGATGCGGCGCCCGTACATATGTACCGACTGTATCGACCCAAGGCGAAAGACGGCGAACCATGATGTTGTATCGACGAAGCTTGACGACCTTCACCTCACTGATCGCAGCAGTGTTTGCGGCGATTATTCTTGTGTCTCCCTTTTCTGCCGAGGCGCAGTCGGTCGAGCGAATTGCAGCCGTGGTCGATGACGGCGCCATTACATCGTCCGAGGTCGATGGCCGGGTCAGGCTCGCCCTGGTGGCATCCGGTCTCGCCAACACGGCCGAGAACCGCGAGCGACTGCGCTCGCAGGTGATGAGGACGCTTATCGACGAGGAGCTGCAGCGCCAGGAAGCCGACCGCTTCAACATTGAGGTAACCGATGCCCAGATCGACGAGGCCCTCGCCGACATCGCCCAGCGTAACGGCATGAGCCGGGAGGCCTTTCTCGGCATGATGGGCAACAACGGGGTGCCGGTATCGACATTGCGCGACCAGTTGGAAGCACAGATAGCCTGGGCACGCCTCGTCCAGAGTCGATACGGCTCGCAGGTCGCGATCAGCGAATCCGATGTGGACGACATGATCGCACAAATCGAGGCGACACGCGGCGAGACGGAATATCTGCTTTCCGAGATCTACCTTTCCGTCGACGGATCCGCCGGAGAGGCCGAAATGCGTCAACTTGCGGATCGCCTTGTATCCGAGATCCGCTCCGGTGCCTCCTTTGCCGACATCGCCCGGCAGTTCAGCCAGGGGGCCGGCGCCACCGAAGGTGGCGACATCGGGTGGGTCCCCGTTGCGCAACTGGACGATGACATCGCGGCGGCCCTGCAGGGTGCAACGGCCGGCACGACGACCAGCCCGATCCGATCGACATCCGGCTATCACATCATGCGGGTGCGCGACACGCGTCAGTCCCTGATGCCGTCGGAGAACGACACCATCGTCGATCTTCGGCGCTTCGCGCTGGCGGTGCCGCCGAACGCACCGCAGGACCACTCCAACGCCGTGCTGCAGATCGCCCACGACGTCAGCCGGAACGTCCGCGGCTGTGGTTCGTTGCAGCAACGTGCGGACGAGTTGGGTATCGGGGAAACCACCGATGCCGGAAGTGGGCGCCTCGGCCTGCTGCCACAAAGTGTCAGGTCGCTGATCGCGGATCTTCCGATCGGCCAGCCGACGGCTCCATATCGCATCGACGGCGGCGTCATCATCTATATGGTCTGCGACCGGGAGCGCCCGACGACAACGGCACCATCGCGAGAGCAGGTCCGGGCGAGCCTGACGCGAGAGCGTCTCGACATGATGCAGCGCCGGTACATGCGCGACCTGCGCAACGCGGCCTATGTCGAAATCCGGGAATGACAGGGCGGAAACCGACAGCGGTAACCATGGGGGAGCCGGCGGGCATCGGCGGTGAGCTTACGCTCGCCGCGTGGCGTCGCGCGGATTCGTCAGGCCTTGCCCCATTCTTCGCGATCGACGATCCTCGGCGCCTGTCCGCTATTGCCGATGGATTGGGTCTGGATGTGCCGATCAGGGAAATCGCGGCGCCTGCGGACGCAGAGCGTCATTTCCCCGATGCCCTGCCCGTCCTGCCCGTCGGCACCAGCATCACGGCCGATCCGGGGCACCCGTCGCCGGCGTCAGCCGCCGCCGTTATCGCCAGTATCGATCGGGCTGTTTCCTTCTGTCTCGACGGCAGCGCCGGTGCGGTGGTCACTCAGCCGATTCAGAAGGAAACGCTCTACCGGGCCGGATTTTCCCATCCCGGTCATACCGAATATCTGGCGGCTCTTTGCGGGGGCACAGCGAAGCCGGTCATGATGCTGGCTTGCGCCGATTTGCGGGTCGTCCCGGTCACCATTCACCAATCCCTGGCAACGGTTGCCGAGACCCTGAACGCGGACCTGATTGGCGAGACATTGGCAACGACCGCCATTGCCCTGATCCAAGATTTCGGCATTGCCGCACCGCGCATCGCGGTCGCAGGGCTCAACCCGCATGCCGGAGAAGGCGGCCGGTTCGGCGATGAAGAGACGACGGTGATCGCACCCGGCATCGCGGCGGCGTCCGAACGGCTGATTGGCATCCTGGGGGCCGAGATGGCGCGCCGGGTCGTGTTCCGGGGGCCGCTTTCCGCCGATACAATGTTCCACCCCGCCGCCCGTGCCCGGTACGATGCGGCGGTCTGTATGTATCACGATCAGGCCTTGATCCCGATCAAGACGATCGACTTCGACCGTGGCGTCAATGTCACGCTCGGCCTGCCGATCGTGCGAACGTCTCCCGATCACGGGACGGCGCTCGATATCGCCGGCAAGGGATCGGCCAGCGCGGAAAGCTTTATCGAGGCGCTGAAACTCGCCGCGGATATGGCGGGTCGGCGGGCGGACTTGCCCCGATGACACTGGACGGCCTTCCGCCGCTGCGCGAGGTGATACGATCGGCCGGCTTGCGCGCAAGTAAAGCCTTCGGACAGAATTTTCTTCTGGATCTGAACCTGACCCGCCGGATCGTGGCCCGGGCCGGAATCGAGCCCGGCATGTCAGTGGCGGAAATCGGGCCCGGCCCCGGGGGACTGACCCGCGCACTGGTCGAATCACCGGCAGCCCGGATCGTTGCCGTGGAGAAAGACCGGCGTTGCATTGCCGCTCTGGAGTCTCTGATCGAGGCCGCTGACGGACGGCTTTCGGTGATCGAAGCCGACGCCCTTGCAACCGACTTCGTCAGCCTCGTCCCGGCTCCGCGGGCCATTGTCGCCAACCTGCCCTATAATATCGCCACACCGCTGCTTATCGGCTGGCTGCGGTCGATCGATGACTTCGACAGCTTGACGCTGATGTTTCAGGCAGAAGTGGCGGATCGGCTGCTCGCCCCGCCGGGCAGCGGCGCGTATGGACGGCTCTCGGTCATCACCCAGTGGGCGGCCACGGTACGGCGCGTCATGGAACTGCCGCCGGGCGCTTTCACCCCGCCGCCGAAAGTCCGCAGCACGGTCGTTCGGCTTACCCCGCGCGCTGACCGGCAGGCAGTCCATCTGCCGACCCTTGAGGCTGTGACGGCGGCGGCATTCGGGCAGCGCCGAAAAATGTTGAGGGCGAGCCTGAAATCGCTCGGGGCGGCGGATCAGCTTTTGCGGGCCGCAGAAATCGAGCCGACCCTGAGAGCCGAGCAACTCGACATCGACGCGTTCGTGCGCCTCGCCCATGCACTGTCGGATTTGCGCGGGAACGGACAGGACCAGGCCGCGGCCCCTCAGATCCGGCCCTGATCGCGCCCCTGGAGGGATTTGACGAAGCCGCTCAGCCCGATCTGCCGCGTCCGGCGCAGCCGCTCGGCCTGCAACACGGATTCGACGGCGGCAATACTGGCATTCAGGTCCTCGTTGACGATGACATAGTCATAGTCGAAATAGTGGCTCATTTCGTCGGCCGCTTTTTCCATGCGTGTGGCAATGACGTCGTCGGTGTCCTGCCCCCGCGCCCGCAGCCGGCGCTCCAACTCGTCATGAGATGGCGGCAGCACGAACACGCTGACCAGATCGTCACGGGCGGATTCCGCGAGTTGCTGCGTCCCCTGCCAATCGATATCAAACAAAACGTCGCGGCCGCCGGCAAGCAGGCTGTCGACCTCGGCCTTGGGCGTGCCATAGGCGTTACCGAACACCTCCGCATATTCAAGGAGATCGTGGTCGCGCACCATCGCGTCGAATCGTTCGCGGCTGATGAAGCTGTAGTCAATGCCCTCGCGCTCGCCCGGCCGCATGATGCGTGTCGTCACCGAGACAGACATCGAAAGGTTATCGTCGCGATCCAGCAATGCGCGGGAAATCGTCGTTTTGCCGGCCCCGGACGGCGACGACAGCACGAGCATCAGGCCGCGGCGGCGCACAGGGCCGGAAGCGCTGCCCAGGGGATCGTTATCGTGGTTTCGTTCTGTCATTCGACGTTTTGCACCTGTTCGCGGAATTGCTCGATGCCCGCCTTCATCGCCATACCGATCCGGGTCAGCGCAACCGTTGAGGCTTTGGAGCAGAGGGTATTGGCTTCCCTGTTCAATTCCTGACACAGGAAATCCAGTTGACGGCCAACCGGCTGACCGGACGCCAGAAGCTCCTCCGCCTGATCCAGATGGGCATTGAGGCGATCCAGTTCTTCGCGGACATCCGCCTTGGAAGCGAGCAATGCCACTTCCTGCGCCAGCCGTTCCGGGTTGACACCGGGCGCCGCAGCACCCTCGCCTTGCCCTTCGCCTGATCCGTCCGTGGGGGCGTTGTCGCGCCCGGGTGCCGGCCCCAGAAGATCTGCGAGTGCCCGGTTGAGCTTTTCCTGAATATGGGCGGGTTGCATATCGGCTGTGGTCGCGGCTTCGCGGGTCTGGGCCCGAAGGTCGCTGACCTGTCCGCCAAGGACCGGACCGAGCCTCCCGCCCTCACCGGCCCGGGAAGCGGCCAGCGTTTCCAGCATTCGGCCGAGATCGGCTTCGATTTCCGCCTGATCGTCTCCCGTCATCTCAGCCGCAGACGGATCGGCCTGTTCCACAACCCCGCGAACGGAAAGAAGCGACTCGACCGAGACAGTGTCATACGGTGTCCGCTTCAGGACTGACTTGACCAATTGGTCAAGCAACGCCTCGTTGACGGCGTATCCTGTTGCCCCTTCGGGACGGCGCAGCGTCAGCGAAACGGTGATCGTCCCCCGTCGAAACCGCGGGGTGGCGGCTGACCGGACAATGCCGTCCATGGCGTCCAGCCCCTGCGGGTACCGGGTGCGGATATCCAGGCCGCGCCCGTTTACACTCCGGGCCTCCCAGATCCATGCCAGCCGATCGTTTCCGCCCTCGACACGCGCAAACCCCGTCATGCTCACGACGATCGGGGTTGCAACGGTTCCGGCAGACGCACCGGTGGACGGCGGCGTTGTGGGTGTGGTCAATGAAACATTCCGGTTACGGGCGCCAGTATTGGCGCCCCTTATACGCCCGGAACCGCCCTGCAACAAGGCGGGAGACGCCACGAGACGGAGACCCCGAACATGCTGACCGCCCCGACCAGAGACTTTCTCAAGGATCCCGCAACCGTGCTGATCACCGGGGCGTCAAGCGGCATCGGTGCGGCATTGGCGCGTTCATATGCTCGACCCGGGCGCCGCCTGATTCTCATCGGACGGGATCAGGCACGTCTCGACGCGGTCGCCGACAAGGTTCGCGACGCCGGCGCCGACGTTCACAGCGCCACTATCGACGTCACCGACACCAACTTTGTGACGGATTGGCTGGAACGGGTGGATCACGACACGCCAATCGATCTTGCCATCGCCAATGCCGGAATTTCAGGCGGCGGCGAAGGCGGATCGGAATCTCGTGAACAGATCGACCGGATCTTCGCCGTCAATGTAACCGGCATGCTCAATACGGTTCTGCCACTCTTGCCCCGAATGCGCGCCCGAAGCCGCGGCCAGGTAGCGCTGATGGGATCACTGGCGGGATTGCGTGGATTTCCCGGTGCGCCGGCCTATTGCGCATCGAAGGCGGCGGTGCTCAGCTATGGCGACAGTCTGCGCGTGGCTTTGAAGGGATCGGGGGTGTCGGTTTCGGTCATCCTGCCCGGTTTCGTCGAATCGGCGATGACGGCGCGCAACCCCTATCGGATGCCATTCAAGATGACCGCCGATGAGGCCGCCGAAATTATCCGGCGCAAACTCGCCAAAGGCCGGGGCCGGATCGCTTTTCCCCTTGCCATGGCCGTGGCCGCGCGGGCCGGGCAGATTCTCCCCTGGCCGATCGTCGACCTGCTGCTCAGTCGGGCGCCCTCGAAACCACCAATGGACGAAGCCTGAAGCGCCAAGCGTCAGCCGTCTTCAAGATCAGGGGAATCTGGCGGGTCGGACCTGTCGCGAACACGCCGCCATGCCGCGACATTTCGATTGTGCTCGGCCAGCGTTTGCGCAAAGGCATGACCGCCGGTTCCATCGGCGACGAAATAGAGATAATTGCTCTCGGCCGGATTCATGGCGGCGCGCAGACTTTCCACGCCCGGGTTGGCGATCGGACCTGGAGGCAATCCGTCGTTGCGATAGGTGTTGTAGGGATGGTCTACGTCCCAATCGCTGCGGAAAAGTGTGCGCCCGAGCGCTTCGCGCCCTTCGGTCAGCGCGTAGATGACCGTCGGATCCGATTGCAGCGGCATATCTTGCCGGAGGCGATTGATGAACACGGAAGAAACGAGGTCGCGCTCGCCCGCCACGCCCGTCTCCTTTTCGATGATGGAGGCAAGGATAACGGCGTCCTGCGGCGTCTCCAGCGGTATGCTCTCGTCCCGTTGGGTCCACAGGCGCTCGACTGCCGCCGACATCTCCGATTCCATCCGGTCGACCAGCGATTGCCGGCCGTCTCCGCGTGTAAAGGCGTAAGTCTCCGGCAGCAGGGCACCCTCAGGGGGTATCGCCTCGATCTCTCCCGTCAGCCGGTCGTCGGCGCGCAACAACTCGACGATTTCGAAACTGGTCCGTCCTTCGGGGATCGTGAGTGTGTGCTGGATCGTTCGGCCCGCGCGAAGAATCCCGATGATCTCTCCGCCGGTGGCGCCGGGCGGAAAAGCATACTCGCCAGCTTTCAGCGAGCGATCGTCCGGCAGCAGAAGGCTCCATACCATCAAGTGCCAGCGGGACGGTACGAGATCTTCCGCCGCCAGGATTTCGCCAATGGCACCGACACCGATGCCGCGCGGCACGACAACGACGACCTCGTCCTCGACCGGCGCCGGCTGCCATGCCTGCCACAGGACGAAACCTGCCCCGCCGGCCGCGACAAGGACAAGCAGCGTCAGGCCGGCAAACAGACCCGCCATACCTTTGAGGAAGTTCGTCATGCTGCTGCCATTGGATCCGATCGAGGTGCTGCCGACGGAGATGCAGCCGGCATCGGTGTTATCCCGACCGCCCTTCCATCGGCTGCGAAGCCCCCCATGGCGAATACCGGATTATCGAGAATGGATCACAGACCGCGAAAAACGAGGCTGGCATTGGTGCCGCCGAAGCCAAAGCTGTTCGACAGCGCCACCTTGACCGGCTTCTCCTTGACGGCATTCGGCACCAGATCCACGCCCTGGCAAGCTTCGGAAGGCGAGTTGAGATTCAGAGTTGGCGGCACGACACCGTCGCGTATGGCCAAGAGACTGAAGATCGCCTCTACCGCCCCGGCCGCACCCAGCAGGTGGCCGATGGCCGATTTGGTTGAAGACATGCAGATCTTGTCTTCGTGACCAGCAAACAATCGCCTTACGGCGCCCAACTCGATTTCGTCGCCAAGCGGCGTCGATGTTCCATGCGCATTGATATAGTCGACCTGCTCCGGTGCGATTCCGGCCCGCTTCAGCGCCGCCGACATCGATCGATACCCGCCGTTGCCGTCTTCGGCCGGAGCGGTGATATGATAGGCATCCCCGGACATGCCATAGCCGATGACTTCGCCGTAGATCGTCGCGCCACGCTTTTGGGCGTGTTCGAGTTCTTCCAGGACGAGAACGCCGGCTCCTTCGCCCATGACGAACCCGTCGCGGCCGACGTCATAAGGCCGTGACGCAACTTCCGGCGTGTCGTTGTACTTCGTGGACAAGGCGCGGGCGGCAGAAAAGCCGGCTATTCCAAGACGCGTGATCGCTGCCTCGGCACCGCCGGCGATCATCACATCCGCGTCATCCAACATGATCAGTCTTGCCGCATCGCCGATCGCGTGGGCGCCGGTGGAACAGGCGGTTACGACCGCATGATTCGGTCCTCGGAAGCCATATCGTATCGAGACCTGCCCCGAAACGAGATTGATCAGGGCTGACGGGATGAAGAAGGGCGAAATTCGCCTCGGCCCTTTTTCCTTCAAGGTAATCGCCCCGTCGGCGATGGTCTGAAGCCCGCCGATTCCCGAACCGATCATCACACCGGTGCGATTGCGTGCCTCGTCGCCCTCCGGTTGCCAGCCCGAGGACCGAACCGCTTCATCGGCAGCAACCATGCCATAGATGATGAAGCGATCGTTCTTCCGCTGGTCCTTGGGTTCCACAACCGGATCGGGACAGAAGGTACCGCCGGTTCCGTCACCCCACTTGATGTTGCCTGCAATCTTGCTCGGCAGATCGGACGTCTCGAACGTATCGATCCGAGAAATTCCCGATCTGCATTGCAGCAGGTTTTCCCAGGTGGATGCCACACCGTTTCCGAGTGGCGACACCATCCCGAGGCCGGTTACCACGACGCGCCGCATATCGGTTACTGCCCTCATTCCTGAATTACGGTCTGCCCGAAATGGACGGACGGATGGCCGGCTGAGTTCCGTACCAATGCCCCCATTCGACCCCGATTCCGGAGCCCGGGCAGCCCTCTGCGGTCAGCTGGCCGAGTTCTGCTTGATGAAGTCGATCGCATCCTGAACGGTCAGGATTTTTTCGGCCGCATCGTCAGGGATTTCGACGCTGAATTCCTCTTCGAATGCCATCACCAGCTCGACGGTGTCGAGGCTGTCAGCCCCCAGATCGTCAATAAAGCTGGCGGTCTCGACGACCTTCCCTTCCTCAACACCGAGGTGTTCGACAACAATCTTCTTAACGCGCTCAGCGACATCACTCATCTTCTGGAACCTTTCAAATGGTCGTCATGCCTATGTACTACTCGTCCGACAGGAAACAAAACGAGCTGTTCCGGTCGGCGATTTCGGAAGGTCGTGTAACACACCTGATTCCGACTGACCAGTACAACTCCGCCTTTCAGGCTCGTCCTCAGGGCATTATCATGCCACCGTTCACATGCAAGGTCTGACCGGTCATATATCCGGCCCCACTCCGGCACAGAAAGGCAACGGCCTCGGCAACTTCGTCCGGCTCGCCCAATCGTCCCGCCGGAATGGTTCCGAGGATCTTCTCACGCTGCTCGTCGGTAAGGGAATCGGTCATGTCGCTCTTTATGAAGCCCGGCGCGACACAGTTCACGGTGATCCCGCGGACAGCCAACTCCGCTGCAAGTGAGCGGCTCATACCGACCAGACCGGCCTTCGACGCCGAATAATTTGCCTGACCCGGATTGCCATGAAATGCGACGACCGAGGAGATGTTGACGATGCGCCCCCAGCGGCGCTTCATCATCGACCGCATCACATGACGCGACAGCCTGAACGCGCTCATCAGATTGACGTTGAGAATGTCGAGAAAATCGTCGTCCTTCAGGCGCATCGCAAGATTGTCCCGCGTGCGTCCGGCATTGTTGACCAGAATATCGATCGGGCCGAATGCTTCCTCGGCCGCTTTGGCGACTGCTGTTGCACCGTCGGCTGTCGAGAGATCGCCGATCGCGGGCGCCGTCCGCTCGTTCCCGAGATCCGCTGCGACTGCCGCCAGCCGGTCTTCGCGCGTTCCGGCGAGTGCGACGGATGCGCCGCGACTGTGCAGCAATCGGGCAATGGCGCTACCGATGCCGCCGGATGCGCCGGTAACAAGAGCAACCTTGCCGGTGAGATCATCCATGTCTGACGTTCCTTCCGCCGTGGCTCTTTCTGTCGCCCAAGATCATCGGGTTCAGGCGCATCACCATGTCCGCGACATGATCCGAGACCACAAACCAAAACCGTACTCTATACCGTCGTCGCGACGAAGGCTTCGATATCCTCAAGCGTGCCAAGAGAAAGAGCGGACGCCCCTTTGTCAATACGTCGGCTCAGACCGGACAGCACTTTTCCGGCCCCGAGTTCGACAAACTGATCGACCCCGGCACTGCGCATATGAATGACGCTCTCGCGCCACCTCACCCGACCAGTAATCTGCTCTACCAGAAGCCGGCGAAGTTCGGGAGGGTCGGTCACGGCCGTAGCCGTCATGTTCGGGACAACCGGCACGAGTGGCGCCCCGAGATCGATCTGTGCCAGAGCGTCGGCCATCACGCGGGCGGCCGGCGCCATCAGACTGCAATGGAACGGCGCACTGACCGGCAGCAGCATCGAGCGTTTGGCGCCGCGCGCCGCCGCCAGGTCGATGGCGCGCTCGATTGCCCCCTTGTGGCCGCTGACGACGATCTGCCCCGGCGCATTGTCGTTGGCAACCTGACATACGAGGTCGTCCGCCTGCCCCGCCTCAGCGTGCCCGGCCCCAGCTTTCCCGGCCTCGGCGGCAATCGCTTCGACGGCCTCCATATCAAGACCCAGAACAGCGGCCATCGCTCCTTCGCCCACCGGAACCGCCCGCTGCATCGCGTCGCCCCTGAGCCTCAGCAGGCGCGCCGCATCGCCTACGCTCAGACATCCGGCCGCCACGAAGGCTGAGTATTCGCCGAGACTGTGTCCGGCAACGAAAGATGCCGCCTGATGCGCCGGGCGCTGAAGCTTTTCCAGCAGGACCCGCGTTGCCGCCACCGACACGGCCATCAGCGCCGGCTGCGCATTGCGCGTCAGGTTCAGCGTTTCCGGATCACCGTCGAACATCAGGCTAGACAGCTTCTCGCCCAGGGCGTCGTCGACCTCCTCGAAGATCGCGCGCGCCACGGGGTCAGCCGCCGCCAGCGCCTTGCCCATACCGACAGTCTGGCTGCCTTGCCCGGGGAATACGAACGCTCGCTTCATCGTTAATGTCCCAACCGTGTCACAGATGCCGTCAACCGCCAGGACCGTCAGCCTGCGCGAAAACGCCGCCGCGAAAATTGCGGCCACTCATAGCGGCTGAGGCGGCGGTGTCAAGCCACCTGGGCGGCACACAACGGCGACGAAACCCCTTGAAGAGTTGTTCACCGTCGCTATAGTGCGCGCCTCACCGGAACTCCTTGCCGGCCGCATTGGTGCGGTCGGCTAGGTGCGTTTTGCCATGCTTGGAGTCTGGCACCGTCTATACGGCGGCAGACTTGGGAGTGGGCGGCGCATCGGTATCAGCCAGAGGGAGTATATACTCTTATGCCACTTTACGAATGCACGTACATCGTTCGCCAGGACGTTCCGTCCACTCAGGTCGAATCGATGACGGACACTTTTGCCAAAGCCATAGAAGACGGCGACGGCAAGGTAACTAAGCGGGAAATGTGGGGCCTGAAGACACTCGCCTACCGCATCAAGAAGAACCGCAAAGGCCATTACGTTCACCTCAACATCGATTCTCCGGCCCCGGCCGTTCATGAGATGGAACGCCAGATGGGTCTGACCGAGGAAGTTCTTCGCCACCTTACGATCAAGGTCGAGGAGTTGGAGGAAGGACCGTCCGTCATGGCGCAGCAGCGCACCGAACGTGGCGGCCGTAGCGACCGTCCCGGCGGCGACCGGGGGCCACGTGAAGATCGGGGGCCGCGGGAAGACCGGGGTCCGCGTCCGGACCGCGAACGTGGTGACCGTGAACGCAGCCCGGCTGCGAATCAAGGAGGCGAACGATGAGTGCAGCACAAACCCGCCGTCCATTCTTCCGCCGTCGGAAGACATGCCCCTTCTCCGGCGCAAACGCCCCGGCGATCGACTACAAGGACGTCAAGCTCCTGAGCCGATTCGTTTCCGAGCGCGGCAAGATCGTGCCGAGCCGGATCACTGCCGTTTCGGCGAAAAAGCAGCGCGAACTGGCCCGGGCCATCAAGCGGTCCCGGCAGCTTGCCCTGTTGCCGTTCGTCATCAGATAGGACCAGTCAATACAGCCAAGGATCAGAATCGATTTCGGCACGATAGCGGGGTCCCCGAATGATTACCGGTAAGACGCCGCAAGCCGTTGCCGGTGGCGTGGCAAGCGCTCTTTGCATTCTTGCTGCGGTCGTCGGAGGGCCTGTCGCGCTCTTCCTCTCCTGGGTCGCCGCCGTACCACTCTATATGGTGGGCCTGTCGTCAGGACCGGCATTCGCCCTTCGCGGGGCGGCCGTCGGCGCTGTGACAGTTGGCATCCTGTGGCTTCCGGTGTTGCCGATGTTCCTGTTGACGGTGGCGATACCCGTCGTTGTCTTGAGCTGGGCGGCGCTGACACCCCTTCAGCCTGCCGGTGACGGCAGCTTCCGGAGACTCAGCAGCGGCCAGTTGCTGACGCTGATGGTCGGCTACGCGGTCACGATCATAACGATCGCCGGATTCGCGTTCGCCGGCTATGATGGCGGGTTGACCGGACTGATGCTGGCGACCATGCGGGAGCCACTGCAGGGTGTGATGCTGGCCATGGATCTCGGCATGTCGCAGGACGAGATCGAGATGATCGCGCAATCGATGGCAGTATCGCTGCCTGCGGCTCTCGGCATCTACTGGGTGCTTTGGTCGATCGTCAATATCGGGATCGCCAACGGGATGCTCAGGCGTTTCGGTCAGACGCTCAGGCCTGACTTCGGGGCCATGACCGTGGCGCCGCCAGCCTGGGTATCCGGCGCCTTCGTCGTTCTGGTCGCGGTGGCGTTCGCAAGCGGATCGTTGATCGAGGGATCGGTCACCGCTCTTGTATCGCGCAATGCCGTCGTCCTGCTGGTCCTGGTTTTCTTTCTGGTCGGCGTTTCGGTCGTTCATGTGGTGACGATCGGGAAACCGGCCAGGGTGCTGATCCTGACGCTGTTTTATGTGCTGGTTCTGATGTCCGGATGGCTCGCGCTCGTCGTCGCCGGACTTGGGATTATTGAGCAATGGGCCCGGATGCGCGAAAGATCGATGCGCAGCCGGCCCGATGAGGAGGACTGATCATGGACGTGATCCTTTTACAGCGGATCGAAAAACTGGGTCAGATGGGCGATGTCGTCAAAGTTCGCCCAGGCTTCGCCCGCAATTTTCTTTTGCCGCAGGAAAAGGCGCTTCGTGCGACCAAGGACAATCTGGCTTACTTCGAGACCCAGAAAGTCAAGCTAGAGGCTGTCAACCTGAAGCAAAAACAGGAAGCCGAGGCGGTCAAGGAACGGGCGCAAGGCAAGGCGATCGTCATCATCCGCCAGGCCGGCGAGAGCGGACAGCTTTACGGCTCGGTTTCAGCCCGGGATATCGCGGACCAGTTGGGCGACGACGATCTGAAGGTCGGGCGCAATCAGGTCGTGATTGACCGACCGATCAAGACACTGGGCATCTTCCCCGTTCAGCTGCAGTTGCACCCTGAGGTCTACGCCGACATTACCGTCAACGTCGCCCGTTCCCAGGATGAAGCTGATCAGCAAACCAGTCGCGGCCGCGCGCTGACCCGCGCCGATCTCGAAGAGGACGTCGAAAACGAAGCGATGGCCGCCCCGGGGGAACCACAGACCGACGAAGGCGCCGAGCAGCCTTCTGCCTGAACCGGACGCAGAAAAGTTCGTGCAAAAAGGGGATACCATCGGGTGTCCCCTTTTTTTCGTGCCATCCATCCCGATAATCCACGTCAACACGAACGAAGAGCGGATGACATATTTACAGATGTGGTCGTCCGGTGGTGTAATTATGACCCTTTGATGGTGCGATAGGGCTCGCACCGCCTGCGATTGGCGGCATGTCACGGGCCCGGCTATGCAGGAGAAGGACATGCTCCTAGCCCGACTGCTGAATCGACTGGTGCGGTCCGGATCGTTGACGGTGATCGACCCGTCGAATGAACGGCATCACTTCGGCGACGCCCCTCCCGATACAGGGGTTGTTATCCGGCTGACCGACCCGGCCTTGCCACGCAAACTCTTTTTCAACGCGCAACTTCACCTGGGCGAAGCCTATATGGACGGCACACTACGGGTCGAGCGTGGAACCATCTACGATTTGCTCGACCTCGTCAGCCGCAATATGGGCTTTTCCGGGCGATTGCCGTTCGAGCAGGCCGGCCGGCCGTTTCGGGCGATCCGCAGACTATTGCACCAGTTCAATCCGGCAGAGCGGTCGCGCCGCAACGTGGCGCATCATTACGACTTGTCGGGTGAACTCTATGACCTGTTTCTGGATGACGATCACCAGTATTCGTGCGCCTATTTCACAGAGGGTCACCAAGACCTGGAACGTGCGCAACTTGAGAAGAAACGCCACCTTGCGTCGAAACTGTATTTGAACCGCAGCGATCTGTCCGTGCTCGATATCGGATCGGGCTGGGGCGGCATGGGCCTCTATCTGGGCTCGATCGGGCAATGCGACGTCACCGGCGTCACCCTGAGCCGGGAACAATTCGACGTTTCGAATCGGCGCGCCCGGGAAAGCGGCCTTTCCGACCGCGTCGGCTTCCGCATGACGGACTATCGGGACATCTCCGGGAAATTCGACCGGATCGTTTCCGTGGGGATGTTCGAGCATGTCGGCGCTCCCCACTATCCCGCGTTCTTCGAACGGATCCGCGATCTGCTGACCGACGACGGCGTTGCCGTGATTCATTCCATCGGACGCATGGACGGGCCGGGTATCACCAATCAGTGGATTCGCAAATACATCTTCCCGGGCGGCTACTCGCCGGCATTGTCGGAAGTGCTGCCCGTGATCGAAAACCGCGGTCTGTGGGTGACGGACGTTGAAATTCTCCGCCTTCACTATGCCGACACACTAAAGCTATGGCGCGAACGGTTCGTCGCCAACCGGGACCGGGCAAGAGACCTGTATGACGAGCGGTTCTGCCGGATGTGGGAATTTTATCTCGCCGCCAGCGAAGCGACCTTCCGCCATCGGGGCCATATGGTGTTCCAGCTTCAGATCACGAAGAACGTCGATACCCTGCCCCGCACCCGCGACTATATGGTCGATGATGAGCGAAGACTCGCAGAAAGAGAGAGCGAGGTGTTCGCTGGCAACCGCGAACACATTATGGCGCACACGGAAACGGCGCGGGCTTCGTAATCCGGCCTAGCGCTGGCGAGGCGATCGGCACACAGCCTGATCGTATCCGGTTATGGTCTTGTGACGGGCTTGAAGGCTGTCGCTTTCGACCGTAACCGGTTAGAGTGCCGCCATGCCAAACGACCCCATATCGATGCACTCATCCAGCGTTTCCTTTCCCGCCGACCCGTCGGCCGTGAATCGGCCGCCAGGGCCGGACGCGGGTCGTGCTGCCGGAAATGGGCAGGAAGCCTCCGTCAGCATGCCGTCCAACGAGGCCGCCGAAAAAGCACTGCTCGGGGCAATTCTGTTCGACAACGAGCTGATCGACCGAGTCGCGGATTTCCTGAAGCCGGACCATTTTTTCTGGCCGATTCACGGCCGGATCTACAGCGCCTGCTCGACCTTGCGTCAAAGCCTGCGCGTCGCCGACGAGGTAACGCTGCAGCAGTATTTCGAGGCCGACGGCGAGCTGGAAACCATCGGCGGAATCGGCTACATCGCCGAGCTTTCGGCTGCCGTGGTTTCCCCCCGCTCGGCCGAGGACTACGCCAAGACGATCTACGACCTGAATGTCCGCCGGCAACTGATACGCATCGGCCAGGAGACGACGGACGAGGCGCTGGACTATGATCCCGATCTCGACACCCCCGACCTGATTCGCAGCGCTGAGGAAAAACTGTACGTCCTGGCGAACGAAGGGGACTTCCGCAAGGAATTCGAATCGTTCTCGACGATCATCGACCGCACGATCCAGTCGGCCAGCGAAGCCCTCAACCGTGACACCGCCCTTACGGGTTGCACCACCGGCCTCGTTGACCTGGACCGGATGCTTGGCGGTCTGCAAAGATCCGATCTGCTGATACTCGCCGGCCGCCCCGGCATGGGCAAGACCGCATTGGCCACCAATATCGCCTTTAACGCTGCCCGCGCCCATGCCCGCAACGAGGGGCGCGAGGGGGCCGTCTGCGCGGTATTCTCACTTGAGATGTCGTCGGAGCAGTTGGGCACCCGAATTCTCTCCGACGCTGCGGAGATTTCGAGCGAGAAGATCCGCAAAGGCGAAATAGCCCGCAAGGACTTCCCGCGGCTGGTCGAGGCGGCGCAGGATATCCGCTCGACGCCGCTTTTCGTCGACGATACCGCCGGACTGACGATTTCCATGCTGCGCACGCGGGCCATGCGCCTGAAGCGCCAACACGATCTCGGCATGATCGTCGTCGACTATGTACAGTTGATGCGCGGTGCCACCACCAACGGCCGCAACGCCGAGAACCGGGTTCAGGAGATCTCCGAGATCACACGCGGTCTTAAGATGATCGCCAAGGACCTGGACGTGCCTGTGGTCGCCCTTTCCCAGCTGTCGCGCGCGGTGGAACAGCGCGAAGACAAACGTCCGCAACTGGCTGACCTC
This sequence comes from Fodinicurvata sp. EGI_FJ10296, assembly GCF_040712075.1. NCBI lineage: Bacteria > Pseudomonadati > Pseudomonadota > Alphaproteobacteria > Rhodospirillales > Rhodovibrionaceae > Fodinicurvata > Fodinicurvata sp. EGI_FJ10296. Next base: position 204,536 of record NZ_JBFCVL010000002.1, read on the forward strand.
CGCGAGTCCGGCTCCATCGAGCAGGATGCCGATGTCGTGTTGTTCGTATACCGCCCCGCCTATTACGAAGAAAAAAAGGAACCCGAGGCGGGGACGCCCGAACATGCCGATTGGCAATCGCGCATGGAACGCATACACAACATCGCCCAGGTGATCGTCGCCAAACAGCGTCACGGACCCACCGGAACGGTGGACCTTCATTTCGAAGGGTCGTACACCCGGTTCTCGAATCTTGAGACCCGTTTCGATGCCGACGGCGATTTGTGAACCACCCCATTTCTGCGACCGGTGAAACGGCCTCGCACGACCAGCAAAAGGCCAGGTACCGAAAAGGATGCTAGAGACCGTGCCGTTGACGGATTTTCCGACGAGCAGCCGGGCGGCGGCGCGGGCCGGCGCCGTCCTTACCATCGATACCGGCGCGCTCGCCCGAAACTACAGCCAGCTCGTCGCCACCGGTGCGGCCGATGAGGTTGCCGCCGTCATCAAGGCCGACGGCTACGGCCTGGGTGCCGCCATCGTCGGCCCGGCCCTGTGGGAGGCCGGCGCCCGGCTTTTCTTTGTTGCGCATCTCGATGAAGGTCTGGACCTGCGTCAGATTCTGCCGCAGGCCCGCATCGGTATTCTCAATGGCCTGATGCCGGGATGCGAGGCCGACTACGACCAGGCCTCACTGATGCCGGTTCTCAATCACCCCGGAGAGATCCAGCGCTGGAGCCGATGGTGCGAGTCGATCGGCGCACGGCGGCCGGCATTCATCCACCTGGACACGGCCATGAACCGTCTGGGCCTCACCTGGCAAGAACAGGAAGCCCTTGCGGCCGATCCGGCATCGCTGGGGACGATTTCGGTCGCCGGCTATTTGTCCCATCCCTCATCGGCCGACGACGCCGCCAGCCCGGTGCTCGATCGTCAGCGCGCGGCATTCGATGCCATCCGCGCCCAATTGCCCTCGGCACCCGGCAGCATCGCCAATTCGCCGGCCATGTTTCGGCAAGCTGGCCGGGGGCTGGATATCGCCCGGCCCGGATGCGCGCTGTATGGTGTCAATCCGACGCCCGAAGCCGACAATCCCATGGAGTGCGTCATTTCACTTCATGCCCGCGTGCTTCAGGTGCGTTCCGTTCGACGCGGCGATGCGGTCGGGTATGGTGGAACAGCGACGGCAGACCGCCCGATGACGGTTGCCACCCTTGCCATCGGCTATGCGGACGGATATCTGCGATCGATCGGCAATCGGGGGAAGATGGTGGTAAATGGCGAGGAGGTGCCGGTAATGGGCCGTGTTTCGATGGATCTGACGACAGTCGATGTCACGGACCTGCCGCTCTCGGGGCTCGCGGCCGGGGATTGGGTCGAGGCGATAGGGCCCGGCATGCCGGTCGACCGGGTCGCCGCTGCAGCCGGCACGATCGGTTATGAGATCCTGACTGATCTTGGCCGTCGCTATCATCGTCGCGTGGTGTCTTCGTGACGTTCAACCCGATCGCGCCGATCGGGCGCTCGTTTCTCGGCTTCCTGGCCGCCGTCGGCCGGATCGCGATTTTTGCCGCCACCGGCGTCAGCCATTGCTTCCGCCCGCCAATCCATGTCGGAGCGATCGTCCGCCAGATGGTCGACATCGGCTATTACTCGCTGCCGGTGGTCGGGCTGACCGCGCTCTTTACCGGGATGGTGCTGGCGCTGCAAAGCTATACCGGCTTTTCACGGTTCAATGCCGAAGACGCGATTGCCACGATCGTCGTCGTCTCGATCACCCGCGAACTCGGGCCCGTGCTTGCAGGGCTGATGGTCGCCGGGCGCATCGGTGCCGCCATGGCTGCGGAAATCGGCACGATGCGCGTGACCGACCAGATCGATGCGCTGACCACGCTGTCGACCGATCCGATGAAGTACCTGATCGCCCCAAGGCTGATCGCGGGCACCCTGATGCTGCCATGTCTGGTTCTGGTCGCCGATATTATCGGCGTCTTCGGCGGGTTCCTGATCGCGGTCTACAAGCTGGGCTTCAATCCGGCTGTGCATCTCAGCAATACCTGGGGCTATCTTGAGGCGATCGACGTCATCTCGGGGCTGGTCAAGGCAGCGGTGTTCGGCTTCATCATCGCCCTGATGGGCTGCTATCACGGCTATTCTTCGCGCGGCGGCGCCCAGGGCGTCGGCGCGGCAACGACCAGCGCCGTGGTTTCCGCCTCGATCCTGATCCTGTGCTTCAACTACGGGCTGACAGAGGTCTTCTTCTCGCGATGATGCACGATCACCCCGTCCCCAAGATCGCTTTGGCCGGTCTTTGCAAATCGTTCGGCGAAAAATCCGTCCTCGACGGACTCGACCTCACCATTGCCAAAGGCGAAAGCGTGGTTGTCATTGGCGGGTCGGGCACCGGAAAATCGGTGATGCTGAAATGTCTGCTTGGGCTGATGGAGGCTGACGCCGGAAGTATCCGGATCGATGGCGAAGAAACGCGCGGCCTGGGCCGCCGTGCCCGCCTCGAAAGAATGCAGCAAGTGGGCATGCTGTTTCAGGGCTCGGCTCTTTTCGACAGCCTGCCGGTCTGGCGGAACGTCAGCTTCGCACTGCTGCAGCGGGGCCACCTGAACAAGGCGCAGGCCCGCGCGCTCGCGGTCGACAAGCTGGCGATGGTGGGTCTGGATGCCGAGGTTGCGGAATTGCTGCCGTCGGAACTGTCGGGCGGCATGCAGAAAAGGGTGGCGCTGGCGCGCGCCATCGCGGCCGACCCGGAAATTCTGCTGTTCGACGAACCGACGACGGGCCTGGACCCGATCATGAGCGACGTGATCAACGACCTGATCGTCCGCTGCGTCCGAAGCCTGGGCGCGACGGCTCTGTCGATAACGCATGATATGGCGAGCGCCCGCAAGATCGGAGACCGAATCGCAATGCTGTACGAGGGCAGGATCATCTGGGCCGGCCCGGCCGACACAATCTTCAACTCCGGCAATCCCTATGTCGACCAGTTCGTGAACGGCCACGGTGAGGGTCCGATCACCATGCCCGTGTTGGCCCGGTAAGCCCCCTCAATACGCCACGCAGCCGAGAATGAGACACGGATGGCCCGCCAATCGACCCGATATACCTGTCAGACCTGTGGCACCGTTCACACCAAATGGGCGGGCCAGTGCGACCAGTGCGGGTCGTGGAACAGCATCGTCGAAGAAGCGGCTCCGGAAACCCGGCCCAAGGGACTGTCGGCGGGCCGCGGGCGGGCGATCGACTTCGTCGGCCTGGACCAGCACACGGCCGATCCGCCGAGGCGCCTTTCCGGCATCGCGGAATTCGACCGCGTTTGCGGCGGCGGCATGGTCCCGGGCTCCGCGATCCTGATCGGCGGCGATCCCGGCATCGGCAAATCGACATTGCTCCTTCAGGTCGTATGCCGAATGGCGGCCGATCAGAGCTGTGCCTATATCTCCGGCGAGGAGGCCGTAGAGCAGGTCCGCATGCGCGCAGCCCGCCTGGGATTGGCGGGCGCCGGCGTCCAGCTGGCCTCCGCGACCAGTGTCCGCGATATCGTGGCATCCCTCGACCGCGCCGACGGCCCCAAGGTGGCGGTGATCGATTCGATCCAGACAATGTATATCGACAGTCTGGACAGCGCGCCGGGGACAGTGGCCCAGGTCCGATCCTCGGCGTCGGAACTGATCCGCGTTGCAAAGCGGCGTGGCATCTGCCTGTTTCTGGTCGGGCATGTGACCAAGGACGGCGCCATCGCCGGTCCGCGCGTGCTGGAACACATGGTGGACTGTGTCCTTCATTTCGAAGGTGAGCGCGGCCACCATTTCCGCATCCTGCGCGGGATCAAGAACCGTTTCGGCCCGACCGACGAAATCGGCGTGTTCGAGATGGCCGAAGAAGGGCTTCTTGAGGTCGAGAATCCCTCCGAACTGTTCCTTGCCGACCGGCGCGGAGATGTGTCCGGCGCCAGCGTGTTCGCCGGATTGGAGGGCACGAGGCCGGTCCTCGTGGAAATTCAGGCCCTGGTGGCGCCCTCGCCGCTCGGCACGCCCCGGCGCGCGGTCGTCGGCTGGGACAACGCCCGTCTGGCCATGGTGCTTGCCGTTCTCGAAGCGCGCTGCGGCGTGCCTATCGGGCCGCGCGACGTCTATCTGAACGTCGCCGGTGGCCTTCGAATCGCGGAACCGGCGGCCGACCTTGCCGTCGCCGCCGCGCTTCTGTCCTCACTTTCGGGCCAGCCCTTGCCGCGCGAAACCGTTGTCTTCGGTGAAATCGGCCTGTCGGCGGAGATCAGGGCTGTCAGTCAGATGGACACACGCCTGAAAGAAGCCGTCAAACTCGGCTTTACCAGCGCCATCGTGCCGGTACGGCGCGGACGCCAAGGCCGCAAATCCGCCACCGTTTCCGGCCATGACGCCCTTCAGGTATCGGAAATGGCGCATGTGGAAGACCTGTTGCCGATGTTCGGCGACGAACTCTGGTCGGGGCCGAAACAATAGCCCTGCAGGACTGAGCCGGAATGGCTATGCATGACTTTGGTACGTATACCAGGTAACGGATGGACATGTTCGAATGATGCAGCGGGATCGATACAAATGACGCCGGGCGATATAGCGGTATTGGGCATTCTGTTCGTCTCGGCGATTCTGGCGTTCTTCCGGGGCTTCACGCGCGAGGTTCTTGCAATCGCCGGCTGGGTTGGCGCTGCGCTGGTGACCTTGTATACGTTTCCCGTGGCAAGCGATGTCGCCCGCACCTATATCAGTATGGACCTGCTCGCTGATATCGTCGGCGGAACCGTCGTGTTCATCGTGACCCTGATCGTGCTGTCGATCATCTGCCACTATATCGCCCGTCTGGTCACCGGATCGGCCATCAATGCCATCGACAGATCGCTTGGCTTCCTGTTCGGTCTTTTGCGGGGTGCGGCACTGGTATCGCTCGGCTATCTGGTGATCGTATGGTTTTTCCCGGATCCGGCGTCCCGCCCCGACTGGGTCGCAGATGCCCGCTCCGAGGCAATGGTTGCCCGGGGCGCCGCAATACTGGTTTCGGTGGTACCCGACGAAACCATGGCCGACGGACTGGGACGAGCCGACGGGATGCGGGGGCGCATCGATGAAACGCTCGATTCTTACGAAAGACTGAGGCGACTTGACCCTTCTCGCTTCCGTGATGGCGACCCGTCGGCTACAACGCCGCCTGAGAATCCTGACACCGGCTACAGCGATTCCGCGCGCGGTCGACTGGAAAGCCTGATCGAGCACGGAAACTAGCCCTGCGGCGGCTCTGGGCGCCGCATCCATCGGGAGAGCCGATTGACTATGCTGACAACTGATCCGTTCCAGCCTATCGCCGACATCACGGATGAAAGCGGGCACGACGACGACAAGCTGCACGAGGAATGCGGCGTCTTCGGCGTGCATGGCCATCCGGAAGCCGCGGCCATGGCCGCGCTCGGCCTCCATGCGCTGCAGCACCGGGGCCAGGAAGCCTGCGGGATAGTTTCCATGGAAGACGCCGCCGGCGACTCGTTCCACTTTCACGCCCACCGCGCTCTCGGCCATGTCGGCGATACGTTCGACGCGCCGGGCGTGGTGAACGCGCTGCTCGGCCATGCGGCGATCGGTCACAACCGATATGCGACGACCGGGGCCACGCGCCTGCGCAATGTCCAGCCGCTGTTCGCCGATTTCGAGTTCGGCGGCTTTGCCATCGGCCATAACGGCAATCTGACAAATGCCTATCAACTGCGTCGGCAGCTGGTCAGGCGCGGCTCGCTGTTCCAGTCGACGACCGATACCGAGGTGCTCATCCATCTGATGGCCACCAGCCTCGGTGGATCGGTTATCGACAAGATGGTCGAGGCGGTCCGTCAGATCGAAGGGGCATATTCGCTGGTCGCCATGGCCAAGGACATGGTTATCGCCATTCGCGACCCCCTGGGCGTGCGGCCGTTGGTGCTGGGTGTCCTTGAAACGCCGTCGGGATCGACGGCCAACATCGTCGCCTCGGAAACCTGCGCGCTCGACATCATCGGCGCCACCTATATCCGGGACATCGAACCGGGCGAAATGGTCGTTCTGACCGCCGACGGCGTCAAGAGCCTGCACCCGATGGCGCCCAAAAAGTCGCGGTTCTGCGTCTTCGAGTACATCTATTTCGCCCGTCCCGACAGCGCGCTGGAAGGCCGATCGGTCTACGCCGCGCGGCGGGAAATCGGTCGGGAACTGGCGCGAGAGTCACCGGCACCGTCCGATGCGGTGATCCCGGTTCCGGACAGCGGTGTACCGGCGGCCATCGGCTATGCCGCCGAAAGCGGCGTACCCTTCGAACTCGGCATTATCCGCAATCACTATGTCGGCCGCACATTCATCGAGCCGACGGACCAGATCCGGAATCTGGGCGTGCGGCTCAAGCATAACGCCAACCGCTCGATGATCGAAGGCAAGCGCGTGGTCCTCGTCGATGACAGCATCGTGCGCGGCACGACCAGCCGCAAGATCGTGCAGATGGTCCGCCAGGCCGGAGCGCGCGAAGTGCATATGCGGATATCCAGCCCGCCGACCGCTCATCCCTGCTTCTACGGCATCGATACCCCGGCCAAGGAGGAACTGCTGGCCGATAGAATGTCAGTCGAAGAGATGGCCGAAGCCATCGGCGTCGACAGCCTCGCCTTTATCAGCATCGACGGCTTGTACCGCGCCATGGGCGAAGCCAGGCGCGATCCGGCCAACCCGACATTCTGCGATGCCTGTTTCACGGGCGATTATCCGATTGGCCTGACCGACCGCGACGATGCCGAGCGCCAGCCCGAACTGTCCGGATTGACCGAAGTGCGGCGTCCGTGATGTCCCATCGCATCTGACGCCTATCGCCGCTGAACAACGACAACGGAATTCTTTATCCCATGACCGACGCCAGCCCCGATTCCGGGTTCTCCTCCTCACGGCGGCTGGAAGGCCGTATCGCACTCGTTACCGGGGCGTCACGCGGCATTGGCGCGGCGGTAGCGCGGCGATACGCTGCCGAAGGGGCCACCGTTCTGCTATGTGCCCGGACCGTCGGCGCCCTGGAAGAAGTGTACGATTCAATCGCCGAGGCTGGCGGCAAGGCCGTCGGCATTCCGATCGATCTGACGGAAAGCGAACGGGTGTACGCCCTGGCATCGTCGCTGGCGGAGCGGTTCGGCCGGCTGGACGTACTGGTCGGCAACGCGGCACGGCTCGGCACACTGACCCCGCTCGCCCATGCCAAGCCGGATGATTTCGACAATTCGATTGCCGTCAATCTGACGGCCAATCACCGCCTGATCCGCGCGATGGACCCGCTGCTGAGACAGTCCGACGCCGGGCGCGCACTATTCGTAACCTGCAGCGCCGGCCATACACCGACGGCCTATTTCAGCGGCTATGGCGTTTCCAAAGCCGGCCTTGAAATGCTTGTGCGCACCTATGCCGCCGAGATGGCGCGAAGCCTGATGCGCGTCAATCTCATCGATCCCGGCCCGGTCGAGACCGGTCTGCGGCGTGAAGGTTTTCCGGGCGAGCCGGAGGACAAGAATCCAATGCCCGATGCGGTGACGGAGGCCTTTGTCCAACTGGCCGAGACGGCCTGTACGCTCAATGGTGCCCGCCTCGACCGGAACGGCGTCGATACGATCGCCTGATTGCTCCCCGCCGTGCTTCATCCCACCTGGCAATGATGGGAACGTATCGGCATGGCCGGCGTTCCTGGTGCGGGCAATGAAGCCGGAGGATGGACGACGTTGGCGTTACCGTTCACAGGCTGGATCGACAGGACAGCAAGCCGGCTGCTTCAGCCAGACGATGCACCATCCGCGTTAACGTTCGACTTTTCCCGACCGGTGGGCGAGCCCGCTCTGGTGGCCCCCGATTCCGTGTCGTGGCGAGTGTTCAAGAACCCGCTTACCCTGTTCGTCGGCGGCGTCGGGGCCGTGCTGCTGGAGTTCGCCGAACCGCGCATCCGCGATGGGGTATGGCAGCACAGCAGCTTTCGTACAGCGCCGCTGACCCGACTTCAGCGTACCGGGCTCGCTGCGATGGTCACCGTCTACGGCCCGCGCAGCAAGGCGGAAGCCATGATTGCCGGCGTCGTCGCCCGGCACGGCCGCGTAACCGGAACGACCCTGGAGGGCATGGCCTATCGTGCCAATGACCCGGAATTGCTGAATTGGGTTCAGGCGACCGCGAGCTTCGGCTTCATGGAAGCCTATCACAGACTGGCGCGGCCGCTGTCGGCTGCAGAGCGGGATTGCCTGCTGAGCGAAGGCAAAGCCGCCGCCGATCTTTACGGCGCCACCGGCGCTCCGTCGACGCAAGCCGATCTCGACACCCTGTTCGAAGCCATGGCACCACGTCTGGTCCCCTCGCCGATCGTGTTCGAATTTCTGGAGATCATGTGGACCGTTCCGGCACTTCCCGGCCCGTTCCGGCGTCTACAGCAATCGCTGATAAAGGCTGCGGTCGCCATTTTGCCGGACTGGATCCGCGAGCGCCTCGAACTGGGACGGGAGTGGATGCCGAAGCCCTGGGAACTGCGGGCCCTGCGGTGGGCCGGCCGGATGGCCGACAGGACGGTACTGCCGTCCTCGCCGGCGGTCCAGTCCTGCCGCCGCCTCGGCCTCCCGGACGACTTTCTCTATCGACCCGCCAAATGATGAAGACGGCTGCGGTTCGATCAGCCCTTGTCGTAGGGGTTCTTGATCTTGCGCAGCAACAGCCTGATCGGAACTCCCGGCATGTCGAATGCGTCACGCAGCCCGTTCACCAGATAGCGCGAATACGCGTCGGGCAGTTCGTCCGGCCGCGTCGACCACAGGGCGAAGGTCGGCGGCCGCGCCTTGACCTGAGTAATATAGCGCAGCTTCAGTCGCCGCCCCGAAACCATCGGCGGCGGATGGGACTCCATCATCGCATAGAGCCACCGATTGAGACGCGCCGTTGACACCCGCTTGTTCCAGATATCGTAGGTTTCGAGAACCGTATCCATCAGCAGGGTCAGCCGTTGGCCGCGCAGCGCCGAGATCGTGACGGTCGCGACATCGCGAACCTGAGCCAATGACGTTTCCAGCCGATCCTTGAGGCGGCGGATGACCGCCTTGTGATCAGCGACGGTGTCCCATTTGTTCACCGCGACGACCAGAGCGCGCCCTTCCTCGACGACGTGCCGAGCGATGGTCAGGTCCTGCTTGTCGAGAATGCTTTCGGCATCCATGACCAGAACGACGACCTGCGACAGGCGCACACTGTTCAAAGCATCCGAAACCGACAGCCGCTCGACCTTGTTCTGCACACGGCTGCGCCGACGCATGCCAGCGGTATCGACAAGCCGGATGGCGCGATCCTTGTATGACCAGTCAACAGAAATGCTGTCGCGGGTAACGCCCGGCTCCGGTCCGGTCAGAACCCGGTCGTCGTGCAGCAGGGCGTTGACCAGGGTCGATTTTCCGGCATTCGGGCGGCCGATGATGGCGAGCTGGATCGGTCCGGCAGCCAGCGCGTCAGGTGCCGGGACGGTGTCATCCTCGGCCAGCCGGGCCAGTTCTTCCTCGTCGAGTTCCAGCGGATCGATACCGCCGTCGTCGTCGCCCGCTGTCGAGGGCGGCGGCGCGTCGGGCCGTTCATACGGCAGCAGCGCCTCGACCAGATCGGCCATCCCCTGGCCATGCGCCGCAGAGAGCGGCACGGGATCGCCAAGGCCCAGTTCGAACGCCTCGTACAGCCCGGCATCGCCCTTGCGGCCCTCGCATTTATTGGCCACCAGGATCACGGGTGTCGGAGATTTCCTCAGTTCTTCGGCAAACTGGCGATCCATCTGCGTCAGTCCGGCCCGCGCATCGTAAATCAACAGCGCGACATCGGCCTCGGCCAATGCGCGTTCGGTCTGCCCCCGCATGCGAAAGGCAAGCGTCCCCTCCTCCGCGTCCTCGAGACCAGCGGTATCGATGGCGGTGAACGAAAACGACCCGATACGCGCCTTGCCATAGCGACGGTCGCGGGTAACGCCGGGGGTGTCGTCGACCAGCGCAAGCGACCGCCCGATCAGACGATTGAACAGCGTGGATTTTCCGACATTCGGCCGGCCGAGAATGGCGACGGTCAGAGCCATGGCCCGATTAACTTCCTGGTTCATGAAAATGGGGGCCCGAACCAATCGGACCCCGCCTTCGGACAACTACGAGCGGCGAGCAGCAGTCCGGACGGCACCGGACTACCATATCACGCAAAGCCGGTCTCGGCACAACATGCCGGAACCGGACCGGCGATTGGCAATCGGCTCACCAGTCGGACCCGAAATCGGACCCGGTCTGAACCGGCGCGCTGCCGAAATCAGCCGGGCTACCGATAGGCGATCAGCGTCGCGTTGTCATCGAGGACATAAAGCGTTCCGTTGGCGACAACCGGCGGAACCGACGAGCCGGCACCGATCTCGAAGCTGTCCACGACCTCGCCCGAGCGGGGATCGAGGACCGCCGCCGTTCCGTGCGACCCTACCGCGATCAGCCGGCCTCCGGCCAATATCGGACCGCTCCAGAGCAGCGGGTCGGTCTGGCTGTCCGGATAGCGATACCGATCGAGCTGACGAGCCCAGCGGACACGGCCATCCGTTCGCGAAAGGGCGACAACCTGATTGCCGGATGTCACGGCGAAAACCGTATCGCCGTCCAGCCACGGTGTCGTGCCACCTCCGGCTTGCTGCTCCCATATGCGGGCGCCGCTGCGAACATCCACGGCAATCATCCGCCCGCTCTGACCCGATGCAATCGCAATCGGTCCGTCGATGACGACATCGGCCGTCACGTCGGAGATGTTGGCCCGGCCACGGCGCAATGTTGCGACGCTGTCGACCCAGAGCTCCAGGCCCGATTCCTGCCGCAAAGCGTAGATATCGCCCGACGAATAGGGTGCGATGGCGACGCCGGGCGCAATCGACGGTCCGGCACCGCCCAGAAGGCCGGTCGGTTCCTCGATCGCGGTGTGCGACCAGCGCGGCTGGCCGTTGCCGGCATCGAGCGCGTGCATCTGGTTGTTGGCGGTTATCGCATAGACGGTATTTCCGGCCACGGTCGGGGCGCTGCGGATCGGCGCACCGATCTTGCGTGTCCAGATCAGGCCGCCATTGCTGGGGTCGACGGCGACCACTTCTCCGAAGCCGGTCGTGGCGAACAATTTTCCGTCGGCGAATGCAAGACCACCCGCCTGGCCGCGTCCCCGTTCGTCGGGATCGCCAACGCGGACGCGCCAACGCTGGTTGCCCGACGTCGCGTCGACGGCTGCCACCCGACCCTCGGCATCCATGGTGTAGACCGTTCCGCCGGCGACGATCGGCCGCGCCGTCACGCGCCGGATGCTGCCGCTGCCCGTACCGACATCAGTCGCCCAGACCCGAGAAAGCGGGTAGTTGAGAGCGGGATGGTCAGGATTCGCCGCCGCATTACCGCCGGCCAGTGGCCAGGCAGCATTGGTCGTCGGCGACGATATCTGGATCGGCGCGCCGGAAAGCGCCCCGTCCGGAGACAGTGTTTCCGAGGATTCCATGACCGCGATGCGTTGACCCGGCAACGGCGGATCGTCCTGACCGCCAAACCACGTATCGCAGCCGGCAACTGCCAGCACGACGGCCGCGAGTGATCCTATACGGACTAATGCACCCCCAGTTTCGATCACCCTCGACCTCCTTTCGACGCCCGTCTTCTTGTTGGCGCCTGATTTGCCCGTGCCTGAAATCAAGTCATTAACCTGGACGTCATGAACTCGTCCCCACGTCATGAACCCGACGGCGCGGCTTGTCCATCGTGCAGCGCCAGCATCTCTGACGCACGGGATCGAATACCCGGCGGCGCGTCTTCGCTGTCGGCCAGCGCCTGCCATTCCGGGATGGCATCGGCGATGCGCCCCTCGCGGCTATAGAGGAGCGCCACCATTTCGCGTGCGGAGAAGCGCCAGGGACTGGTACCGGCAGCAAGCGGCGTCAGGTCATCGCGGAGCGAGGCAGGGTCGCCATTATCCAGATCGTGCAGAACAGCGAGCACGGTCGCGGCGTCGGACCACGGAGCCTGTGTCTGTTCGGCGATCAGACGATACGCCGCGACGGCGTCCTCGCGCCTGCCCGATTCGGCGAGCAATGCGGCCTCGTGGAAGCGGGCAACCGTCAACTGGCCGCCATCGGCCGACTGCAGATAGGACTGAATGGCCGCAAGGCCGGCCTCGGTGTCTTCCGCCGCCGTTTCGCTCGCCCTGATCAACTCGGCGGTTTGTGCGCGGTCGCGGTTTTCGGCGTAATTCTGATAGAATACCCACCCCGCCGATGCCGCCACGACGAACACGACAGCCGCGACGATCCAGGTCCCATAGCGCTGCCAGACCTGTTTGGCGCGGTCCTCGCGCATTGACTCGTCGATTTCACGGAAAATATCGGACATCGTACTCGGCCATCCCGTCGCGTGGGCGTCATGCCCGGTGAGTTCAAGCCCAACGAATTTGGGCCCGGCAGTCTTGCCAGGGGCGGACAGAGATCGGCCCGCCTGTTGGCGAGTTACCAATCCCCCGCGACCGGGTCAAGCACGACCGCCGGTCGCCCCCCGTTCATCCCTCCATTCGCCCCCGACCGGGGGCCAATTCGGTCCAGTGGACGATTGCTGGACGCGGAGCCCTTTTCGATGAACAATACGTGAAAAAGTGGGAGTGTCGATCTTCAGGCGTAACGGAGTCACCACACCATGTCTTCCGCAATGGAAACGCCCCCCGTGCACCGGAAAGCCGGCCAACGGGACAGCCGCATTGTCCGGCTTTCGGATTATCGGCGAAAACGCGCAGGCCGGGTCTTCTTCGATCGTTCCGAACTGTCCCAGCTCCTGGCTCTCTACAGCACCCATGTCTCTGAAGGCGACTGGCGGGACTATGCCATCGACCACTCGTCCGGCATAGCGGTCTTCAGCGTGTTTCGTCATACCCATGACAAGGCCCTGTTCTCGATTGCGAAGATCCCGCAACCGCGCGGCATCGAGTTCGCGGTGTTCGACTCCAACCGCCGGATTGCACGCTCCTCGTCGCTGAGGGATGCCATCGACTGTCTGAGGCGACCGCGGCTCAGGGTGATCAGCGACTGAAGAGCCGGTCCGCCCCCCGCACTGGCCCAGCTGCCGGTCGGGGGCCGTCGTTATGACGCGTTTGTTCTTGTTATGTTCTCATCCAGGGGATACCATCGCCGCCATGGCGCCGACATTCCGGCCGCCACTTGATGACATGCCCTTCAAAGACATGGCGGAACCGATGATATGGGTGCGATCAAACGGGAACAACTGGACCGGCAGGAGAAGGCGGCAGGACAGCCGGCAACGCTATCGGATCTCCATGCCGGCGGCAACGATGTCTTTTGCTGGTGCAATCGCTGCCGGCACAACGCGGTCGTGCCGTTGGCGACATTGATTGGCCGTCTGGGAGCGGCTTTTCCGGTCCCGGAAGTCGGCGCACGAATGGTTTGCGGGCGCTGCGGCGCCAGAGATGTCGCGACCCGGCCGGCCTGGCCCCATGAAGCACCGGTTACCCGTCATGGCTGAAGTCGGTGCACCCGACCCAAACGGGGTAGGCTCCCGCATCCGATAACGGAAAAGTTCACAAAATAGTCTCTGAACCAAACGACCACTATGAGCGTATACTTGAATGAACAACTTAACCGGAGGGACGGCAAGATGCTGACACAAACCGATATAAACGCTATCGCCCTATCCCTTGACGCAAGCCTGGGAGAAACAGCGATAGCCGCCGCCGTGCTGAGAGCACAATGGGCAAGCGCCAGCGGCGACCAGGACAAGACATACAACTGGAAGCGCATTGCCGAACAGTTGGAAGTCATGCGGGCGAGCACGACGGTCCATTGAACGCCATGTTCTACCCACAGGAAAAGGGCCGGCTGTCGATGGAAGACAGCCGGCCCTTATAGTCTGAATCGCGACAATCGACACTATTCAGTTCGATATCACGCGCGCCTGGTCTCGTTCGGTGACGGGCCGATGAACTGCGCGTTCAATCGGTGACGTCGGAACCGGTATAGCGCTTGAACAGAAGCTTTACGGTCTGTTTGGCAAGATTCTTGTCCGCCGAATTCAGTATATGCTGATCGCCGTAGCGGCCTGAATTATAATTGATTTTCCAGCGTCGGCTGCGCTGGAAAAAACCCTTGCTGTGGTGCAGTTCGCCGCCCAGGACGCCGCTGTAATTGCCGATGATGAATTGTTCTCTGGCAGCCGCGCCGCCGACCATTTGCGAAAGCACCGTACCCCCGCGTATGTGGCTGGCCAGGGTCGGATGCCCGAGCATCAGGAATTTCCGCAGATCGTCATCGGACATGACGATATTCGGGAAGAATTTTGCCATGAAAGCCTTGATGGCGCCAAGGCTGGTCGCCTCGAACCCGATGATGAGTTGTGACCACAGCCCCATCGGGCTTTCTTTCAGAAGCCAGTTGATGACAATGCCGTTCATGCGCCATTCCGGGTCGAGCGGCGTGGGTTCCTGCGACAGATCCAGCCAGAACGGATTGTAGGCGACTCCCTGCTCGGTCGACTTGACCTTTGGCGGGCTGTGCGAAACGCCGGAGGCTCCCCCACGATGAACACCAAGTGTAATATCAGGCATGATCCACCCCTATAGTTGCAATATGCGGTCTTATACACAACCGGCGCACTGCCGGTGACTTTGTCCGAGGAAAATCACAGATTATCCGTATCCAGCGTACTTGCAGCAAAATTCGACGAAGGGATGTGAGTTCGTGAGATTGCAGAACGGGCGCGGTCGCAGGGGGGCACAGGGGGGGACACACAGCAACGGGCCGTCGCATATAGCAAGCTCTATACAAATTGCCTGTGAGAATGATAATGAGACGCCAGCCGCAATGGAACGACGCCCCCTGCCCCGATGAAAAACCCCAAGCGCGCCCGCACCAACCAGCCGGCCCTGATCGATGCCGAAAGCCACGCGGAAGGTTTCCGCAAGGCCCGCAATGCCCGTCGGACCGAATTGGCGGAAGATTACGTCGAGTTGATCGCCGATTTCATGGACGCCCATGGCGAAGCCCGACAGGTCGACATCGCCCAGCGCCTGGGCGTGGCTCAACCGACCGTCGCCAAAATGCTCAAGCGGCTGGACGAGGAAGGACTGATCTCACGCCGCCCGTATCGGGGCGTCTTTTTGACCGACGCCGGCAAACAGCTTGCCGAGACCAGCCGCAAGCGCCATCAGCTCGTTGAGGCTTTCCTGTTATCGCTGGGGGTTGGACACGATGCCGCGCGCAGCGACGCGGAAGGCATCGAACACCATGTCAGTGACGAAACGCTTCAGGCGTTCGAGCGATTTCTCCATGGCCGCACTACCGGTCCCGGCAGAATCCCGGACGAAACCCCGGACTGAGGATGAGCCGGGCTGAAAACCGAATTCCGGAGCGGGCCGGCTCGGCACCGGTGTGATCCCATTGACATATGCGGCACCAAAATATAGCCTAGGCTAATTCTCTTACGGAAGGCAAACTGGATGACAAATGGGTATAGGATAAAGCTGCGGCTCGCCCCGCTGGCCAGGTCGTTGCCACTGATGGTTCTGTCAGCAGTTGCCGGCACGACCGTCGCTAATGCCGATTCCACGCCATCGAATGACACCCCGCTCGACGTCGTGGTGACGATCGGGATGATCGGCGATGTCGTGAAGAATGTCGGCGGCGACTGCGTAACAGTGACCGCCCTTATGGGGCCCGGCGTCGACCCTCATTTATATCAGGCAAGCGCGCGGGACGTTCAGGCCTTTCGCGACGCACAGGTCATCTTCTATTCGGGATATACACTTGAGGGACAACTCGGCGACGTTCTGGAACGCTTCTCCGAGACAAAGCCGACGGTTGCGGTCTCCCCGGCATCAATTCCTCCCGAAGAATTGATCACCGTGCAGGACGGCTCCGGCAACGACCCGCATTTATGGATGGATGCCGGCTTGTGGTCGCGCATCGTCCCCACGATCGCCGGGACGATGACGGAACTTCGCCCCGATTGCGGCGACGCGATCGAGGCGAACGCCGCCTCGTATGCCGCCCAACTTGCCGCGTTGGACGACTGGGTCCATGAAAGCGTTGCCACCATACCAGAGGATCGGCGCACGATGATCACGGCTCATGACGCTTTCGCCTATTATGGCCGGGCCTACGGAATAGACGTCGTCGGCATTCAGGGCATCAGCACTGAAGCCGAAGCCTCGGTCGCAGACATTCGCGAAACGGCGGACATGGTTGCGGAACTGGGCGTACCGGCGGTCTTCGTGGAAACAACGATCAACCCCCGGACGATGCAGGCCGTCATCGATGCGGCCAGGCAAGGCGGACACGACGTCGAGATTGGCGGAGAACTTTATTCCGACGCGATGGGTGACGACGGTACCGCGAGCGGTACATATATCGGTATGATACATTCCAACACCGTCCACATCGTCGACGCTCTGGGCGGGACGGTGCCTCCCCTGCCCGACGCCCTGGCCGGCTGGGCAGAACAGTGGAACCTGTAGCAACCGGATCGGGAGCGCGACATGAATGATTTGCTTCATGAGCCGTCGCTCGCACTGCATGTCGAAGACCTGACAGTCAGCTATCACAGCAAACCTGTCCTTTGGGATATCGATTTCGACGTCCCGCCCGGCATGATGACGGCGATTATCGGGCCCAACGGTGCGGGAAAAAGCACGCTGATCAAGGCTGTTCTCGGTCTGATACGGCCGACAGCGGGCCATGTCCGCATTTTCGGACGTCCCTACAAGGCGCAGAGACGGCGGGTCGGCTATGTGCCGCAACGCTCCAGCGTCGATTGGGATTTTCCGACGACCGCTCTCGACGTCGTGACGATGGGCCTCTACGGGCATCTCGGCTGGCTGAGACGCCCCGGCCGGCTGGAGCGGGAAGAAGCCACCCACGCCCTGGATCAGGTCGGTATGGCAGATTACGCCGGCCGCCAGATCAGCCAGCTTTCCGGAGGGCAGCAGCAGCGCGTGTTTCTGGCGCGCGCGCTGGTTCAGCAGGCCGACGTCTATTTTCTGGACGAACCCATGGCCGGCGTGGACGCAACGACGGAACGCGCCATCGTCGACATCCTGCGCACGCTCCGCGATCAGGGCAAGACGCTGATTGTCGTCCATCACGATCTCCAGACGGTGCGCGACTATTTCGACTGGCTGCTGATCCTCAATGTTCGCGCGGTCGCCCAGGGCCGCGTGCGCGACGTCTATACGGCCGAAAATCTGCGCCGGGCTTATGGCGGCCGGATCGCCCTGATCGAGCACGAGACGTTTCCGGGCAGCGAAACCGTAGCGCCGCGCCGGGACCCAGGCAGAGCCCGGATCGGGAACGAGGGATAGAATGCTGGCGCTGTTCCAGGACTACACCATTCAAACAGTCGCCATCGGTGCGGCGCTGCTCGGGATTATCAGCGGCGTGCTTGGCTGTTTCGCTGTCCTGCGCAAGCAGAGCCTGCTCGGCGACACCCTGTCCCACGCGGCACTGCCGGGCATCTGTCTCGGCTTCATGGTCGCGGGAACGCGGCATATGGGCAGCATCCTGTTCGGCGCACTGCTCACCGGCGCGCTCGCCGCGCTGGTTATTCTGCTCCTGACGCGCAACAGCCGCCTGAAAACGGATGCCGGGATGGGGATCGCGCTGAGTGTTTTCTTCGCCGTTGGCGTTGTGCTGCTGACATATATCCAGGGAACCGGCAATGCGGCGCAAGGAGGGCTCGACTCTTTCCTTTTCGGGCAGGCTGCGGCGATTCTGCGCAGCGATCTGTGGATCATGGGCGCGATCACAGTGGCCGCGATCGGGCTTGTCGCGGCGTTCTGGAAGGAGTTCAAGCTCGTTTCCTTCGATCCCGGCTTTGCACAGTCGCTGGGCATGCCGGTAGCAGCGCTCGACGTGGTCCTGACCGTCATGATCGCTCTTGCGGTCGTGGTTGGTCTGCAGATGGTGGGTGTGGTCCTGATGGCGGCAATGGTGATCGCACCCGCGGTGGCAGCACGGCAATGGACCCACCGGCTCGAAGTCATGGTCGTGCTCGCGGCCGTCATCGGCATGGCGTCAGGCGTTTTCGGCGCCGTCCTCAGCGCGACGGCCCGCGGACTGGCAACCGGACCGCTGATCGTGCTCAGCGTATCCGCCGTTGTGATCGTATCGCTGGTGGCGGCGCCCGAACACGGCCTGTTGTGGAACGGCCTTCGCCGATGGCGCGACGGACGCCGACTCGAAGGCCAGCAGGTGCTGACCTCGCTCTATCGGCTGGCGGCCGACCACGACAACCCGACGTTTCCCGCGGAACAGGCTGCGGTCGACACCTATCACGGCGTCGGTACGCAGCGGGCGCTAAAAAAACTCCAGGCGCAGGGCATGGTCCGGCCGGTTGCCCACCAGCCCGAGAAAACGGCGCATTGGGAACTGACGCCGGCCGGCATCGTCGAAGCGCGCCGCATCCTGGACACACTGGGCCGGGAGACAAGGTGATGCTGGAAGCATTCTTCGACAACCCGGCGATCATGATCATGCTGACGGGCGCCCTGGTCGGTATCGCCGCAACCCTGGTCGGCACGTTTCTGGTGCTGCGCGGCAACAGCATGCTGTCCGACGCCATCAGCCATTCGATCGTATTCGGCATCGTCATCGTCTGGCTTCTGACCCATGCGCAGAGCGGGCCCGTGCAGATCGTCGGTGCGGCCCTGACGGGCCTGTTGACCGTCTTCCTGACCGAACTGCTGGTCAGCACCAACCGCGTGAAGCATGACGCGGCCATCGGATTGGTATTCCCGGTACTGTTTTCGATCGGTGTGCTGCTCCTCAACCTCTATGCCCGTGACGTCCATATCGACCAGCATACCGTGCTGCTGGGCGAGATCGGCTTCGTCTGGCTCGACACGATGATGATCGGCGGCTACAGGGTGCCCCAATCACTGATCTGGATGGGCGCGATGGCGCTGGCCAATCTGCTGTTCGTCGCCTTCCTCTACAAGGAGCTAAAGCTGGCGACATTCGACCCGGCGCTCGCCAAGGCATTGGGCTTCGCGCCGGGCTTCCTGTTCTATGCGCTGTTGATGTTTACCAGCGCCACGGCTGTCGCGGCATTCGATGCCGTCGGCGCGATTCTTTTCATCGCATTTGTCATCGTTCCGCCGTCCGCGGCCTATCTGCTGACCGATCGGCTATGGATGATGCTCGGCCTCGGCTCGGCCATAGCCGTGGCGTCGAGCGTCGGCGGGTACTATGCAGCCGTCGCCTGGAATGTTTCGATCAGCGGCATGATGGCCGTCATGACCGGCGTTTTCCTGGCGCTGGCCTTTTTGTTCGGGCCCCGCTATGGCGTCATCGCCCAGCACATCCGCCGCCAAAGCCAGACCCGCGCCAACGAAAGCCGAACCCTGGCCGTCCATCTCTACAACCACGAGGATGAACCGAACCAGGGCGAGGAGAATGTCGCCCACGCACTGATGGAGCATCTAAGGTGGGATCGGACCAAGGCCCGCCGTATCGTGCTGCGCGGTCTCGACCAGGGTCTGATCACCCGCGACGGGGAATTGCTGCAGCTGACGGCGAAGGGACGGGCAGTCGCGCTGGAAATCCTCGAACCGTGGCGGCACGAGACCGTCACCGAAGCGCCAGCGGATCACGCGTGATCTGAGGTCGATTGCGCTGCCGGTCCTGAGCCCACGCTGCCAGGGCTCCCCCGGCGCGCGTGGATCCCGGACGTCGCTTCGCTCCTCCGGGAAAGGGATCGGTGGCGATGCGGCATGCAATGACGCTTCGCTGATCCGGGGATGAGGAAGGGACAATGCCGATCATCAATGTTGCCAGCACTTGACCCCCCATCGCCGCAGGCAAATATGACGCAGACGATCTGGACCCGCAGGGCACAAGGGGCGCGCTGATGGGAGACGGACGGATGAAGCTGATCAAATCGCTAACCTGTGGTATCCGGTTTGGACTGTTCGCGGCATTGATCGCAGTCGGGCCGCTGGTCCCTGGCGGAAATGCTGCCGCTCATCATGGCTGGGAATGGACGTCCGGTGCGCCGTTCGAACTTTCGGGCACGATCGAGGACATATATATCGGCCAGCCGCACCCGACACTGACGATCCGGTCCGACGGAAACCTCTGGGAGGTCGATCTGGCCCCTGTCGGCGCGACGACCAACGCCGGCTTCGTTGAAGGCGTGGCGTCACCGGGCGACGCGGTCACGGTATACGGCCATCGCTCACGAAATGAATCCGAATACGCGATGAAGGCCGTCCGCGTCGTGGTCGGGGGTGGAACCTACGACGTCTATCCCGAACGCGCCCGGGCGTTTTAGGGCAGCTTCAACGTGGCCGCCAGGCGACTTCGTCCGTGTTGACCGCCCTTTTCGACCAACTGGAATCGTGGCCGGTTGCCGCAGCGCTGAGGACATCGGTCACCGTATACCCGCTGGTCACTGCAGGCCATATTTTCGGTATCGCCCTGCTGATCGGGGCCATCGTGCCCGTCGATCTGCGCCTGCTGGGCGTGTTTCACCGCGTTTCGCTGCCGGATCTCGCGACAGTTCTGATCCGCTTTGCGGCGACCGGACTGGGCATCGCCGCCGTGTCGGGGTTTCTGCTGTTCGCGGTCAACCCGCATGAATACGCCGCCAACCCGGCTTTTCTCACCAAGATATCCCTGGTTGCGGTTGGGACAGCCAACGCTCTGGCGCTCAGGGTCACGTCCGGATGGCAAAGAGCGTGCAAGGGCGGGACGATCACGCCGGGCCTTCGTGCCTCGGCCGTGGTGTCTCTGGCTGTCTGGCCGGCGGCGCTGATTTCCGGACGCTGGATCGGGTTTCTGTAGCGGCCATTGGACTCGCCCCATCGCGGTATCAGGCCGGCGCCGGACCGAACACCTGCTCATATTTTTCCGTACTGAACCCGACGGTGATGCGGCCATCGACGTCGAGAACCGGTCGTTTGATCATCGAGGGATAGGTCACCATCAAATCGACAGCCCGGTCGGCATCAAGGTCCGATTTATCGACATCGGGCAGCTTTCGGAACGTGGTGCCGGCCCGGTTCAGCAGCACCGGCCAATCCACCAAGCGAAGCCATTGGCCGAGGCGATCACGGTCGACGCCGTCCTTCTTGTAGTCATGGAAACGATAGTTGATGCCGCGGCCGTCGAGCCAGGCCCGCGCCTTCTTCATCGTGTCGCAGTTGCGGATGCCATAGATCGTCACTTCAGTGGACATCGATCACCATTCTCGTCGAGAACCTTGCGAATCTTGGCAGACAGTTCCTGATATCGATACGGCTTGCTCAGCAGATGCACACCGGGATCAAGGCGCCCGTGGTGGACGATCGCATTTTCGGTATAGCCCGAGGTGAAAAGCACCCGCAATTCCGGATACAGGTCCTGTGCGAACCGCGCAAGCTGGCGACCGTTGATTCCGCCGGGCATGACGACATCGGTGAAAAGCAGATCGAAACCGGATGTATTCTTCACAATCTCCATCGCCTCCACACCATTTGTTGCGCCCGTGACGCGGTACCCCAACCCCATGAGCCGCGCGATCAGATGTTCCCGAACGAGGTCGTCGTCTTCGACCACCAGAATGTGCTCATTGCCGCCGACCGGCCGCGGATCCGCTGCCTTTCGCTCATCGTCGGACGGCCGGGCGTAAACCCGGGGGAAATACAGCCGGACGGTCGTACCTTCACCCGTTTCGGTATAGATCTTCATATGGCCGTCGGACTGCTTCACGAAACCATAAATCATGCTGAGTCCGAGACCGCTGCCTTTGCCGACTTCCTTGGTCGTGAAAAACGGTTCCACGGCCCTGCTGGCCACATCCGGTCCCATCCCGAGACCCGTGTCGGAGATCGAAATCATCACGTACTGGCCGGGACTGACTTCCTGATGCGCCCGTGCATAGGCGTCGTCCAAAACTGTGTTCGCAGTCTCGATGGTAAGAAAGCCACCGTCGGGCATCGCATCGCGGGCGTTGAGAGCGAGGTTCAGCATAGCCACTTCAAGTTGCCCGGCATCCACCTCGGTTGTCCAGAGGCCGCCGGCCTGAACGATCTCCAGGCTGATTTCCTCGCTCAGCGTTCTTCTGAGCAGGCCATCCATACTGGCCACAACCCGATTGACATTGATCCGTTTGGGTTCCAACGCCTGCCGGCGGGCGAAGGCCAGCAAGCGGTTCGTCAGGTCGGCACCACGCTCCGCAGCTGTGACCATCATGTCGGCCATGGACCGAAGCTGCGTCTGGTTCTGAAGCCGTTCCACCAGGATTTCGGCATTGCCGAGGATCACCGTCAGCAAATTGTTGAAATCGTGGGCGACCCCACCGGTCAGCTGGCCAACGGCCTCCAGTTTTTGCGATTGGCGCAGCCGCTCGTCGAGTTGCCTTTGCTCGGTGATGTCGGTCAGGCTGCCGAGCATCCGGACGGTATCGCCGGAGTCGTTGCGAATGGCAAATCCTCGGCTATAGACGGTGAGATAATGCCCTTCGGCGTGGGCAAACCGGTATTCGGTGTTCCAGCTTGCCGCCGCCCCTTCGGTGACAGTGCGCACCGCCGCCATCACATGCTCCCTGTCGTCGGCATGAATGCGGTTCATCCAGGCCGATCCCGGCTCCATGGTCACGTCGCCCGACATGACCGATCCGTTGACGGAACCGCCGAAATGATTGACGAGACCTTCGTTCCACCAGATCGTATCGGCCTCGAAATTCCAGTCGAAGATCACGTCGTTGGTCGCTTTGGCGACCAGACGGAAGCGCTCTTCGCTGATCCGGATGGCCTCTTCTGTGCGTTTTCGCGCCGTGATATCGCGTTCGACGGCGACGAAATGTGTGTGGTGCCCGGCTTCATCCACGATCGGCGAAATGTCGATGTCGAGCCATAGCGGATCGCCGTCCCTGGTATAATTGACCAGTTCAACACGCACGGACTCGTTGTTCTCCATCGCCCGGCGGATCGTATCCAGCTCGCGTCGGCCGGTTTCCGGCCCCTGCAGGAAACGCGGCGACCAGCCCAGAACCTCATCCCGGCTATAGCCCGTTCGCCGGACGAATGCATCGTTCACATAGACGATCCTGGGCCCGTCCGGTTCGTCAATCGGCGTTGCTTCGGTAATGATCAACAGATCGTTCTGCCGCGAGACGGCAGCTTCAAGCAGGCGAAGCTGCTCTTCGCGTGCCCGCTTCTCGGTGATATCCCTGAAATAGACGGCCAACCCGTCCGGAGCCGGATAGGCGCTGACTTCGAACCATTTGGCGAGCGGCGGGAAATATTCAACGAAGCGGGCCGCTTTCCGCGTCGAAGCCGCGCGTTCATACTGCGTTTGAAATGCCATGCCGACCGCATCGGGGAATTCCTCCCAGATCCGCCGGCCGACCAGATCCTTCCGGCCTCGGCTCAGCAGAATCTCGGCCTGGCCGTTCAGGAACGTGAACCGCCAGTCGGTATCGAGCATGAAAACGGCATCGCTCATGCTCTCCAGCGTCTGGAGCAGCCGCTGAGACAATCCCGCCGTCCGCTGCTGCGCTGCGACCAGCTCGGAGATATCCTGAAATGCCCCCCGAACCGCCTGTATGGCTCCGTCGGCGTCGTACTCGGCCTCTCCGATCGATCGGACCCAAACCCGATTGCCTTTCCCCGTAACGATCTGCAGGACTTCATCATAGGGATGCCCCCGCTCGGCGCAGGCGGTGAAGAGGTCGAGGACGCGATCCCGGTACTCCGGTGCATAGAATTCGATCGCACTGTCGAGGTCAGGCGTTTGAGAGACGTCGATCTCGTGAATTTCGGCGGTCACGGGCGACCAGGTGACGTGGCGAGTAGCCAGATCGACGCGCCAGCCACCGAGGCTGGCGGCCTGTCCGGCAATCCTGATCAGGGTATTTGCCTCAATCAGATCGGCTTCAGCGCGCTTCTGCCGTGTCACATCCTGCATGACACCGGTATAGACCCGGCCGGCGGAGGTGGCCGCCAATTCGCCGACTCCCCGGATTTGCAGAATTTCACCGGTGGGTCGGACCATCCGATACTCAAACTCGATGACCGGATCGTGCGATTCCTGATATCCCTGGTACAGGGCCTGGATGCGCTGCCGGTCGTCAGGATGGACCAGACCGAGAAGCCCCTGAAAGTCCGACGAAAACGTCTCCCGGTCCACGCCAAACAATTCGTACCCGCTGTCGGACAGAACAAGGGCGCCGCTGTCAAGGTTGAGCGACCACATGCCAAGGCCCAACAGTCGCTGGGCCGTGCGCAGATGAGCGTCCTGTTGCTTCAATCTTTTGTTGGCGGCCTTCAGATTGCGAGCGTCGGCGGGCGCCGCCTCGAACATGGAACGAAAATGATCGGCCGACTCCTCTGCCGCCAGGCGCGCCTGGCGTTCGCGCTCCAGCAGTGCATCGCGCTCCCGCTCCATCTCGACGATCGCCGAAATGTCCCGGACCGAGGCGAGGATCGCCTTCTTCCCCTCATGCTCGATCACGTGCCAGCGAATATCGACATCGATCAAATCGCCGCCCTTCGTTCGCAACCGCCACCGACCGCCCTCATAGAATCCCGACTCCAGCCTGCGGACGGAGGCCAGTAGCGCCGGCACATCTTCGGGAGGACGAATATCCGCTATCGTTCTCGAAAGCAGTTCCGCGCGGGAATACCCGAACTTTTCGACCGCGGTCCCGTTGACATCCAGTAGCTTCAGCGTACCGGGATCGTAAATCCACATTGGATCCGGATGATTCTCGAACAAATACAGGCTCATAAAATCACCGTACGCCTCGGACTCTGGAGCATGCCACTATTCAATGCTTCAGCTGAATACAGATGATTGAATCCGGAGAACGACCGGCAGAACGGTTAACATTTTCTCGATCACAACGGCACATTGCGTGCGCCCTCCATTGCGTCGCCTGCCGGATCGGCACACATACGTAGGATCCGATCATTGTCCATCAGAAATCGGAAATCCAGTGTTACGGTCTGCGCAGAGCGGCGCATAAGAACAGCTACCCTTGCGGCGATGTTACGGCACGCCGTCACGCGATATCGTGGGATCGCCGGTTCGGCGACACTTTTTTCGTGCAGGAGTAACCCTTGGTCCTGTTGAACATCCGCCACAAGACGACCTATCGCTATCGCATGCCGGTAGCGCTCAATCCGCACCGCCTCATGCTGCGGCCGCGAGAGAGCCGCGACCTGCGGCTCCATGCCATGGACCTTGCGATCGAACCGGCCGCGCATATTGCATGGATGCAGGATATCGTCGGCAACAGCGTGGCAACAGCAAGTTTCCCGGCCATGACCACCGACCTCGCTATCGAGAGCCTCGTCCAGGTGCAACTGAACAGCGTTGCCTGGCCGGTTTTCGACATAGCAGCCTCTGCCATTTCGTATCCTTTTGCCTATGGCAGGGACGAGCAAACCGACCTCGGCGCTCTGGCGGTCCCTCAGCACGAGGACCCGAGGGGCGAATTACGCGATTGGGTAGCCGGGTTCGTTTATGCGACGCCGACCGACACGCTG
Source organism: Fodinicurvata sp. EGI_FJ10296 (assembly GCF_040712075.1). Lineage (NCBI taxonomy): Bacteria > Pseudomonadati > Pseudomonadota > Alphaproteobacteria > Rhodospirillales > Rhodovibrionaceae > Fodinicurvata > Fodinicurvata sp. EGI_FJ10296. The sequence goes on from NZ_JBFCVL010000002.1 coordinate 230,092, forward strand.
GCACTGCTCAAGGACGTGAATGCCGGCGTCGCGTCGTGGATCAGCTATCTCAGCCGCGACGACGAGGGCACCCAACCGCCATTGCAGACTCTGGGTAGGCGCTGCGGATCCTGCCGCGATCTGGCGGTGCTGTTTGCCGAAGCCGTCCGCGTGCTGGGATTTGGCGCACGCATCGTATCCGGCTATCTGTACGATCCCGACCGGCGGGCCGTGGGATCCGGCGGCGACGGTACCACTCATGCCTGGGCGGACGTCTATTTGCCCGGTGCCGGATGGATCGCCTTCGACCCGACCAATCGCAGCGTTGGTGGCGCCAACCTGATTCCAACGGCGGTCGGCCGTGACATCGGTCTCGTCGTACCGGTCGCGGGGAGCTTCGCCGGCGAAAGCCGGGATTTCGACGGGATGACGGTCGAAGTCGCCGTCACCGACCGGTAGCCGCACCCGCAACGAGGCACGGCCGCTGCTATCCCTCGACAGTCGCCTCGATCGGCTTGTAAGATCACGGCCATGAAACGCGACCCGACCGAAGACGAACCGCTTTTGGCCTCGTGGTATGCAAGAGGTACGATTGAATTCGATCGGATCAACACACTGACGGATGGCGTCTTTGCCATTGCATTGACGTTGCTCGTCTTCGATGTCGAAGTACCCGATCCTGTTCCCGTCAGTCTCGGCGATCTGGCCGGCCTTTGGCAGAATCTGCTGGCGTTCGGGCTGAGTTTTGCGGTGATCCTGCGCTTCTGGCTGCTCCATCATCGGTTTACCGCAATCGTCCGGGCATTGGAGCCTGGGCTGATCCTGCTGACATTCCTCATGCTGGGGCTGGTGGCGCTGGTCCCCTTCACGACCGCCCTGCTCAGTGCCGCTGGCCCGGTCAGCCATGCCGCCGTCGTGCCGTATCTGGGATTGCTGATCGGAATCGGACTGGTCCAGACGCTGATGCTCGCGCGCGCCCGTGGCGCAAATGCGTTTCGCTGGCCCGTCGGCCGCGATGTCCATCGCTTTGCCGTCGGCAGTTTTCTGGCCTGGGTGGGGGTTGTCTCGGTGGCAACAGCGGTAGCATTTGTCCTGCCGCCAGCAGGCATCGCCCTGCTCATCCTGGGCTGGCCGGTGGAGATGATTCTGTCCCGCTATGCCCCCGTTGGCTATGAGAGCATGCCCTGACCCTGGCTTCTCCCCGAACCTCCGCAGCTTGCTGCCCTGGTGCGGCGCGTCTTCGGAACAATACCCGCCCTTGGCAGTTGCTTTCGGTGATCGATGATCAAAGCAAGGAAACGGATGCCACCAGCGGCAGATGATCGGACGCCGTTTTCGCGGTGCGGCTGGACTCGACACTCGTATTCAGGGCCGACAGACCAGCGCTCAGGAAAATATGGTCGATACGCAACATCGGGATTCGGGACGGAAAGGTGGCACGCGCGCGCCCCGCAGCAGATGCGGCTGCGTCCGTGAGGCGCCCCGCGATGGCATTATAGGCTGCGGACCGTGGCATCGCGTTGAAATCGCCCATCAATATCGTCGGGAGATGCACGACCTCCTGATGCTTCAGCCATGCCGGCCCCAACAGTGTGTCGGCCTGGATGATGCGTTCCCGGCGGCGAAGGCCCAGATGCGTGTTCACGACCGCAACCGCCGCGCCCCCGACGTCGATCTTCACTGCCAGCGCGCCGCGGGGTTCCCCAAGCGAGGGCAGTGCGGCGGCCTTGATCAGATGGGACGGAAAGCGTGACAGAATGGCATCGCCGTATTTTTCTTCCTCCACATGCATGGCCGGGTGAAAATGCGATTCCATCGACAGGTGGCGGGCGATGGCAACCGCCTGATCGACACCCCCGGTCCGATGCCGTCCCACATCGAGTTCCTGCAGCGCAACGATATCGGGCTCCGAGGCCGCGATGACATCGGCTATGCGCGCCGGATCGAGTCGGCGATCCGTGCCGATGCAGCGGTGCACGTTATAGGTCATGATGCGGAAGATGTGCGGCCGGCCGGCGCCGGAGACAGCGTTCATATCCAACCCAGGGACTTCCCGTAGTCGACAACAATGGCGGACAGATTGACGCAAAATATGTCGATTTCGCGCATACTGCTCAGAATTGGTATCGCCGCGGCGATCTGCGGGGCGGCCTGGCTGATTTATCGCGCCCTCAACCGCTATAGCTTCGGCGAAATCACCGATGCGCTTTCGACCATATCGGCGGGTCGGTTGATCGCCGCTGTGGCCTTTGCCGCAGGATCCTATCTTTGCCTTACGGGCTTCGATTATCTCGGCATTCGCTATTCAGGAAATCGCCTGGCCTATCGCCGCGTGGCGCTGGCGTCCTTCACCAGTCTGTCGATCGGCCACAATGTCGGCGTCGCCGCACTCAGCAGCGGGGCCATCCGTTACCGCTTCTACAGCCGTTGGGGCCTCAATGCCGAACATGTCGCAAAGATCATCATCTTTTCCGGGATTACCGTCGGTCTCGGACTGGTCACGATCGGCGGCATCGGCCTGCTGATGTATCCCGAAGACGCCGAAAGCCTGATGAACATGAGCGAACGGGCCGTCATCGGCGCAGCACTCGCCTGCCTCGCCGTGCCGGCAGCCTATCTCGCCGCATCGGTATTTGTCCGGGGTACCGTCCGGGTCCGGCGCTGGCATTTCCGCCTGCCGCGGCCCGGACTCGCCATCGCACAGATCGCTGTCGGCGCCGCGAACTACGCTTTCGTGGCCGCCTGTCTGCACCAACTACTGACGGCTCTTGCGCCCGTGCCCTACCTGGAAGTGGCGGCCGTCTATGCGATCGCAAACGGCACTGCGCTGGTCAGCCATGTGCCCGGCGGACTTGGGGTTCTGGAAGCAACGGTCGTCTTTCTGCTGCCCGGTGCCGGTTCGGTCGCCGCGATGATCGCATTTCGCATTGTCTATTTTTTCGTTCCACTCGCATTGGGCCTACCCCTGTTCCTGGGCAGCGAATATTTCATGCGACCCGGATCATCGGCCTCGCCCCGATCCGCCGAATAACCGTCTCAAGCCATCAATGAGTCGCTGTAGCGGCCAATAGGGCTGACGCGGATCGAGAAGTCCGGTCGCCGGCAGCGGCGTGATGCCGCCCTTCTCGATGCCCACGTCATAGCCTCGGAGCCCGCGCGGCTTCACGTTCAGACGATCGACAGCTTTCAACAGCGAGCCGGTGTCGGCGATCGCGCGTTCGACGCTTTGCGCATCACTGCCCAGATGCTCTGCCAGCAGTCTGTTGCGGAAACCCGCGATCGCCGTTCGATGCCCTTGATGATCAGCTTCGACCGCCACGTCGCATTCGGTATCGAGGCCCTCGGACCGGTTGTTCAGGTTGGACGAGCCGACCCGCACGAAGCGGTCGTCTATCACGATTACCTTGGAGTGTATCAGGACCTCCAGCTCCGCGCTTCCGCCCCCATCTCCCGATTGGTCTCCCGCCGTTTCGTCGGGCACCACCGCGTACATGACGCGCAGCCGCCCGTTAGGGTCATGGCGTTTCAATCGCCGGATGAGACGGTCGCGATTATGGGCCATCATGAACTGCTCGATGATACCTCGCGAACTCTGCGTTGCGATGACGAGTATCTCCGGCCCATCCGGTTCCTGCAGCTTCTCCGCAATGGCCCGCCCAACCCGGAACGAGGCGAAATACTGGGTTTCGATATAAACGTGCCGCCGGCTGGCCGCGATGGCGTCCAGCGTCAGGTTGATGGCTTCGTGATGGGCCGCCCGGCCGACAAGCCGTGGCACCGTGCGGGCGAGCGCGATGCGGCAGCTTTCGAACAAGGGCTCGACACCGGCGGGCCAGAACGCTGGCGACCGTTCAACCGGCGGCGGCGCCTCGCCGATGGCATCCTTCCAGCGCGTCTCGGCCAATTCGGCGACGTCACGTGCCGCCGGACCGGAAAAGGCAGCCTGAAGATCATGCACGGGGCCATAGCTATCGCCATTCGGCTTGAGTCTGACGGCGGAATGAGCTTCATGCGCGGACATGTCCCAGCGTCCCGACGTCAGATCAATACCGCCGACGAATGCCAGCGTGTCATCGATACAAACGATTTTCTGATGCTGCGCGCCACGCAGCGGTTGCCGCCGGTCAAAACGAAGGAATATGCGCGGATGGTCGGCCCATGGGTGATGCGTGAACAGATGCAGGGATTTGCTGGAGTAAATCGGGCCGAGCGCCCAGACCAGCAGGCGGATCTCCAGCCCCTCTCGCGTCTCGACCAGACGGCGCAGGCGTGACCCAAGTGAAACGGCGTCCGGCTGATCGGGGCGCAGGGTTATCTCGGGATCGAAATCCCACCCGATAATCCAGATGCGTTTGGCGGCGTTGTCCAAAGCCTTGTCCAACGCGCTGAAATAGGCAGCACCATCGACGAGAAGGGCTGCGCGGTCGGCCGAACTCAGGCGCCAGCAATTGTCTGGTGGCCGGCAGATGCGCGCCGACGGTTCTTGACTATCGTTCAGTGCTTTCACCTCGCCGTTCTCGCTGGCCAACTGGCGCCCCGGCGATGGTGACCCGCCGTCGCGCTTCAGCACCACCATGTGCGCAGAACGGTCCGGCATCAAGGCGAAACCGGCCGGTCGTATCGGCGGGGCAGTTTCTCGCTATTGTCCTTCAGGTTACTGCTGCGCTTCCTATCCCCTTCCATCATCGCGGCCTTACACATGTTGGCATCCTGGTAACATCTCACTCCGGACAAACGCCGACCGGCGGCCGGTTGTTCCCGCACCTGCCGGCAACCGAACGCCCGAAGGAACCAAAACGGGCCGGACAGCGTTTTTCGTTGGCCTTCCAAAGGAGAACCGACCATGGCCGATGATAGTGTCAAGACGATCCACGCAACCTTTTCCACGCGGGAAGCGGCAGAGATTGCGATCGAACGTCTCGTGCAGGAGTACGGGATCGATCGGGCCGATATCTTCGTGCAGCCGGCCGATGCCGAGAACACCGCCGGATCGGAACCTTCCGGCGGCGACGTCTCCGAACGCGAGGGCGAACGCTCACCCTTCGGGGCGCCGCTTCATGGCAGTGTCCAGGTGTCGGCGGATGTAAGCGGCGACGAGATCGCAAACGCCGAAGCGGCATTGCGCGATGCCGGCGCTTCTGACGTGGAGACGCGTTGATCGATAACGACTTAACCCACACCAAGCGCCACGGCACCACTAAAGGACCGGCTTCAGGTCATTGTCAACAGGAGCCTCGTGATCATGACTATGTGTATTTGCTAAACCACCGAGCCGACGAGTGCGCCGATGCCCGCAGTCAGAGCCATTGCGAGTGCCCCCCAGAACGTGACGCGCAAGGTCGCCCTGACAACATTTGCGCCGCCGGCGCGGGCGCCAACCGCTCCCAGCAGGGCCAGAAACAATAGCGAAGCGATCGAGACGACCGGAACAAGAAGCGGTGTCGGTGAAACAACGACCATAAGCAGTGGCATCGCCGCCCCAATGGAGAACATCGCGCCGGAAGTCAGGGCAGCCTGGATCGGGCGCGCCGTTGTCACCTCGGAAATGCCAAGTTCATCCTGCGCGTGCGCGCCGAGCGCATCCCTGGCCATCAGCTGCTCGGCGACTTTGCAGGCCAGTTCCCGCTCAACGCCCCGCTGCACATAAATCTGCGCCAATTCTTCGCGCTCGAAAGCGGGCTGGCTTACAAGCTCCGCACGCTCTCGGGCAAGATCTGCCTGCTCGGTGTCGGACTGCGAACTGACCGAGACATATTCCCCGGCGGCCATGGACATGGCACCGGCAACAAGACCGGCAATACCGGCGACGACCACTTCACCGGTTCCCGCCGATGCCGCCGCCACACCCACGATCAGGCTCGCGGTAGAAACGATGCCGTCATTGGCGCCGAGCACGGCGGCGCGCAACCACCCGATGCGCGTGACCAGATGACGCTCAGTGTGGGGGCGGCTCATTCACGCCTCCGGATCCTGCCTTCCAGCTTCGTGGCTTCCGCGACCGTATTCGAGATGGTGCCGAACTTGCGGACGTTCGTATGCATAAGCTCAAGCCGGCGGTCATCCTCGTCGGTATCCACGATGATCTCGTAGTCGATGGAGATCATCTTCGGCGGGCTGTCCTGCCGAACACCGTGCAGTCTCACCTCAACGCCGCGCAGTTCGAACTTCAGCATTGGCATGACGCGCTCGATTCCCTTGATCATGCAGGCCGCCACTGACGCCAGAAACAACTCGGCCGGGTTGAACGCATCGTCACGGCCCTTGATATCGGTATCGAGAGTGATGTCGGCCTTCTTCGTCGTGGCGAGGCTACCGTGGTCGTCGACGCGGCGTGCATGAACGGAGTATTCCAGCATCGGGTTTCATCCTTGCTTCAGCGGCACCACAGGATATTTATTGCCGCACCTCTTCGGTCCGCAAGCTCGACGCGGCAGAGGATTCAGCGTCCTCATCCGCGGCCGGAAAATACCTGCGGGTCCGGTTCGATAAGGCGACGAGGGAAAGCATCACCGGAACCTCGACCAGAACGCCGACGACCGTCACCAGCGCCGCACCGGAATTCAGGCCGAACAGGCCGATCGCGACCGCAACCGCCAGTTCGAAGAAATTCGACGTACCGATCAGGGCGCAGGGTGCGGCGACATTATGCGGCACACGCCAGATCCAGGCAGCCGCATAGGCAATGGCGAATATTCCGTAGGACTGAATCAGCAGCGGGACGGCGATCAGCGCGATCAGCAACGGCCGTTCCAGAATGACCTGCCCCTGAAAGCCAAACAACAGAACCACGGTGGCCAACAGTCCCAGAATCGAAAAAGGCTTCACCGAAGCCGTGAAGCTGGACACACGGGCCTCGCCGCGCACGCCGTTTCCGGCCTTCCGGACCAGAACCGCCCGTGTCGCGGCACCCGCCGCCAACGGAATGATGACGTAGAGCACAACGGACAGAAGCAGGGTTTCCCAGGGTACTTCGATGTCAGTGACGCCAAGAAGCAGCGCGACGATCGGCGCAAAGGCGAAGATCATGATGACGTCGTTGAGTGACACCTGAACGAGCGTGTAGTTCGCGTCACCGCGCGTCAATTGCGACCAGATGAATACCATGGCCGTACACGGTGCGGCGCCGAGCAGGATCAGCCCCGCAATGTATTGCCCGGCATCGGCCGGGTCGATCAGGTCGGCGAAAACAAACTCGAAGAAGAGCACGCCGAGCGCCGCCATCGTGAATGGCTTGATCAACCAGTTCACGACTACTGTGATGATGAGACCTTTTGGACGTCTGTGGACATGGCGGAGGCTTGCGAAATCGACCGCGACCATCATCGGGTAGACCATTGCCCAGATGAGCATGGCAACGACCAGATTGACCGAAGCGTATTCCCACGATGCGACGGTCTGGAAAAGCCCGGGGAGCAATGTACCCAGCGCCACGCCCACGATGATGCAGAGTGCAACCCAGAGCGAGAGATAGCGGTCAAATACCGACACTTCGGCGTCCTTTCATTCTTCAGAATCTGCGGCGCTTCGGCTACCGCCCTCTGATGCGGCAGCGATCCGGTCGTCTGCGCGGTTCCGAGGCATGATGTTCAACCGTCCAGGCCTTCAAGCGGATGGGGCGAAACAGATAGAGCCCCTTAATTCCCCGCGACTGTCTTTCTCGAACACGGCATTCAGGAGGGCCGCCAAAGGGACCAGACGATCCGGGTTCAGCGAATAGCAGACGCGCGGATGCTCGACTTCTCCGGTAATGACGCCCGAGGCCTTGAGAATGCGCAGATGCTCCGAAACGGTTGACTGGGCGAGACCGACTTCATCGACAATATCGCAGCCGATGCACGCCTGCTTTTCCAGAAGCAGGCGGACTATCCGGATCCGTGCCGGGTGGGCCAGCGCCTTTGCGATGCCCGCGATATCGTCGTCACTGAAAGTGACCGTGGAGGCCTTTTCGAAGGCATCCGGGCGATCCGCCGCCAATGTGCTCATCTGCCACTCTCATCGTATATCGTCGATTGGCGATTAATAGCCCCGAACGCTCCAGGATGCAAGTTCACGCGCTCACCTTTCAGACCGGTCGGCGACTTTCAAGAACCACCCACAAATTCCACCAGAACCCGCGATGTCGTGCGCTGGCTGCCGCAAAGCTCAACGCATCTTGCAGGTGGACGGGGACGATCGGCAGATGCTTGCAGATCGGCCCGACCCCAAACTCCAAACGGTGATCGTCAGTATATACTTAATTCACTCCCACTCGATCGTGCCGGGGGGTTTGGAGGTGATGTCGTAGGTGACGCGGTTGATGCCCCGGACCTCGTTGATGATGCGGTTGGCGACGCGGCCGAGAAAATCATGCGGGAAAGGGTAATAATCCGCTGTCATGCCGTCGGTGGAAGTCACCGCCCGGAGCGCGCAGGCCCAGTCATAGGTGCGGCTGTCGCCCATCACGCCCACGGTACGCACGGGCAGCAACACGGCGAAAGCCTGCCAGATTTCGTCATACAGGCCGGCCTTTCGGATCTCGTCCAGATAGATCGCGTCCGCCTGCTGCAGCACGGCGATCCGTTCCGGCGTGATCATACCGGGAATCCGCACCGCCAGCCCGGGGCCCGGGAACGGATGGCGGGTTACGAAGTGTGCCGGCAGGCCCAGTTCATATCCAAGCGCCCGAACCTCGTCCTTGAACAGTGCGCGCAGCGGCTCGACCAGCTTCATGTTCATGCGTTCCGGCAGGCCGCCGACATTGTGGTGGCTCTTGATCGTGACGCTGGGACCGCCGGCGAAGCTGACGCTTTCGATCACATCCGGATAGAGCGTGCCTTGCGCCAGAAAATCCGCCCCGCCCGCGGCTTTTGCCTGCTCCTCGAATACGTCGATAAAGGTCTTGCCGATAATCTTGCGCTTTTGCTCGGGGTCGTCGACGCCCTCAAGGCGGCCGAGGAATGTCGGACCGGCGTCGACCGCAACCAGCGGGATGTTATAGCTTTCGCGGAAAAGACGGACGACCTGCTCCGCCTCCCCCTTTCGCAGCAGCCCGGTGTCGACGAAAATGCAGGTCAGCTGGTCGCCGATCGCCTCGTGAATGAGCACGGCCGCCACCGCGCTGTCGACGCCGCCCGACAGCCCGCAGATCACGCGCCCGCTGCCGACCTGCTCGCGGATTGCGTTCATGGCCTCCTGCTTGAACGCCGCCATGGTCCAGTCGCCCCGGCAGCCGGCCACGCCGCGCACGAACTGGCGCAATAATGCAGCGCCATCAGGCGTGTGCAGCACCTCGGGGTGGAACTGGACACCATAGTACCGGCGCTCGTCGTCGGCGATCGCCGCGAAGGGCGCGCTGCCAGTGCGCGCCACAACGCGGAACCCGTCGGGCAACGCGGAAACACGGTCGCCATGGCTCATCCAGACATCGACCTGAAGGCCGCTATGCCAGACACCTTCGAATAGCAGACAGTCGTCCACGACATCGATCGTCGCACGTCCGAATTCACGGTGATCGGCGCTTTCGACCCGGCCGCCGAGCTGGGCGCACATGGTCTGTTCGCCATAGCAGATCCCCAGCACGGGAACGCCGAGGCTGAATACGACGTCCGGCGCGCGCGGGGTGCCGGTCTCCACGACCGAGGACGGGCCGCCCGACAGGATGACGCCCCTGGGCCGAAAGGCGGCGACAGTCTCGTCGGTCGCCTTGTTGAACGGCCATACCTCGCAGAAGACGCCGGTTTCGCGGACGCGGCGGGCGATAAGCTGCGTCACCTGGCTGCCGAAATCCAGGATCAGGATGCGGTCGTGGTTCTGGGTCTCGGGCAGTTCGGTCACGGTATCACCGGGCATGGCGGTCGCTCTTTCCTGGATGGTCTTTACACCGTTTCGTGGGAGTCGACGTCACCGCCTACCGCTTCTTCGGCCGCGTCTTCGCCAGCTTCCGGCTCCGGCGCGTCGGCGGTGCGTTCCAGCACGGCCACGAAGAACCCGTCCGTGCCGTGCCGGTGAGGCGTCAGCCTCAGCACGTCGCCGGTGCCCGGGCATTCCCCGACGCCGATGGCCTCGTCCCAGGCCTGCTCGATCGGCACCGCCTTGAGCGCGGGATCGTGCTGCTTGACGGCATCGACCACCTGTTCGTTTTCTTCGGGCAACAGCGAACAGGTGACATAGACGACGCGGCCGCCAGGCTTGGCGAGACGCGCCGCCTGACCGAGGATCGCCGTCTGCCGCGCCACGACCCGTTCCAGATCGACCGGCCGCCAGCGGGCGTCAGGGTTGCGGCGCCATGCGCCGGTGCCGGTGCACGGCGCATCGACCAACACCCGGTCGTACTTTCCGCGCGACCGGCGGACCCAGCGATCGCGCTCCGGCTCGATCTGACGCGGCTCGACATTGTCGACCCCGGCGCGGCGCAGACGTTCCTTGGATCGCAGCAGCCGGCCCTTGGATATGTCAGCTGCCACCAGCCGGCCCTTGTTGCCCATCGCGGCGGCCATCGCCAGCGATTTGCCGCCCGCGCCCGCGCAGATATCGACCACCTGATATCCAGCCCTGGCCCCTACCAACAGCGCGGCAAGCTGCGAGCCTTCGTCCTGCACTTCGATCACGCCGTCGCGGAACAGCGGATGCCCGGACACATTGGGGCGTCCACCGTCAACCGTCAGACGGATACCGATCGGCGACAGCGGGGTCGGCGCCGCGGCAAAACCGTCCTTGAGCAAACGGTCGAGTACCGGCTGCCGGGCGGCCTTAAGCGTGTTGACGCGAAGATCGACCGGGGCTTCCTGGAGCAAGCCGGCAAGTTCCGCCTCGTAGTCGTCGCCGAAGACACCGCGCAGGGAATCGGCCACCCAGTCCGGGCACTCCAGCGCCACCGGGCGCGGCATTTCCGGATCATCGATCGGACGGCCCGCCGTTGCGGCGATCAGCCGCTGTTCGGTCGGCGAAAGCGGCTTCGGGCCATACTGATCGCCGGGGAAAAGCGCATCGACCTGATCGGCCGAATGGCCGTCAAGCAATGTCAGCGCGGCAATCGCCCGCGACCGTGGCGCCGGTTCGACGTCGACCGCCTCCAGCCACCAGTCCAGACGCGCGCGATGGCGCAGAACGGCAAACACCGAGCCGGTTATCGATGCCCGGTCCTTGGACCCGATATACCGGCGGGCCCGCAGGAACTTGGAAATCGTTCCGTCGGCCGGCCGGTCACTGGCGTCCGCGATTTCCGTCAACAGGTCGATCGTGGCCTGAACCCTGGCTGCGGGCGTCATGGCGAAAACTTTCAAATCAGGTGAAGCTTGGCGAACGGGAGCGAGAAGAAGCAGCGGTCAGATCGACACACCGGACAAACCCGTCAGCCCCCGGGGCGATAGTTCGACGTTTCCTGCACGCCCGTGATGTCATGAACATGGCTTTCCCGCAGGCCGGCATTGGTGATGCGCAGGAAGCGGCAACCACCCTGCATGTCCGACATCGTGCCGTTGCCGGTATAGCCCATTGCCGCGCGCAAGCCGCCGACGAGCTGATGGATTACCGTGGCGATGGGTCCCTTGTAGGCAACGCGCCCCTCGACCCCCTCGGGCACGAGCTTGAGCGCATCGGACACCTCGGCCTGGAAATAGCGATCGGCCGAACCGCGCGCCATGGCGCCGACCGACCCCATTCCGCGATAGGCCTTGTAGGACCGGCCCTGATACAGGACCACCTCGCCCGGCGCTTCGTCCGTGCCGGCAAACAACGAGCCGATCATGGCGCAATCCGCACCGGCCGCGATGGCTTTGGCCAGATCGCCGGAATACTTGATGCCGCCATCGGCAATCGCCGGCACGCCGTTGCGGTGCGCGACTTCGGCGGCTTCCATCACGGCGGTCAGCTGCGGCACGCCGACGCCGGCCACGATTCGCGTCGTGCAGATCGACCCCGGGCCGATGCCAATCTTGATACCGTCGGCCCCGGCATCGATCAGTGCCTGGGCACCATCGGCGGTCGCGACATTGCCGGCGATGATTTCGGTTGCGTTCGACAGCCGCCGAGCCGCCGCGACAGCCTCCAGAACGCCTTCGGAATGGCCGTGTGCCGTGTCGATGACCAATACGTCGACCCCGGCATCGAAAAGTGCCTCGGCGCGGGCGCGCCCATTATCGCCGGTGCCGGTCGCCGCCGCGACGCGCAGACGCCCGCGATCGTCCTTGCACGCGTTGGGGAACAACGTGGCCTTTTCGATGTCCTTGACCGTGATCAGCCCGGTGCATCGACCCTGATCGTCGACCACAAGCAGCTTTTCGATCCGGTGGCGGTGCAGCAGTCGCTTGGCTTCGCCCCGGTCGACGCCGTTCAGCACGGTGACGAGGTTTTCATGCGTCATCAGCTCGCGCACAGGCTGGCCGGGATCGGACGCGAACCGAACGTCGCGGTTGGTCAGAATTCCGACCAACCGGCCACTCGATTCCGTCACCGGAATGCCGGAAATCGCGTTCTCGCGCATCAGTTCGAGCGCCTGAGACAGTGGCGCGTCAGGGGTAATGGTGATCGGGTTGACGACCATGCCGCTTTCGAAGCGCTTGACCCTGCGAACATCCTCGGCCTGCCGCTCGATCGACATATTGCGGTGGAGCACGCCGATGCCGCCGGACTGGGCCATTGCGATTGCAAGTGGCGCCTCGGTGACCGTATCCATCGCGGCCGATGCCAGCGGAATGCCGAGTTCGATCGACCGCGTGAGCCGGGTACGGGTGTCGGCCTGATTGGGCATGATCGCCGAGCGCGCAGGTTCAAGCAACACATCGTCGAAAGTCAGGGCTTCGCGGATTTCAATGGCGTTGCGGACATCCATGGCGGTCGCCTCGGCTCGAATTCTGTCAATTGCTGTGCGCCGCCGGGAACGGCGCGGCTGAACGTGCGCGCACTATACCGATCTCGACGCCCCTGTGAAGTGCGGCAGTCCGCCGTCAGCCCTGCGCTGCGTACGGGGCTTGCGAAGCAGGCCCGCTTTCGCTGCCGCCGGAGTTTCCACTGGAATCGCCACCCGGGTTGCCGCGAAATCCCGTGGCCACGACATACATCTCCGAACTGTCGCTGCGCGATGCCTCGGGCTTGGCGTGCCGGACCTTCTTGAAGTCACGCTTGAGCCGATCGAGCAGTGTCTTTTCCGCACCGCCCTGGAACAGCTTCGAAATGAAGGTTCCGCCCGGTGCCAGCACCCGTTCGGCGAATTCATAGGCCGCTTCGGCCAGCCCCATGATTCGCAGGTGATCGGTGTTGTGATGGCCCGTGGTGGGTGCGGCCATGTCGCTGAGGACAACGTTGGCCTGGCCGTCAAGCGCCGCGATGATGCGTTCGGGCGCATCGTCATCGAGAAAGTCGAGTTCCAGTACGGTCGCCTCGGCAACCGGCTCCATCGGCAGATAATCGACGGCGACGACCTTGGGGTCGACGGTTCCCTTGCGGCACCGTTCGATTGCCACCTGTGTCCAGCCGCCGGGTGCGGCGCCGAGATCGACGACGCGGTCGCCGGGTCGCAGGAGGTCGAACTTCTCATCGAGCTGCATCAGTTTGAACGCCGCACGCGATCTGAGGCCGCGGCGGCGGGCCTCCACGACATAGGGGTCGTTCAACTGCCGCTGAAGCCAGCGCGTGGACGACGTCTTGCGCCGCGCGGCCGTCTTGACGCGCACCGTCAGGTCCCGCCCGCTCGGACGCGTGGGTGTGGCGCCCTTGCCGGCACCACTGGTACCAGAGCGTCCACCAGTCCGTTTTGTTGTCATCTGTGTCCGTCTTCGCCGTCGCACCCGGGAGCAGCCGCAGCGGCACCCCCATAAACAGGAACGTATAGTGACCCATTGGCCGGCACAGGTCCAGCCCGGCGGAATTTGATTCCGGCCGGCGGAGGGTCAGAGATGGCTGCGCACGAGATCGTAGAGAATGCCTTCGCGAACGCCGCGGTCGGCCACCCGGAATCGCTCGGCGGGCCATTGATCGAGGATGGCCTCAAGGATTGCGCAGCCCGAAATGACCAGATCGCCACGGTCGCGGCCGATACAGGGCTGACAGCACCTCTCCCCGACACTCATGGCGAGCAGGTTGCGGCTTATGGTGCGGGCCTCCTGCGTGGCAAGAAACGTTCCGTCGACGAGCGACCGGTCATAGCGCCGCAGCCCCATGGAAACGCCGGCCAATGTCGTGACCGTACCGGAAGACCCGAGAATCTGCGCTTCACCGGACATTATCAGGGACCTGATGCCGTGACGCTCTTCGAACCAGGCAAGCGGGCCGGTGACTTCGGCGATCATTTCCTTGTACAGATCCTGCGAGACCCATTGGCCGCCGTGACGCTCGGAAAGACTGACGACGCCGACCGGAAGACTGATGCTGTCGATCAGGCGGATGGCCGGCGGAAACGCGGCGTTTTCGGTGCCATTGGGCGAAACCGTCAGCCACATGATCTCGGTACTGCCACCTCCGATATCGAAAACCAGGGCATGAGGGATCTGCGGATCAAGCAGCGGCGCGCAGCCGCCCAGCGCCAGGCGCGCCTCTTCCAGCGCGGAAATGACTTCCAGGTCGATGCCGACCCGCTCGTTGACGCGTTCCCGGAATTCCGGGAAATTCACGGCTCGCCGACAGGCCTCGGTCGCGACGGCGCGGCTGCGGCCCGGACCAACGGATCGGCGGCGCAGCTTGTTGGCGCAAACCGCCAGAGCGGAAACAGTTCGGTCCATGGCCTCGTCGGAGAGCCGGCCCAGGCGGGCGACCCCCTCGCCGAGCCGGACGATGCGACTGAAGGCGTCGATGACGGCGAATCCGTCGTCCGCCTTGCGCGCGACCAACAGCCGGCAGTTATTCGTGCCAAGATCGATGGCTGCGATCGCGCCGGAGTCGGTCCGATCGTCGCTGAAGCCGCGCGTCCAGGCGCGATTGCGTCGTCCTTGAGGACTGGAGTTACGGGTATCGGGGCTCTGGGTACCGGGGCTCTGGGCGCCAGTTGCACAATCGGCCGACGCACCAAGAGCGGCGCCAAAGGCGCTGCCATGATCGTCCGTCCTGCCGTCTGTCCTGTCCACGCCTATCGCCTCGCCGCAAAACATTCCGCGCGACCGGCCGGTCCGGGCGCTTTGCCATTAACGTGGTACCGGCCTTTGGATAAGGATAGCCCATAGCGGGCCGAACGCAAAGGACACACCCGAGTTGCCGGTGCCGCCAACATGACCTGGGGGAAAAAAGCGTTGCATCCAGCCGGTCACGTTGATATATCCGCCGCGTTGGTTACCGCCTGCTGGGGGATCGTCTAGCGGTAGGACTACGGACTCTGACTCCGTCAACCCTGGTTCGAATCCAGGTCCCCCAGCCATTCTTTCCCGCACAAGTCGAATAGCTCCTGGTGAACCGGGGTTGAGCAACGGCGCGAGTGACCTACCGCGCCAGTCGGCGGCTAACAATCGACTGAACAAGACTGCCCACCAGTCCGGCGACCCCCAACAGAAATCCGGCAATGCCTGCCAGTATCCCCATGGCCGTGCGGCTGAGCCGCATACCGGCACGCAGAGCGCGGGATTTGCCCAGAACACGCACGGTGCGAACAGCCCCTTCTCCCTGAACACGGGCAATGCGCGACAGCCCGCTGACATCATCGATCGTGTCGGCGCCGCGAAGCAAGGTGGCCGCATGTGCGGGCGACATGGTGCCGGCCAATACACCGAGATCGCCACCAAGACGCTGAACCTGCGCCATGGCCGCCGGATCCATCGCCTCGGCCCAGGCGGTACCGGAAAATCGACTGAGGCCGACCGGCGCCCGATCCCACCGCACGAGCCGTGACGCCAGCGTGCGGACTTCACCCAGAAGGCGCGCTGACAGCAGCCCGGCATTGCGGGCGAGCTTCATCGTGGCCGCGCCCGCTTTCAGCCCAATGCTGCTGCCACCCGAGGGAAGCGCCAGGGCCGTCGCCCCCAGGCCGATGGTTGCCAGTGCGACGTCGAACCCGTCCACGGCATCACCCCGGGCGGCGTTGGCACCGGCCGAAGCCAGTATCGACACATCACCGATCGGCGTCAGTTCAATGGGCAGACGGCAGTAAAACAATTGCTGGAGATCACAGGCCGAGGGCTGAACCATGCAGCGCGCACATGACATGGCGCCTGACGCAAATCCCGGCCGCGCCTCGTCAAGCCGGGCGTCGAGTTCCGGCGAGACGGACAAGGCCTGCTCGTCGCGGATTTCTTCCAGTACACCGATATCGACCCAGTCGACCGGATTATCCGCGAGCGCCGATTCGAGTTCGGCTTCGAGCCATTCGTCGGATACTTCGGACGCAACTGCCGTGCGCAATCGACTGCGCAGCTCGGTATCTGCGACAGGCACCAGCCATTGCCCGACCGGGTGATGAAGCAGCGACCACCCCGCCGTGCCGACGCCGGCCAAGCCAACCAGCACCGATGCTGTGGCGAGACCTTTAACCAATCGGCGCATGAGCGCAGCTCCACGCCCAGTGACTTGACAAATCAAGACCGGACAAGCCAAGACCGGGCAAATCAGGCAGCGTCGAGCATGGCACTGAGAAACTGGCGCGTCGGCTCGTTGCCCGGATCGGTGAACATTCTGTCGGGCGGCCCCTATTCGGCAATCTTGCCCCCGTAAAAGAAACAGACGCGGTCGGCGAACTCGCGCGCAAGCCCCATTTGATGCGTGACCATCAGCATCGTCAATTCATGTTCGGCGCCAAGTTTGCGAATGACATTGAGCACTTCACCGACAAGTTCCGGATCGAGGGCAGACGTCACTTCGTCGAACAGCATGACCTTGGGCCGCACGGCAAGCGCCCGTGCGATGGCCGCCCGTTGCTGCTGGCCGCCTGACATCTGGCTCGGGTAGTGGTTGAGTTTGTCGGAAAGACCGACCATGGCCAGCAATTCCGCGCCGCGTTCTTTTGCCTGCTTCTGCGACAGGCCGAGGCCCCGGATTGGCCCCTCCATACAGTCGCGCAATTTTGCGAGAAAAACAATCGCAAAACGCGCCCATTGATTGCTTTCAGTTGCCGGAGTCAGCCCCCGATCCCGCGCGTCCAATTTCGAACAACGAAGCCCGTTTTTGTCATCGGCAACGAAGTAGCGATGCTCATTCCGAAATTACTTAGAAATCTAAGGTGCATAACTCATTAAAATTTCCACTTAAACAATTTATAAAGATAGTCTGACTACAAGTCATTCCGGGTTTTGCATGTGAGTGAAGACGTATGGGATTTCAGTTTTTCGTACCGGACGCTGCGCCACACGATCTGCAGCTTCAGTTCAACCGGATCACTCGTCCCGATGCCCCTCAACCAGCGGGCGAAACGCCGCCACGCCCGAGACGGCTTCAAGGCCATCGGCGCAACGAAGGCGATCTTTTTTATACGATTGCGGGCAATGAAACCGGGCGGCGCGCCATCCGGCTGCGCCTGGAGGGCGTCGAACGCTGCCTCCTGGCGGAATTTCGCCGAAATGTGACGACGGCGCCGGAATCGTCGTTGCTCGATGGTCTGATAGCGCTCGCAGGCGATACCGCCGATCGTCAGGCCCATGCCACCGCCCTGCCCTGTTTCGAGGCGGCGCGGGAAATAGCCGACGCCGAATGGCTTTCCGCCATGCTGCACCTTCGCATGAGCGACTATTCAGCAGCTGAACATCGTTTCCGGAATGTCCTCGGCAGAGTTGACGATCTCGGCGCGACCTTCGAGAAATTCGGCATCGAGGCAGTTGCCCGCTTCCCCATTTCCAACCGCGTTTCGGCTTACGCGACGCCCCAGACACCAGGTACACTTCTCGGTCTGATCGGTGTCTATCACCATTCCAACCGGCCACGGGACGCCCTGGACCGGCTGGAAGAACTGCTCACCGTATCGCCGGCCGATCCGGTCGTTCGCCTGTATTTTGCGGAACTGGTATGGCGAACGGGCACAGGCAACGAAGCGTCGATGCGGCGTCTGATCGACCTGACGGCGGACATCGAAAACGACTCCCCCATCGGTACGGCATTATTGCTCTACCGTGCTCGCGCGCTGGGATGGCTGAGGCTTCACCAGACGGCGCTTCACACACTGACCAACGCTATGCGCCGCCCCAAAGGCAGGCCGCCGGGCCTGCTGCAGGAAGTCCATTTCCAGCGGGCGATGACATATGCCGCCAGAGGCAATGTCGATAGTGCGATGATGGACCTGAAACGCCTGCTGGCAAAGGCACCGGGCTTTACCAAAGCCCGCCAGGCGCTGCATAATATGGAGGCGCAATAGCAACCGGGACTTGCCAACAACCTCGCCACGGCCAAATGGTTGCCAGAATTGACGTGTGTATGGCCACTGGATTGCCGTAGCCGGCGTTTCCAGGCAGGCGGCGGATGGGTGGCGGCATTGGGTCGGCGCCGGCAAGGCCGCGGGGCGGGCAGCGAGCGATGAGAATTTGGACACAGCTGGTAGCCGGGGCCGCGATTGCCGCCGTTGGCTGGGCGATGTATTCAGGCGCGCTGCCGGGTTTCGCGACCACCGATGCCTCCACGCCTGCCGGCGGCGATCCAGGCGGCGGTCGACCGGCGACCCCCATCGTCACCGAGCCCGTCCGCGAAGGGTCGACGCAAAACGACCTGCGGGCCATCGGAACAGGTACTGCCACCCGGTCGGTCACATTGGTCGCCCGCAGTGCGGGACTTGTGGAGGAGATACCGGTTTCCGCCGGCGAACGCGTAGAGCCCGGCCAGACCGTCGTTCGCCTCGACGCCGATGACGAACGCATAGCGCTGGAGCAAGCCCGTAGCATCAGGGAGGCGACTGACGCCACCCTGGGCCGTTACGAACGGTTGGCTCAATCCGGCAACACAACCCAATCGCAAGTCGATGACGCCAGGGCAGCCGCCCGTGCCGCCGCCGCCGATCTGGAGATGGCGCAGCTGGCGCTGGACCGGCGCACCGTAGCAGCGCCGTTCGGTGGAATCGTCGGCATACCGAAGGTAGCGCAAGGCGATCTGGTCAGTAATTCGACCGAGCTGATCACCGTCGACGATCGAACCGCGATCCGCGTCGATTTCGAAATCCCCGAACGTCACATCGGTTCGATCGAAGTCGGGATGCCAGTGCGTGCCCGGACACCTTCGGACGCAGGCGTTGCCGCATCGGGCGAGATCGTTGCGATCGACAGCCGCGTGGATCCTGTATCCCGGACCGTTGCAGTGCGGGCCGAACTGGACAACGCCGACGACCGGCTTCGCCCCGGCATGTCATTTGACGTTACCGTCGGGCTTTCGACGAGGAGCGGACTGATAATCCCGCCCATGGCCATTCAACTGGACCGCGACGGCGCCTATTTCTGGACCGACCGTGACGGCGTCGCCGCGCGGGTCGACGCTCGCATCCTGCAACGTCTGGACGACAGTATCATCGTGGATGCCGACATTGCTGTCGGAGCTCCCGTGATCGTGCAAGGCTTCCAGGGCATTCGGGCGGGAACGGCCGTCCGTCATGTGGAGCCAGCCAATGCCGGATGATCGCAACCACCAGGGTCCGGCGTCACCAACCCCGGACCGGGACGGGGAACCGCCGGAGCTGATGAAGGGATCCGGTACGGACGGACTGGCCGTTCTGTCGGTCCGCCGGCCGATCCTGGTCGCCGTCGTCAATCTGCTGATCATCATCACGGGCATCGCTGCGTTTCTCGGCGTCGAGGTCCGTGAGCTTCCAAGCGTCGACCGTCCCGTCGTAACCGTCAGGGCCGATTACCCCGGTGCCGCGCCGGAGACCGTCGATCGACAGGTGACCAGCGCCCTCGAAGGCGCCATTGCCCGCGTCCAGGGCGTCGCCGATATCTCGTCGCAGAGTTCTCGCGGGGATGCGCGTGTACGCGTGGAGTTCGGCCCCGAGGTCGACCTGAACGTGGCCGCCAACGACATTCGCGAGGCCGTCAGCCGCATTCAGAACCGCCTGCCCGACGCGGTCGATCCGCCCCGGGTGGTGAAGGCCGATAGTGACGCGTCGGCCATCATGCAGATATCGGTGGTCTCGCCGACGCTGGCAATCGATGAACTGACGGCAGTCACAGATCGTGTCATCGTCGATCGTCTGGCGGGTGTGGACGGTGTCGCCGACGTATCGGTCTGGGGGGCGCGTGGATCTGAAATCACGGTACGTCTGGATCAGACAGCTCTGGCGTCACGCGGTCTGACCGCTGGCGACCTGGAGACGGCCCTGAATTCGGCGGGTCTTGATGCGCCCGCCGGCACACTGGACACGGGCGGCGGCACGCTGACCGTACGTGCCAATGCAGCCCTTGAATCGGCGGACGAGATCGCGGCAATACGATTGCCCAATGGCATCCGGATCGGCGATGTCGCCGAAGTGACATTCGGGCCGGAAGACCGCTCGTCATCGATCCGTCGCGGCGGAGATTCGGGCATCGCGCTGGGCATCGTCCGGCAGGCCGGTTCCAACACGCTGGAAATCTCTGCCGGTGTACGCGCGGCGGTCGACGATCTGCAGCAGACCCTGACGCAGGATGTCGATATCGCCGTCACATCAGACGACGCCGTGTTCATCAATGGCGCGGTGCAGGAGGTAGCGGTCAATCTGATGATCGCGACGCTCATCGTCATCACGGTCATCTTCCTGTTCCTCAGGTCGTGGCGGACGACGCTGATCCCCGCCGTGACCGTTCCGGTGGCCCTGATCGGCACGGTTGCCGGCATTTGGCTGATGGGCTTTTCGATCAACATCCTGACCCTGCTCGCCCTCGTTCTGGCGACCGGCATGGTCGTCGACGACGCCATCGTCATTCTGGAAAACATCGAGCGTCACAAGCGCCTGAACATGTCGGCCCGGGCAGCGGCGGTTCTGGGGACCAGACAGGTCTTTTTCGCGGTCCTCGCCACCACGGCGACCCTGATCGCCGTCTTCGTGCCGATTTCGATGATGCCCGGCACCGCCGGCGCGCTGTTCGCCGAATTCGGCTTCGTTCTGGCGGTCGCGGTGAGCATCTCCACTTTCGTCGCCCTGACGCTGGGGCCGATGATGGCGGCACGAACGGGTCCGCCACCGACGGGCGGCGGGGCACTTGCGGCCTTTGGCACGGGCGTGGCCACGCTTTACCGCCGTGCCCTCGATCTCGCCCTGAAAGCACCCCTTGTCGTCGTCGCGGGCTTTCTGGCCCTCGGCTTTTTGGCGGTGGCGACCTATGGCGAGCTGCCGGAACAACTGACGCCTGACGAGGATCGCGGCGTGATCCGGATCTTTGTCAGCGCACCGGACGGGGCCAGCCTGGAATACACGGAAAGCCAGATCGCCTATGTTGAAGGCGTGGTTCAGCCGCTGATCGACAGCGGCGAAGTCGAGAACATGCTCACGATCTCGGGCTGGGGCGGCGGCACACGCGGGTTCGTGACGCTTCAACTGGCCGACTGGGGCGAACGCGATCGCAGTCAGGCCGACATCACGCGCGAGATCGATCAATCCCTTGCGAATTTCGCCGGCGCCCGCATCAGCACGCGAACCGGCAACAGCCTGGGCATCCGCGGCGGTGGCCAGGGCCTGCGCGCCGCACTCACGGGACCGGATTATGACAGCCTCGTGGCTGCCGGCGACGACTTTATGCGGGCCCTGGAGATGCGCGGTGAGGCGGTGGCTTCGCCATCGCTCGATTTCGATGCCACCCAGCCCGAACTTTCCGTGCGTATCGACCGTGAGCGCGCTGCAGACCTGAATGTCCCGCTGGAGTCGGTTTCGGCCACCGTCCAGGCCGTGCTCGACGGCCGTACGGTCACCGAATTGTCGATTGACGACCGCATGGTGCCGATCCGGCTGACGGCGGGGGACGACACCATCTCTGGCCCGGCCGATCTGGAATCGATCTTCATCTCAAGCAGGGATGGCCGCGTCCTGCCGTTGTCCTCGCTTGTCACCATGGAAGAGGTACCTTCCGCCCCGGAACTGGCGCGCGAGGCCCAGCAGCGCGCAGTATCCATTTCAGCGCGACTGGCACCGGATACGCCGCTAAGTGAGGGTGTCACGGAAATGCGGGCGATCGCCGCCGAAACGCTGCCGCCGGGCATCGGTCTGATTTTCCTGGGCGATGCCGCCGCCATGAACGAAACCGCCAACAGCTTCATCTGGACGCTGGGTTTCGCCGTGCTGATCGTGCTGTTGGTGCTTGCGGCGCAGTTCGAAAGCATCAACAGCGCCATCGTCATCATGACAACGGTGCCCTTCGGCCTCGGCGCGGCCGTCTTTGCCATGGCGCTCACAGGCGGCAGCCTGAACCTCTACAGTCAGATCGGCCTGATCATGATCGTCGGGCTGATGGCGAAGAACGGCATTCTGGTGGTTGAGTTCGCCAACCAGCTTCGCGATCAGGGGCTCCAGACCGCCGAAGCGATCCGGGAATCCTGCAGCGTGCGATTCCGGCCGGTCATGATGACGCTCGTCTCGACGATACTGGGTGGCCTGCCGCTGATCCTGTCCGGCGGCCCCGGCGCGGAAGCGCGTCAGGCGCTCGGCTGGATCATCGTCGGCGGGCTGGGGCTGTCGACGGTCGTCACGCTGTTCCTGACACCGGTCATGTTTTCACTGATAGCCCGTTTCGCAAAACCCCGTGCCGCCGAGGGCGCCGCCCTGGAGCAGGAGTTGCGCGACGCCGGCCGTCGAGGACTGGGTGCGCCGGTGCCGGAGACGACCGGGCAACCAACGGGGGACGAGTCAGGCGACCGCCACTATCAAGGCAGCCAGGTGCGCCACGCCGCCGAATGAACGGACCCGCCGTCAGCTCATATGCTCAACGCGGTCTTGCGTTACGGACGGAACAAATATTCTATGGTCGGTTCAGCAATCCACTGGCGATGAAGACGAGCGGCAATGAACGACGGCGTGCCCGACACCTCAGAAAATGCAACCAGCTTCGAGGTCCTCGAAGCCGAAATCGCGGCGGCCTATGGATCCTTGAGTCCCCGGCTGCGGCAGATCGCCAGCTTCGCTCTGGCGAACCCGACGGAACTGGCGCTGGAAACGGTGGCGACGATCGCCGCCCGGGCCGGCGTTCAGCCGTCGGCGCTCATTCGATTTTCCAAGGCATTCGGCTTCGACGGCTTTTCGGAGATGCAGCGGGTCTTTCGCACACGGCTGGCATCCCGCGCGCCCAGTTATCAGGAACGGCTGCGGCAAGGTGGTCTGGAGGGTGCCAGGAAGACTGCGGCGATCGACAGCATTCCCGATATCCTCACTCATTTCGTAGACGCGGGGCTGCACGCCCTGGATCATTTGCGCGATACGGTCGATGCGGATCGCTTCAGCCAGGCGGCCGAACGCCTTGCCGCATCTGAAATCATTCATGTTTGCGGCCATCGCCGTTCCTACCCCGTCGCCGCCTATCTGAGCTACGCATTCGGTCATCTGGGACTGCGGGTCCATCACATCGACGGTTTGGGCGGAATGGGCCGGATCCAGGCATCCGGCATGCGTCCGGGCGATACACTGATTGCCGTCAGCTTCGCCCCCTATGCGCCGGAAACGTTGGACATCGTTCGCCACGCGCAAGAGGTCGGCGCAGGCATCGTCGCCGTGACCGACACTGCCTTGTCCCCGATCGCCCAGGATGCATCTGAAACCTTTCTGGTCGAGGACGCCGAGGTGCAGACATTCCGCTCGCTGACGGCCACGATGTGCCTGGCGATATCGCTCGTTGTCGCCGTCGGCCATATCCTGACCCATCGTCAGGCCGCACCGGCGGAAACACCACGCTCTCCGTGAGATCAGTATATTCCTGCTTGATACCCGCATGGAATTTTTGTTTCATATCGCCATGCGGGAGGAACAGGCGCAGAACCGAACCGGCAGGACCGGACCGGGAGAGCGTCCCAACAAGACCCAGGCGGAGACCAGGATGACAGCGCCAGCACCCACGAAAGCGCACAAACCCGGCCCGAATGCGACGAGGCCGGGAGAAGACGCGCTCGACGTCGTCACCGTCGGCCGGTCATCGATCGACCTTTATGGCGATCAGGTCGGTGGCCGTCTGGAAGACATGGCAAGTTTCGCGAAATATATCGGCGGCTGTCCGGCGAACATCGCGATCGGCACGTCTCGGCTGGGGCTGAAATCGGCCGTCGTGACCGGCGTCGGTGACGAACATATGGGGCGCTTCATCCGCGAGGAACTCGCCCGCGAGGGTGTCGACATCAGCGGTGTGAAAACCGACCCCGATCGGCTGACGGCCCTGGTGATTCTGGGCATCCGTAATCAGCACAGTTTCCCGCTGATCTTCTTTCGCGAGAACTGCGCCGACGCCGCGTTGACACCGGACGACATCGACCCGGCGCTGATCGCCCGCGCCGGGGCGGTGGTCGTGACCGGCACCCATTTTTCCACGCCCGGCCTGGATGCCATGAGCCGGCGGGCAATGACGCTGGCCCGCGAGAACGAGGCGCGCGTCATTCTGGATATCGACTATCGCCCGGTGCTTTGGGGTGCCGCCGGTCACGGACAGGGCGAAAGCCGGTTCGTCGCCGATGAAGCGGTATCGGCGCATCTGCAGCGCATCGTGCCGGATTGCGATCTCGTCGTCGGGACCGAGGAGGAGATCCACATCGCGGGCGGATCGACCGACACGCTGACGGCCCTGAAAGCTGTCCGTGCGATATCGCCGGCTCTGATCGTCCTGAAACGCGGGCCAATGGGCTGCGTGGCCTTTCCCGACGCGATACCCGACGACATCGAACAGGGGATAAAGGGACCCGGCTTTCCGGTCGACGTCTATAACGTGCTGGGGGCCGGCGATGCCTTCATGAGCGGCTTTCTGCGCGGCTGGCTGCGCGGCGAGCCGATCGCGGAATGCTGCCGCCTTGCCAATGCCTGCGGTGCCTTTGCCGTATCCCGGCACGGCTGCGCCCCTGCCGTGCCCAGTTGGGACGAATTGCAGACATTTCTGACCCATGGCAGCAAGACTCGCCGCCTACGCGAGGACGAGGCCCTGAACCAGCTTCACTGGTCGACCACGCGCCATGGAGACTGGCCGGAGGTCTGCGCCCTCGCCATCGATCACCGCATGCAGTTCGAGGAGATGGCGGCCGAAGCCGGTGCGTCGCCGGACCGTATCGCCGAATTCAAGGCCCTGGCCGTTGCGGCCGCGCGCCGGGCGGCTGGCGACGATCCGGCGTTCGGTGTTCTTCTCGACCGCCGGCTGGGGCAGGACGCGCTGGACGACATCACCGGAACCGGCTGCTGGGTCGCGCGCCCCATCGAGACGCCGGGCAAGACACCGCTGGAGTTCGAAGGCGGACCGGATGTCGCAACGACGCTGCGGGAATGGCCGACGACACAGATCGTCAAATGCCTCGTCTTTTATCATCCCGACGACCCCGCCGACCTCCGGCAGACGCAGGAGGAACAGCTGGTCCAGCTTGCCCATGCCGCCCGGGCCACCCGCCACGAATTGCTGATGGAAGTCGTGGCGTCGAAATCCGCCAAGGGCGTCGACGCCAATACGGTGCCGGCGGTGATGGACCGTCTTTATGCACTCGGTATCTATCCGGATTGGTGGAAGCTTGAGACCCCGGCCGGCGGCGACGCGGGGTGGAAAGCGATCGAGACCGTCATCCGCGCGCACGACCCGTATTGCCGGGGCGTGCTCGTGCTTGGCCTCGACGCCCCGATCGACGATCTCGGCCGCCATTTGGCCGATGCCGCCGGACAGCCGATCTGCAAGGGCTTTGCCGTCGGGCGGACCGTGTTCCAATCCGCCGCCCGGGAATGGCTGGCCGGTACGATCGACGATCGCGAGGCGGCGCACCGGATCGGCGACGCCTATGCCCGGCTTCTCGGGGCGTGGCGCGGAACTCAATGACGGGTTCAAAGACGACGAATTGAAAAAGGAGAGTCTCAATGGCCGATCTGCTGGCCCGCCCTTCCCCGCCGGACGCCAATGGCAGAACGCTGTCGATTACGCCGGAGTCCGCCGGCTGGACCTATGTCGGCTTTGATCTGTACCGGCTCGAAGCGGGTCAGACACTGGAACGATCGACCGGCGAACAGGAAGTGCTTCTGGTCCTGATCGCGGGTTCGGCCGATATCACGGCGGCCGGTCAATCGTTTGAGAATCTGGGCGGACGCAAGGGACCCTTCGATGACGTATCGCCTGACAGCGTCTATGTACCGGCCGGATCGTCCTATACCGTAATGCCGCGCACGACACTGGAATTGGCGGTCTGCGCCGCCCCCGGCAAGCCCGGCACCCGCAAGCCGGTTCTGATTCCCGGGGCGTCGGTGCCGACGGAAACACGCGGCGAAAGCACCAATACCCGCCATGTGCGCAACATTCTGCCGGACAGTGTCGAGGGTATCGCCGACAGCCTGATCGTAGTCGAAGTGATCACGCCGTCGGGCTGCTGGTCGAGCTATCCGCCACACAAGCACGACACCGACGACGTTCCGAACGAATCATATCTCGAAGAAATCTACTATCATCGCCTGGACCCGTCCCAGGGTTTTGCCTTCCAGCGGGTCTATACCGACAGCGGCGATCTGGACGAAACCATGACCGTTCATGACGGCGACGTCACCATGGTTCCCAAGGGCTATCACCCCTGCGGCGCTCCGCACGGCTATGCGCTCTGCTATCTGAACGTTATGGCCGGCCCCAGGCGGGTCTGGAAGTTCACGACCCAGGCCCAGCATCAGTGGCTATTGAAATAGGCACTGTGGGTGCAGCATTCTTCGGCAATGTCGGCATGGAAGGGTCGCCACGGCATAGCCTTGCAGTCGGCGGCGTCCCGTGCCAAATGCTCGGATGCACAAGGCCCGCAGCGCAAAGGCGAAATCAATGGCAGACGATTCACGCGATGACACTACCGGCCAATCCGGTATTGGAATAGGCATAGCTCTCGGCGTGGCGGTGGGCGTCGGGTTGGGGCTGACCGTGCTGGGCAATGTCACAATTGGCATTGCCATTGGGATCGGTCTCGGTCTGGCCATCGGCGCGGCCTATGACCACAAACGGGCCAGCGGCAAAAAGCGCGGCAAGGACGGACGCTGACAGCCCTCACCGGCTGACCGCAGTCAGTACCGCGGGGGCTGCCAATCCCGATAGACGACGGCCAGTCGCGTCAGAAAAATGCCGGCCATCGTGGTCATCAGCGCCCAGAACAGAAGTGTCGGATCGGCGGCATGGCCGTAGGTGCCGAGAAACAGGCACAGAACCAGCGACCACAGAATCACGGTCTCACCATAGAAGCTGCCGCGCAGGATGGCATTCTCGCCGTCGCTGCGGATCATGTCGCGCACGATCGCCCCGCCTGTCGCGGTTATCACCGCCAACACCGGCCCCCACAACCATAGTGGGTCGCGGCCGAATTCCACAGCGATCGTGACCGCGACAACAGTATAGGCGGCAATTCCCGCCGCATCGAAGATGGCCATGACAAAAGCGGGACTGATCCTGCGGCGCATCCGCAGAAGCCAGTTGACGACATCGAACAACAGCAGCGAACGCCCGCGCATCGCATCGAGCAGCCGATTGAGCAATAACGCTATCCCCAACGTGGCCAGAACGATGAAAATATAAACCGGATAATCGAAGATATACGGCTCGCGCAGGATCACCAGATCGCGCAGCACGCCGCCGCCAAGCGCCGGCAGAGCTGCGAGGACGAACGCGCCGTAGAGCCCGTAACCGCCGGTACGCGCCAGAACCACCGCCGATATCGAAAACGCGATCATGCCAACGGTCAGGATCGCCCCGAACCATGGACCCGCGAGCGCCATGTCGATCATGATCGGCAAGACGAAGCGGTCATGGATCCGGTCGATCGCGCCGTCCTGCCGCAGATCGGCGAGCGCACGATCGAAGGCTATGACGGTCGGCTGACCGACCGAATTCTTCGAGAACAGGACGCCAGCCTCGGCACTGTAGACCGGCGCCGGATGCGCCGCGACGTCGCGCCAGCCAGCCTCTGAAACCGCGGCGTTGCCCACATGGCGATCGATGATGAAACCATCCACGACGCCAACGGAAAACATCGCCATGGCCTGCCTGAGATCCGTGGCGGGCCGAATGACGCCCTGATTCTGCACCCGCGCGCGAAATGCCTCGAACGCCGGACCGAGATCGTAATCCTCGATCACCGCGATCCGGTGACCGCTTCCCGCCAACCGGTCCAGGAGGCCTTCGGGCGCCGACACGCTCAGGTCGTCGATATCCTCCCGCCTCATGAACAAGGCTTCCTCGCTGGTCCGGATCGGGTCGGAGAACTGCCCGATCTCGTTGCGCCAGGGCGTTTCGAAGGCTGCCAATACGGCATCGACGCGTCCGTCGGTCAGGCCGTCAAGGGCACTCGACCAGGCCATTTGCCGGAATACGACAGTCATCCCCGCACGGTCGGCGGCTTCCCTCATGATCGTAACGTCGATGCCGCTCAATTCACGGCGATCATCGATGAACTGGTACGGTTCCTGAAGTGACCATGCCACATGAAGGACGCTGTCATCGGCGCTGGATACGCGCTCACGCCGTTCCTGGCCATGCGCCGCGGACGCCGCGGCAACAACAACGCTGGATAGCACCAGCAGAAAAAATACGATCAGAGAGACGCTTCGGTACCACATGATGACCGTATAGCACCGGTATCGGCCGGGGAGAAAATGCCGATTGCCACCGCAGCACCCTACCCGGCCAATCCCGCCCCGCCAGTCCGACCTCGCTAGCCATACACGATTAAATCAATCCGGCCAGGGACCGCCATCGGGCGGCATATGCGGCCAGTCCGGGCAAGTCCAAAGGCGCCACCGTCCGCAGGGCCGGCGGGTGCGGATAGCGGCCAAGATGGCGATCCCACAAAAGCGCGCTGCCCACAACAGTGCCGTCCCGCTCTTCGGAAACGCGCAACGTGGCGTTCGGGATCAGCGCCGCCAACAGGCCCGGGAAAAGCGGATCGGTGGCGAACGGGCCGTCAATGATCAGGGTCGGAGCCGCTGCCTCGTCCGCGCCGACGGCGGTCAGACTTTCGCAGGTCATCAGGGCGCAGTACAGACTGGCCAAACTGCGCCGCTCTGCCGGTTGCAGTCCATCGCCGCCGGTGATCCGCCCCGCACCGCCCGAACCCGGAACCGGCCCGCCGCTGTCGGTGAAGGACGGAAGTGCGACGATGCCGCGCCCGATCACATCGGCGGCAACCGAATGCCAGTCCGCGCTGTCCGTTTCCAGCGTCAGACCGTCGGGACCAGCGACCAGTTCGAACTCCCGTCCGATCATGAAGCGCGAGCACGCAATCGGATTGCCGTCGACATCCGTATTTGAAACCGTATCCCGGCGCGGATCGAGGCGATCCAACGGTTGTCCGGGGTTGAAGGTGATCAGCCATGTCCCGGTCGAGAGCAAGGTCCAGTCGCGATCCGGCAGGCAAAGATAGCGCAGGCAATTCGCGCTGCTGTCGTGGATGCCGCAAAGCACGGGAATCGGGACGGCGGCGCCGACACGGTGGGCGATTTCCTCGCGCAAGACTCCCACCACGTCCCAGGCCGGGCGAACCGGGGCCATCAGCCGATCCCAGCCGCGAGCATGTACCAACGAAGAGAGGCGCCTGTTCACTGGGTCCCAAAGATGGGTTTGCGCGGCCAGAGAACTGACATCCGCCGCATTAACGCCGGTCAGGCGCCAGCCCCAGTACTGCGGATAGGGCATTATGACGCTGGTCCGGGCGAAGGCGTCGGGAAACCGCGTCTGCTGCCAGTATAATTGGCGAGCGAGCGTCAGACCCGCCGGATTGGTGGGGGCATAGACCTCGTCGAAGGGCGGCGCGATCCTGGCATATTCGGCGGCGACGTCGTCGGGAATATCGGCTTCGTAGCCCATTACCGGCAGCGCCAGCCCGCCGGCGTCGTGATCATCGGCATCGGGCTCGGCCCGGTTTGCCACCAACGCGGCCGACGACCCGTGGGTGCACGGAATCACAGCGGCGATCCGGAACTGTGCCACCGCCTGCGCCAGAGCCTCGATGATCCATCGATAGACATTCCGAGTGTCTAAATGCAAGTAAGGTGACCCGGAAATGGGGGATTGTCGACGCCGCCACGTCCAGACGATTTCACCATATGATGAAACGGCCGCGGCTTTGAAGTTCGTTGAACCAATATCCAGAACTAATACGACATCCATTACCCATACTCCGGAGTTTTTATTATGATCGTTAATTTTAACATTGACAATTACATTGCATGGTGACTTACTGTACTAGAAAAAATATCTATCGTTTTCCGAGGAGACAGACAGTGGCCGCCCTTTCCAATTACGATCTGCGCATCGAGCTGATCGACACCTGCCGCCGGATGAATGCATCCGGAATCAACCAGGGAACGTCGGGCAACGTCTCCGTGCGCGTGCCCGAAGGTTTTCTGATCACCCCATCCGGCATTCCTTATGAAACCATGGCCCCGGAGCAGGTCGTGCTCATGGATCTCGACGGTGGCTATTTCGGCGATTTCCTGCCGTCGAGCGAATGGCGCATGCACATGGACATCCTTCGTCATCACGCCGATGCCGTCGCGGTCGTTCATACCCATTCCGTCTATGCCACGGCTTTGTCATGTCTTCGCATCGGCATTCCGGCCTTTCACTATATGATCGGCATCGCCGGCGGGCCCGATCTTCGGTGCAGCGATTACGCGACCTTCGGCACCCAGGCGCTGTCCGAAACCATGCTCACGGCCATGAAGGATCGCACGGCCTGCCTGCTCGCCAATCACGGCATGATCTGCTATGGCGACAGCCTGGCCAAGGCCCTCTGGCGGGCGGTAGAGGTCGAGACTTTGGCCAAGCAGTATTTCGTCGCCCGCCAACTCGGCGAGCCCGTCATCCTCTCCGACGCGGAAATGACCGGCGTTCTGGCCCGCTTCAAATCCTATGGAAAGCAGGCCAGTGAACTGAAGCCAGGCGATGCGCCGGCGGTCGAAATGCCGGTGCACCGCAGCGCCTGAGAAGCGCGCCGGGCGGCAACGGCGCCGCCCGGCCCAAAACCTCTACTGGGCCGGGTGCTTGCCGGCAAAAGCCAGCACCACCCGCTGCATCGCCAGCATGCCCGGATCGTCCAGACCGACACTGCGTTCGGCGAATATTCGGGCGCGGCCGATCTTGGCTTCCTTGCCGCGGAAGCGGTCCAGCGTCGTCTGCACGGCCTCGACCGCCGCCTCACCGATGGCGGCCGGATCGTCCTTGCCGGCAATCGCCGACGCAATGGCATCCAGCGCATCGAGCACCGTCTTGTCTCCCAGCGACGCCTTGCCTCGCTGCATCATGGCGTCACGGGCGCCGCCGACAAGGTCGCCCAATTCGGGCCACGGCACGTCCGTGCGCCCCTTGGTGGCTTTCGCCATGTTCATCAGCCCGGTCGCCAGCAAGGTCCCGTAGCTCGACCCGGATGTCTTGGTGAAAGCCTGAGCGCAGGCCATCAGGGCCATGCCGACGTCATCCGGCAGGTCGTCAGCCTTTTCCGACACCAGGCGCATGCCCCGCACCATTGTGACGCCCAGATCACCGTCGCCCAGTTGGCCGTCCGCGGCATTAAGCATCTCGGCATCGGCCTCCATGGCTATGGTCAGCCGGCCGATCCCCGTTTTGAGCGTGCCGCGCGCTATTGCCGTTGCAGTCATCGGCCTCACACCTTCCAGAATGCGCAGTCGCAAGGCGCCTTGAGCATCTCTTCCATCTCGCCATCGAGCTTGCACAACGTGAACGAGACGCCGGCCATCTCCATCGAGGTCGCATAACGCCCGACCAGCGGCACGGCGATGGTCGCGCCTTCGGCTTCCAGGCGCTTCTTTGCGATCCGATAGAGGATATAAAGCTCCTCCGCCGGGGTCGCGCCCAGCGAATTGACCAGGATCGACACCCGGTCACCGGAAGCAACCGGCATATCCGCCAGCAGCCGATCCATCAGTTCTTCAGCGATCTCGTCGGCCGTGCGCAGCTTGCCACGCCACACGCCGGGTTCGCCGTGTATGCCCATGCCCATTTCCATTTCGTCATCCGCGATCTGGAAGGTCGGCTTGCCGGCCTGGGGTACGGTGCAGGGCGTCAGCGCGGCACCAATCGATCGGCAGTTATCCGCCGTTTTCTGTGCGATCGCCGTCACGGCTTCCAGGTCGGCGCCGGTCTCGGCCTTGGCGCCGGCAATCTTGAAGGCATAGACCATGCCGGCAACGCCGCGCCGCTTTTCCTTTTCGGCCGGTGCGGCGGACGCCACGTCGTCGGTCAGCAACGCCGTCGTCGTCGGGATGTCCTCCATCTCCACCATATCGCCGGCCATATCGAAATTCATGACGTCGCCGCCATAGTTCCCATAAAGGCGAAGCACGCCGGCGCCGCCATTGGCCGCGCGAATGGCATCGGCCATCTGTTCCACAGACGGCGACGCAAAGACATCGCCAATGGCACAGGCATCGAGCAGGCCATGGCCGACATAGCCGGTGAAGACGGGCAGATGCCCGGAGCCGCCGCCGGAAACGATGCCGACCTTGCCATCCTTCGGCCCGGAGGCACGCGCCACGACACGATCGCCATCGCCGGTCAACCGGTAGGTTTCGGGATGGGCGGCGACCAGCCCTTCAAGCATCTGATCGACATAGGAATACGGGTCGTTGAGTATCTTCTTCATGATGGACGCAATCCTCCCGCGGATTCTGGCGTGACGAAATGCACGGCGACCGGAGACCGACTGCCGCGCGGGTACTGAATACTACATGCCCTCTGTTCTTACCAATATCTACTCTACCATTATATCCAACATCTTGAGATCACAATACGCAAAATCGGTTTGCTCAATGCCTCTCGCGGACGGAAAATACACCGGCCACCGGCAATTGACGCATCGTGTAAAACAATTCGATTCTCGATTGTCTTCCGGGACCGAACGGCCCGCCAGAATGCCCTCAATGGTTGGTATGGTCAGGCAGCGTGCTGGCGGACAGGACCGTCGCGGTGTCGCCGTCGATGATCATCGCATCGACCAGACCCGACAGCAAAAGCGCCCTGATCGCTGCGATCTTCTCGCCGCCGGCCGCCAGTAGAACCGTTGGCACACGACCGACCTCCGCCGCCGGCAGGGCAACCATCCGCCCGTCCAGCGGGTGATCGTGAACGAGACGCCCGTCGGAATCGAAAAAATGGCCTGCGGTGTCCGCGACCGCACCCGATCCGAGCAGCGCGTTCAGATCCGTTGCGGAGATCATGTCGAGTTGGCGGATGAGCGCCTGCTCATCGAGTTCTCCAACCGAAATGATATTGATGTCGGCTTCGCGGGCGACGCCAAGCGTCTCCTGAACGACGCTCTGCGCCATGAGAACCCGGCAATCCGACGGCGTGTCGGCGACGAACGGGACCGGAAGGAAGAACCCCTGCCCGCCCGTTCTGGCCGAAAGCCCCTGAACAACTTCGAACGCCGATGCGCCGCCGTGACGGCCGAACGAGCCCATAAGCGAAACGAACCGCGCCTCGGGCGCCCGGAGGCCGGCCAGATTTGCCGCCATTTCCATGCAGGTCCGTCCCCAGGCAACGCCAACCGTTAGCGAGGGCGTATGACGCAGCTTGGCCTCGAAAAATCGTGCGGCGGCCACACCGACGGCCCGCCGCGCTATCCGCCCCTGAACGGCGCGTTGATTCGGGTCGCTCAGATCGAGATCGTCCAGGCCGATCGGCGGCGTCGTCAGACAGAAGTCGAGTTTGAATGAATCGGTGATTGCCTGTTCGACAGCCGACAGCCGAGCGGCATCGTGATCGATCCTGATCGACACGCGGCCGTCACTGCGCGCTTCCTGAAGCAGACGATTGACCCGCGTCCGGGAAACCCCGAGCTTCGAGGCCACTTCCCCCTGACTCAGTTCGCCGACATGGTAGAGCCATGCGCACCGCGCGGCCAGCGCCTCGTCAGCCAGGCCGCTCAGTTCCTGCGTCAGCGCAATACCAGTAGATGCTCCCGCGAGGGTCATCAGCTTCATTTCCTCCCTTATGAAAAAAGTATTGCCATGATACAAATGTGCTGTCATCACAAAAGTCACATACAATGACATCTGTCGCAGTGCACAATAGAGTGTGCGGTGCGGTAGGGGTGGAGAAGAAGACGCCGGCACGGCGCGCAACGAACGCGGGAGGTAGCGGATGCCATACGTAGTCGGGGTCGACGGCGGCACGGAATCCTTGCGTGCCCATGTTTTCACGCTCGACGGAAGAAGCATTGGCACGGCCGCCGCGCCCTATGAAACGCGATTTCCGAAACCGGGCCGCGCCGAGCAGACGCCCGGCGACTGGTGGCGCGCCTTGGGCACAGCCGTCCGCGGCGCAGTTTCCGACGCGGGAATTGACGCTGGCGACGTCGCGGCGCTCGGCCTGGACACCACTTCCTGCACGGTCGTTGCCCTCGATGCTGACGGTCACGCGCTCCGCCCGGCTATCTTGTGGATGGATATGCGAGCGGCCCGCGAGGCAGAGGACGTGCTGGCGACCGGCGATCCGGCTCTGGCGCTGAACGGCGCGGGACAGGGGCCGGTATCGTCGGAATGGATGATCCCCAAGGCGCTGTGGCTGAAGCGCCACGATCCGGACGTATTCAACAGCGCGGCGACCATCTGCGAGTATCAGGACTATATGATCCGGCACCTGACCGGGCGGCGCGTCGCCAGTCTCGATAACGTCGCGATGCGGTGGCACTATCGCACCGGGCACGGCGGCTGGCCGACGACGCTGCTGCAGGCTCTTGATCTCGATGTTCTGGCCGATAAATGGCCGGAAGAGATCGTCGCGCCCGGTGCGCCGGTGGGCAAGCTGACCGCCGAAGCTGCCGATCACCTGGGATTGCCGCAATCCGTCGTGGTCGCACAGGGCGGCGCGGATGCCTTCATCGGCATGATCGGTCTGGGCGTCGCAAAGCCCGGACAGTTGGCCATGATCACCGGCTCGTCGCATCTGCAACTCGGCGTCACCGACCAACCGATGTCTGCCCCGGGTCTGTGGGGGAGTTATGCCGACGCCGTCTATCCCGGACGCCACATCATCGAAGGCGGCCAGACATCGACCGGCTCGATCATCGCCTGGTATCAGCGGTTGACCGGCGATCACGTGGATCTGGAGCGCCTGAACGCCGAGGCGGCGGCTCTGCCGCCGGGCGCCGAAGGTGTCATGGTGCTGGACCATTTCCAGGGCAACCGCACACCGCATACCGACCCATTGTCGCGTGGGGCCATCACAGGCCTGTCGCTGTCGCACGGCCCCGCCCACATTTTCCGCGCCATCATCGAAGGGATCTGCCTGGGCACACGGTCGATCCTGCAGACCATGGACCGCGCGGGTTTTACCGCAAGCGAGATCTTCGTTGCCGGTGGGGCCACACGCTCGCCGCTCTGGCTGCAGATTCACGCCGATACTGCACAAATTCCGGTCAAGGTGCCCGCCTTCGCCGAAGCCCCCGCACTGGGTTCCGCGATCCTGGCTGCCGTAGGCGCGGGCTTTTATCCGGATATCGATCAAGCGATCGACGCCATGGTGCGCATCGACCGGACCATCGAGCCGGACGCTTCCAAAGCAGCGGCCTATGCCGAACTGTTCGATCGCTACGAACAGCTTTACCCGCTGATGAAAACGTTGCGCGACGAGCCCGTCGCGTCTTCGACAAGCAAAGGTGACGCCGCATCATGAGTGAGACCAGCAACACGCCCTACCCCGACCTCTACCGAACCATGCGCCGGATCCGGTCGTTCGAGGAACGGGTGGGAGAACTGTTCGTCCGGGGAGAATCCGCCGGGTCGATGCTGCATCTTTCCATTGGCGAGGAAGGCGCCGCAGCCGGCGTTGGCCTTGCCATGCGTGACGGCGACAGTTTCACGACCCATCATCGCGGCCATGGCATTTTCCTTGCGCGCGGGGCTGATCCCAACCGCATGATGGCCGAAATCGCCGGCAAGGACTCCGGCTACTGTGCCGGCAAAGGCGGCTCGATGCATATCGCGGATATGACGCTGGGGCATCTCGGCGCGAACGCGATCGTCGGCGGCGGCATACCGACCGTGGTCGGCGCCGGCCTCAGCTACAAGATCCGCAAGACGGGCGCCGTATCGGTCGCCTTTTTCGGCGACGGCGCTATGCAGCAGGGTATCCTGTACGAGAGCATGAATATGGCCGCGCTCTGGGACCTGCCGGTCCTGTTCTGCTGCGTCAACAACCAGTACGGCATGGGAACGCGCATCGATCAGGCGACCCGCAGCACGGATTTCGCGGCCCGGGCCAAGGCATTCGGTCTCGAAGCCATGATGGTCGATGGCGACGATGTCGGTGACGTCCACCGTGCCGCCAGCGATCTGCTGGAACTGGCGCGTGGCGGAAAGCCCGGCTTTCTGTCGGTCTCTTGCTATCGGTTTTTCGGCCATGCCCGAATGGACAAGAGTCCTTATCGCTCGGCCGATGAAGAAGATACCGGCCGCAAGCGCGACCCCCTCGCCCGGACACGCCAAACGCTGATCGAGGCCGGAACTGACGAAGACACGCTCGACAGCCTCGACGGTGATATCGCCAAGGAGATGGACGCCGCCATCGATTTCGCCGTTGCCGCAGCACGTCCGGATGCCAACGCCCTTTTCCGGCACGTCTTTCACGCCGACAGTCCGGCGCCCGAACCTCAAGCCAACCGCCTGGACCGGATATTCGCCAATGAGTGAGAAATCGCAAAGCCCGGTAATCCGGACAGCCGCCGAGACGGAACCGTTCGAAACGACCTACCGCGAGGCATTGGGTATGGCGCTTGCCGACGCCATGGTCGAGGACGAAAAAGTCGTCGTCATGGGCGAGGAAGTCGGCCGCTATGGCGGGGCCTATGGGGTGACGCGTGGTCTGTACGAGCGGTTCGGCGCCGACCGCGTGATCGATACGCCAATATCGGAACCGGGCATCGTCGGCGCGGCGGTGGGCGCGGCGATGACGGGCCTGCGTCCCGTTGCCGAACTGATGTATGTCGACTTCATCGCGATGTCGATGGACCAGCTGGGCAATCAGGCCGCCAAGATCCGGTATATGTTCGGTGGCCAGACCGGCGTTCCCATGGTTCTGCGCACCCAGGGCGGCACCGGCCGGTCTGCCGGCGCCCAGCATTCCCAAAGTCTGGAAGCATGGATCATGCATACGCCGGGACTGCATCTGGCAATGCCGGCGACCGTCAATGACGCCTATCACCTGCTGCGCCACGCGATGAGCCTTCCCGATCCGGTCGTATTCATCGAGCACAAGGGCCTATATACAAGCAAGGGCATGCTCGACCGGACCGCCCCTGACGCGCCATGGGGCAAATCCGTCATTCGCCGGCCGGGTACCGATCTGTGGATCATAACCTACTCGCGCATGCTTCATTATGCCGAACAGGCCGCGAAGGACCTGGCCGACGAGGGCATTTCCGCCGGTGTCATTGACCTGCGCACGCTGCATCCGATCGATCTGGATACGGTCGAACAGGCGGTGTCGGCGACCGGTCGCGCCATGGTGGTCAGCGAGGGTGTGTCTGCCGCCGGGGTCGCATCGGAGCTCGCCGCAGCGATCCAGGAGCGGTGTTTCGATTTTCTGGAGGAACCCGTGCTCCGCGTTGCCGCCGAGAACGTGCCGATACCGGTATCTCCCGCATTGGAAGCTGCCTCCATCCCGTCGGTCCCCAGCATCGCCGACGCCGCACGTCGGCTGACACGTCATCGGAGCGCGGCATGAGCGAGCGGATTCTGACACTTCCCCGTCTCGGCGAAACCATGGAGACCGGGCGCATCGTCGAATGGCTGAAACAGCCAGGCGAGCATTTCCGCCGCGGTGAGACGATCGCCGAAATCGAGACCGACAAGACGGTGGTCGAACTGCCGGCTCTTACCAACGGCACCATTCTTGAGATCCTGGCCGAACCGGGCGCCGAAGTGACGGTCGACATGCCGCTGGCCAGGATCGAAGACGAAAATGCGGCCGACGCCACTACAGTACCCGGCACATCTGAAGATGTTACGGGTCCGGCCGGCCAATCAGCAACCCCCGAACCGTCAGACGTGGGATCAGTTCAACGACAACAGCACGAGATGCCGGAATCGGCCCGCAAGCGGGCAACGCCGGCTGCGCGCCGCATCGCGCGGCAAACTGGCGTGGACATCGAAACAATCGTCGGAACCGGTCCGCGCGGGCGTGTGGAAACGGCTGACATACGCCAGGAAAACGGCAACTCGGCCGGCACCGGTAACGCCGACCGGAGCCGCGAGCGAATAGAGGTATCCGGCGGCCATCTGGCGGTGCGCCGGTGGCCGGCAAAGGGCAAACGCCGTGCGACGGCGCTGCTGCTTCACGGATTTGCAGCCGATGGCTCTACATGGTTACCAATCGGGCCGCTCCTGGCCGATGCGGGAATTGAGGCCATTGCCTTCGATCTTCCATCTCACGGTACTTCTACAGTGGACCCGACCACGATCGAGGCATTGTCGGCGCTTGTGAGGCAAGCCGCCACAGCGCTTGCTCCGATGCCGGATATCATTGTCGCTCACAGCATGGGCGCACTCGTTGCCGCCGACCTGGCGGCATCGGGCGAGATCGCTGGTTTGCGGCGCCTGATGCTGATTTCACCGGCCGGCATGGGGCATACGGTCAACTACGAGATCCTGCAGGCGCTGGCATGGGCGGACACGGCTGACAGCATCGAACTGCTGCTTCGTGAAATCGGTGGTAATCTCCCGCCGCCGCCGCTTGCGGTCTGCCGTCAGATACTGGCCCAGAACCAAAGCCATCCCCATCTACCGGATCTCGCCGACGATCTCGCCGGCCTGGCCGGACAGCGTCACAGCCTGCCCAGACGCCTGGAGTCGCTGAGCATTCCTGTATTAGTGATCATGGGAACGGAGGATGTCATGTTTCCGTGGGTCCAGGTCGCATCGTTGCCGCCGACAACGGCGATTCACCTGATCGACGGCGGCAGTCACATCCCGCACTGGGAGGTCCCGGAAACCATCGTCAAACTTATCACCACAGAATAGCCGGACTCTGGCTTTCGCTTCTCAGTGGGAGGAAACCCCGTCGAGGACATCTGCAATGGTCGGTGCGGTGGCGGCCCGTCGAAGCAGAGGGCGGAGGTCGTCGGCCGACATTGCATTGATCCGTTCACGGAACGACTGATCGACGAGTCCAAATCGTGCTTCGAGAATGTCCAGAAGATCATCCCTGCGCGCTGACCGCAGGCCCTCAGCTTTACCCTCGGCCATTCCCTCGGCCTTGCCCTGTTTCAGCCATTCCTGCGCTGCCAGTGATACCATGCTGTCCTCCATGCCCGGTTTGGCTTCGGCTGCGAACTGCTTCCAGTGGTCGGCATCGATCCATTGCTGACGATCCAGAATATAACGCACAATCTGCTGCGCCAGAAGGGTGCCGTCACTCAGACGGGCCATGACGCGGATGATCGCTTCGGGCGGCGCGTTGCTGTGACTGACATATTTCAGCGCCAGCCACACCGCTGCCACCTCCGGTGAGGCCGAAAGCCGGTCGTCTTCTCGGCGCCCCAGATCGTGAACTTCATAGCGCAACGCCCGCACATAGTCGGCGATGGCGCTGTTGCCCCCCGTATCCACGCAGTCGAGCAGCGTGTCCGCCACGGTCCAGCGACGCCGGCCGTGATAGACGACGATCGGGAGGATCGGCGGCAGGGCGCGCAGCCGGTCGCGCCTGCTCCCGGCGAAGCGGTCCCAGATCCGCACCATATAGCTCAGCAGCTGCAATGGTGTGCGGGCGTCCAGGCTGCTTTTGTGCTCCATCAGCACATAGACGAAGGCCGTCCCGCCGCTGGTCAGCTTTACCTCGAACAAGCGGTCGCTCTGGCTGTCGGCCAGCGTCTCGTCGATGAAGCTGCCGTCGATGAGCCGCGGCGGCTCAGGCGTGATCAATGATGCGATTGCGGGCGGCAGAAATTCCCGCACGACAACCGCCGCCCGGCCGGGATCGTCCAGCAGCGCCCGGAACAGGCTGTCATGAGGGTTGCTCGCGGGTGCCGCCATCGTCTCCGCCGATCATTGAATCATCGACACGATAGCATGCAGCGCCACACGTCTTTAAAGAACAAATGTCTCGCTATTCCCGTTTTCAGGCGGGACGCCATCTCGGTGGATCGTACGCACTCTGTACCAGAATCGGCGTCTGAAACACGCCGTGGACATGCCGGCTGAAGCCAGGGGCAGCGTTCTCGACAGCAGCCCGCCAGCGGTCAGTCTGAAGCATGGCGACCGCCGCGCAGACCGGTTCGATGCCGGCCAGTCGCAAAACCGACATTGCCGCTGTCAGCGATCGGCCCGTCGAGACGGCATCATCGACAAGCGCAACCCGCGCGCCTTCGAGCAGAGGCACCATGCGCGGGTCCAGCCAAAGCGTCTTGCCCGGACCCGGACTGGTGATCGACGACATCGGTACCGACAGTTCCTCCCGATACCAGAACTTGCGGCTGGTCCCCAGGGCAACATAGCGGCCATGGCCGAGCGCGCGAGCGACACCGCGGCCGGCGATCAGGCCGAGAGTCGGGACGGCGACTACAATATCCGGCTCGTAACGCCGCACCAGGTCTGCTGCCGCCGATACGAGCGACTCCTCCACCAGAAATCCGGCCTGGGTCAGGATCAGAGATGCAACCGCCTGCGCTGGCCCCTCGTCATGCTCCGATCGCGGCAAAGGGCGGATCGGGAGCGCGATCTGCCGGCCGTCGGGTAAGCTGCCGGGAAACATCCGGCCATAGCATCCGTTCGCGTCCGGTACGATGCTGCCGGGTGGATACAGTGTCTGCCAGTAATCGTGGGGTGCGAATGACGCTTCGGATATTCGTACGGTCATAATCCGCCCTCGGCCACAATCCTGCATTGGCATGCTGATCTTCGACAGGCTGCATGCATACGGATCGACTTGCACCATCAGGCCGAATAGGGCAAGGACGAACCATTCGTAATCTTAGCCGGATTGGTGCCCATGCCTGTGAAACCGCAAATCACGCCCTGGCTGGACGACTTGACGCTTCTGAGGCGGGATTTGCATGCTCACCCTGAGCTGGGCTTCGAGGAAACCCGCACGTCCGAAATCGTGGCACGCTCGCTGACGGATTGGGGAATCGAGGTGACCCGCGGCATTGGCGGCACAGGCGTTGTCGGGACACTGGCCAACGGACCATCCAATGCATCTGGAATCGGTCTCAGGGCCGACATGGATGCGCTGGCGATGCCCGAACTGGAAACGGAGCGAGCCTATCGGTCGACCATACCGGGGAAGATGCACGCCTGCGGCCATGATGGCCACACCGTCATGCTGCTCGCGGCCGCGCGCTATCTGGCCGAAACCCGGCGCTTTTCAGGAACCGTGCATTTCATCTTCCAGCCGGCTGAAGAAGGCCGCGGCGGGGCGCAGGCGATGGTCGATGACGGTTTGCTCGACCGCTTTCCCATGCGGGCGGTCTATGGGCTGCACAACATGCCGGGGCTCGATACCGATCAGATTGCCGTCGTCACGGGTCCGCAACTCGCGTCGTCGGATACGTGGCGCGTCGTTTTGCGGGGCGAAGGAACCCATGGCGCCAAGCCGCATCTGGGACGCGATCCCGTTACCGCAGCCGGACATTTCCTGACCATGCTGCATACTATTGTCGCGCGGCGGGTCGACCCCCTGCAGCCGGCCGTAGTCAGTGCATGCTCTGTCGAAGCGGGCGATCCCAACGCCGCGAACGTCATTCCCGGCACCGTCACAATACAGGGGACGGCGCGGGCCTACAGCGCCACAGTGCGCGACATGCTGGAACACGAGATCGGGCAATTGGCCCTCGGCATCGCCGCTACAACGGGAATGACCGCCGACTATACCTTTATTCGGCGTATTGCCCCTGTCATCAACGACGCCGGGGTGACGTCCCGGGCCATTCGCGCGGCGGCGGCCGTGGTCGGCGAGGCTGGGGTCGTACGGGAATTCCCGCCGTCGACGGCGGGCGACGATTTCTCCGTCTTCTCCAGCGCGATACCGGGCAGCTATGTGTGGCTGGGCAACGGTCCGGCGCGCGAAGGCGCCCTGCACCACAATGGCCGATACGATTTCAACGACACCGCCATCGCCACGGGGGCGAGCTATTGGGCCGAACTCGTCGAACAGGAACTGAACGGACCGCTTTCGACGGCATGAACCGGAAAAACAGGAGGTACTCGAAATGATCGCAATTTCACGTTCGGCACTCGTCGCCGGCATCGGCGCCGCCCTGGCCGCCGGCCCGGCGCTGGCGCAGGACCAACTGGTGATCTCGACCTGGGGCTTCAACGGCGACATTCTCGAAGAAGAACTCTACGCGCCGTTCGAGGAAGAACACGACGTCGAAATCGTCCTGGAGACCGGCAACAACGCCGACCGTCTCAATCGCGTCCGCGTGCGGGAAGGCGTGGACCTGATTTATCTGGCCGATGCCTTTGCCCAGCAGGCGATCGATGCCGGGCTGTTCGCCGAGATCGACCGCAGCCTGATCCCGAATATCGATAACATCTACGAAGTCGGACGGGCGCCGCACGACGAAGAATACGGCCCCGCCTATACGATCGGGCGCTATGGCATCATCTATGACAGCGAGGCGCTGGACGAGCCGGTGACGAGCTGGAGCGGCATGTGGCGCGACGATCTCGAAGGCGAGGTTTCGATCCCCAATCCGGTCACCACCGCCGGCCAGTTGATCATCCTGGCCGCTGCCGAACGCGCCGGCGTCGATGCCTTCGAAAACCCGGACGCTGCGTTCGAGAGCCTGGCGGAACTGGAGCCGAACGTTCTGACGGCTTACAGCCGCGGGTCGGAAATGGTCAATCTGTTCTCCCAGGGCGAAATCAGCGTCGCGGCGGCTCAGGACTTTACCCTGTCATCGGTCGTCGACGCCGTACCGGGGGCGGTCTGGGCCGATCTGGAAGAAGGCTCCTATGCCAATCTCAACACGATCAACATCCTCGAAGGCAGCGACAACAAGGAACTGGCGCACGCTTTCATCAACTTCCATCTGGACCAGGACGTTCAGAAGGCGCTGGCCGTTCGTGGCGTCGACGCTCCGATCAACACCAATGTTGAACTGACCGAGGAAGAAGCCGCCCCCTGGACCTATGGTCAGGATGTCGTCGATGCCCTGCGCATTCCCGACTATGAACGGCTGAATGAGGTAGCCGACGACTGGGTCGATCGTTGGGAAGACATTTTCGCCAGTTGATGCCGGCCCAGCCGAACCTTCTTTCCTGACGTTGCGGCGGTGCCGGATACTTCCGGCACCGCCCGTCCAACGGCCCACGACAACCCGCGACAAGGCCCATGATGGCACGAGCCCTGCCCTGGATCCTGGTCACCCCCGGATTGGCGGCCATTGCGATTTTCCTGTTGCTGCCGCTCGGCGCGACTGTCGCGACGACGTTCGACCTGTCCGACCCGTTCGGCAGCTACGCCGCATTCTTCGCCGACGACTTCGCCCGGGGCGTGCTGATCCGAACGATGAGGATTGCGCTGATCGTCACTGTGATCGCGATCGTGCTGGGGCTTCCAGCCGCGGCCTATATCGCCCGCTGCCGGGCATCGTGGCGCAGCGTTCTGATCGTATGCGCCGTCTTTCCATTGCTGACCGGAACGGTCGTGCGCTCCTTTGCCTGGATCGCGATCCTGGGCCGCAACGGCATCGTCAACGAGGCCCTCGTCGGAATAGGGCTGATCAGCGAGCCGCTGACGCTTCTTTATACCGAGTTCGCCATCATCAGCGGTCTTGTCTATCTGTTCACGCCGCTCATGATCCTGTCGCTGGTGGGGGTGCTGGAAAACATCGACCGCGATCTCATGGCGGCGTCGCGGTCGCTCGGCGCAACGCCCGTCGCGACCTTTTTTCAGGTGACGCTGCCGCTCGCCGTTCCCGGCCTCATCGTCGGCTCGGTGCTGGTGTTCACCGGCAGCTTCACCGCCTACACCACGCCGCTGCTTCTGGGCGGACAGCGTAATACCGTGCTGGCCACATTCCTCTATCGCGAGGCAATGGTGAATTTCGACTGGGCCGCGGCCGGTACGATCGCCGTCATCATGATGGTGGCGACAGTGGCGATCGTTCTGGCCATGGGCCGGCTGGCGCGCCGGCTCAACCCCGAAGCCGGCTAAGGGAAAGACAGCGACCATGCACGCCGACCAGAAATCGAACCCCTTGCTTGCCGCTGCCGCCCTGGCCGTATTCGTATTCCTTCAGGCTCCACTGCTGATCATCGCGGCGGCGGCTTTTTCGGATACGACCTTTCTGGCGTTTCCGCCACGCGGATTCACCTGGGACTGGTTCGCCAATATTTTCGAGGTTTCAGCATTTCGCCGCACATTCTGGCTGTCGCTCCAACTGGCGTTTCTGGCGACGACGATCTCTTTGATGCTCGGCATTCCGGCCGCCTATGCCATGCGCAAATACGGCGTCAGGCTGCCGGGTTTCCTGTCGACGGTCTTCGTCCTGCCGATCCTGGTGCCGGAAATCGTCTTCGGCTTTTCGATGCTGCAATGGCTTGCGGCGGATCTGCGGTGGCCAGTGTTTCCCACGCTGCTGATCGCCCACAGCCTGATCATCCTTCCGTACTCGGTGCGGGTGGTCAGCGCCAGCCTCGCCACGTTCGACTTCGCGGCTCAGGAGGCCGCCGTTTCTTTG
This sequence comes from Fodinicurvata sp. EGI_FJ10296, assembly GCF_040712075.1. NCBI lineage: Bacteria > Pseudomonadati > Pseudomonadota > Alphaproteobacteria > Rhodospirillales > Rhodovibrionaceae > Fodinicurvata > Fodinicurvata sp. EGI_FJ10296. The sequence continues at coordinate 274,726 of NZ_JBFCVL010000002.1, forward strand.
GGCTGCCCGCCGGCGCGGGCATTCTTCGCCGTCGTTCTGCCGAATATCAGGGCTGGGATTCTTGCCGCCTTTATCCTGGCGTTCATCACGTCGCTGAACAATGTGCCGGTGTCGCTGTTCCTGATCGGTCCCGGCGTCAGCACACTGCCGATCCAGATGCTGACCTATGTGGAAAACTTCTTCGACCCGACAGTTGCGGCACTGTCCGTGTTGCTGATGCTGTTCACCGTGGTCGTGATGATCGTCGTGGAGCGGACCCTCGGCATTGGTTACTTCGTGCGCTAATCGTTAAAGCGGAAAATCAGATTTCATGACCAAATCCCTGAGCCTGAACGATATTTCCGTCCACTACGGCAAGACGCAGGTGCTGTTCGACCTCGATCTCGATATCGGCCGGGGTCAGCTGGTCTCGCTGTTGGGCGCCAGCGGATGCGGAAAGACGACGACACTGCGGCTGGTCGCCGGTTTCCTGTCGGCAACCGAGGGCCGCGTATTGCTCGACGGTCAGGACATCAACCGCGTACCGGCACACAAACGCGATATCGGACTGGTGTTTCAGAGCTACGCCCTTTTCCCGCATTTGACGGTGGCCGATAATGTCGGCTTTGGCCTGAAGCAGCGGGGCATCGGTGGCGCGGAACGCGCGCGCCAGGTGGCTGACATACTGGAGCGTGTCGGCCTTGGCCAATTCGCCGACCGCTATCCGGCCGCCCTGTCCGGCGGGCAGAAACAGCGGGTGGCGCTGGCCCGCGCGCTGGTGATCAAGCCCTCGCTGCTACTGTTCGACGAGCCGCTCAGCAACCTGGATGCCAAACTGCGCGTGGACATGCGTGTCGAAATTCGCGCTCTTCAGCGGTCCCATGACATCACGTCGCTTTACGTCACCCACGACCAGGAAGAGGCGTTCTCGATCTCCGACCGGGTCGCGATCATGGATCAGGGCCGGGTCAGCCAGTTCGACACGCCGGAGACCCTGTACCGCCGGCCGGCCAACGCCTTCGTCGCCCGATTCGTCGGCTTCGAGACGCTGATACCGATGGAGGTCATCGATCGCGAAGGCTCGGTCGCGACCGTCCGGGCGGAATCGGACACGCTCCGCATGGACCAGGCAGCATTCGGCACCATTCCCGACCGTTTCACCCTCGGCGCCCGGGCCGAAGGGCTGACCGCCATCCCGGAAGACGAAGCCTCCGACGAGACCCACGGTCTCCGGGCCCGGCTGGCCGTGCGCACCTATCTCGGCCGATCGTATCAGTACAAGGCCGATACCTCGATCGGCACCGTCCAGGCCACTGGGGCGATGACGCGCCCTCTGGAGGAAGGGCAATCGGCGCGACTGACGCTGGTGCCCGAGCAATGCTGCCTGCTTCCGGCAACGGATTGACCCCGGCCGACCGTACAGGAAACCGACATGCCCGCATCGAAAGCCAGCATCCTCTTCGAGAACGCCACCGTGCTGCCGTGCACAGGCACCGATGCCGTGGTCTCGCCCGGGTTCGTCGCCGTCGGGGGCGAGACGATTCTCGCGGTCGGCGCTGGCGACCCATCGCAGGAATTGCGGGCCGAGGCGGCAGAGATCATCGACTGCGGCGGCGATATCGTCATGCCCGGCATGGTCAATACCCACGGCCATCTGCCGATGAGCCTGTTTCGCGGGTTGGGCGACGACGAACCCGATCGTCTGCGCCGATACATATTTCCCCTGGAAGCGAAACTCGTTTCCCCGGAAATGGTGCGCGTCGGAACGCGGCTGGCGGCGGCGGAACTGATCGCCGGCGGCGTGACCTGCGCGGCGGATATGTACTATTTCGAACCGGACATCGCCGACGCCCTCGCCCCCACTGGTCTGCGCGCGGTACTCGGCGAGACGATCGTCGATTTCAAGGCGCCGGACGGACAGGGACCCGACGCCGGATTCAAGCTGACGGAAGACCTGATCGCGGCGACGGTGGGCAACCCGCTGCTGACGGCGACCATCGCACCACACGCGCCTTACACGACCGGCGAGAACATTCTCCGGCGGTGTGCCGCCTTTGCCGAAAATCACGATATCGGTGTTCAGAGCCATCTTTCCGAGATGCCCTATGAAACGACCTGGGTGAGCGAGAAATACGGCACCACACCAACCGGCCTTTACGATCGCTGCGGATTGCTGAATGAACGGCTGATCGCCGCACACTGCCTGACGGTCTCCGAGTCCGACATCGCGTTGCTGGGCGAAAGATCGGTCGGTGTCGCGATCAATTCCGGGGCCAATGCCAAGGCCGGCAAGGGCATCGCCCCGGCCCTCGACCTGATTACCGCCGGCGCGCGGGTCGGTCTGGGATCCGACGGCCCGATGAGCGGCAATACCATCGACCTGTTCGCCCAGATGGATATGATAGCCAAGATGCAGAAGATGCGCGCTAACGACCGAACGGTTATGCCGGCCTGGCAGGCGGTGACCCTGGCGACGAGCGGCGGCGCTGACGCCCTTGGCCTCGGCGACCGCATTGGCCGCCTGGCGCCGGGCTATCAGGCTGACATCATCCGGATCGATACACGCGCGCCGCGCTTTCACCCCCGCCACGATCCCTATGCGGCCCTGGTCTATGCCGCGCGGCCGGGCGATGTGCGCGACAGCATGGTCGCCGGGCGCTGGCTGATGCGCGACCGCGATTTGCTGACCCTCGACCTCGCCGGGGTGACCGACGACGCGACGCGACTGGCCAACCTGATGCGCGCAGCGATCGACCTTCCCGCCATCTGACCCCGATGGTGTATCAACCACCAACCAATCGACGCATTCAAACCAGTGGGCCGCCATTCATGACATCATCCGAAACCGAATCCGCGCCGCTGTGGCGGCTCGCTACCGTTCGCCGCCTCGCCCTGGACCTGCTCATCGGCACGGGCATGGCATCGGACAAGGCCGACGCCGTCGTCGACATTCTGATGGATGGCGATCTCATGGATCACACCACCCACGGTCTGCGGCTGCTACCGCGCTATCTGGCGGAAATCAGATCGGGCAGAATGTCGAAAGATGGCGCGCCGACGGTCATAGCACAGCGCCCTGCGGCCCTTACGTGGGACGGCCACTACCTGCCGGGCCCATGGCTCACGCTGCAGGCCATCGACCACGCGATCGACATGGCGTCCACCTACGGCACCGGCACGGTGGTCATGCGACGTTCGCACCATATCGCCGGACTGGTCACCTATCTCAATCGCGCGGTCGAACGCGGCTTTGCGATCGAAATCATGTCGGCCAGCCCCCACAACAGAACGGTGTCGGCGCATGGCGGGATCGAGGGGGTCATGTCGCCCAACCCGCTGGCCTTCGGCTATCCGACCGACGACGGCCCGGTGCTGATCGATGTCAGCATGTCGACCACCGCCAACAACACCACGATCCAGTACCACAGTGAGGGGCGCAAGCTGCCCCATGCCTGGGTCAAGGATGCCGCGGGCAACCCGACCGACGATCCGGCCGTGCTGTTCACCGACACGCCCGGCACGCTGATGCCGATGGGCGGCCCGGATCACGGCCACAAGGGCTTCGGCATGGGGCTGATGGTCGAGGCGATGACCTGCGGGCTGTCCGGCCACGGCCGCGCCGACGGTGTCGAGCAATGGGGGGCATCGGTGTTCGTCCAGATCCTCGACCCCGACGCCTTCGGCGGACGCGATGCCCTGGTGCGCGAAACCGGATTCCTGGCCCGCGCCTGCCGGGCCTCTGCCGTCCGGCCGGGAGATCCCCCGGTGCGTCTGCCCGGCCAACGCGCCGTCGCCAAACGCACCGAACGCCTGAAAACCGGCTTCCCTCTGGCGACGGCAACCGTTGATGCGTTAATGAAGGAGGCGGAAACCGCTTGCCCCGATACCCCGAGACCAGAGGCTCATTAATGCCGAAGCTCAGCACAACGACGACCCCGACAGCGACACTCGCAGGATTGATGCTGGCGGCGGCGGGCTCCTTCGCCGCCGCCGATAATCAGACCGGGGCCACAAGCGCCTATTCCACGCTGAACTGGGACGAAAACTGCACCGTGACGGGCGAGCCGACCGCGGACGCGCCGGAAGAGAACTGGATTCAGTTGCGCTGCGATGGCTATGGCGGGTTGCCGGTCCATGTGGCCGACGATAACGGGCGGATGTCACTCAGCTATGGCCACCAGTCAGAGAAAACCCGGCACTGGAACAGCTTTGCCGGCTTCAACGAAGTGCACGACACCATTGAATGGCGGCTGCATGATACCGGCGGCGAACTCCGCCCATTTGCCACCATTCATCGCTGGTTGGTCGGCAGCGCGGGCACTGAAAGCGAGCGGCGCGCCGTGCTGGTCGTCTCCACCGTCGCCAATAGGGCCGCGGGCAAAAGCTGTGATGTCGGCTATGTCGACGCGACCCTGACGCCGGACGCCAATACGCTCGCCCGCGAGATCGCCGATACGCTCGCGCCGAATTTCGCCTGCGGCCGCGATCGCGCGCAATGGCACGGCAACAGCGACGCCGGGACACCGGAAAGGTAAGCCGGCCTATCCCGGTGCGCGAAAATGAGCGATGGCGGGTTCAAGACGGGCGTCGTTGCGAATTGCGCGCATCAGCCCCGCGACCGTTTCTTGTTGCGCTGCCGTAGAGCATGTGCGAGAAGTTCGTCCGCGTTATCCGCGTGTAGAGGACGATCCGATCGTCGGCGGTGACGACACAAGAGGCAACTTTCCATGTTGATCGTTGCCTGACCTTGGTGCCCAGCGCACATATCTCGGCGGCTGATCTGCACAAGCTTCCCCCTAATAGAAGATTGCGTCCCTGACTGTCGGCTTCGTCGGCGGCATGGACCTGGAATGAAAGTATCCTCTTGACTCATTTTACTGATCTCGGCCTTGCCGAGCCCATCCTTCGCGCCGTCACGACCGAAGGCTATACGACTCCGACCCCGATTCAGGCCGAGTTCATCCCGGCGATGCTCAGCGGTCGCGATATCGTCGGCGTTGCCCAGACGGGCACCGGCAAGACGGCGGCCTTCGTACTGCCGCTGCTTAACCGGATTGCCGAAGGTGGCGCCCGTCCGCAGCCCAAGAATTGCACGGCCCTGATCCTGGCGCCGACACGCGAGCTTGCCAATCAGATCGCCGATAACATCCGCACCTACGGCCGCAACGTCCGCCATTCGGTGGCTCTGATCGTCGGCGGCGCCAAGCCGGGTCCGCAGATTCGGGCCGTCGCACGCGGCGCCGACATTGTCGTCGCCACGCCGGGACGCCTGCTTGACCACATGTCGACCGGTGCCATCCGGCTCGACCGGACAACCACGGTAATCCTGGACGAAGCCGACCAGATGATGGATCTGGGCTTCATGCCGGCGATCCGCCGGATCCTGGCGACCCTTCCGGCAAAGCGTCAGACGGCGCTGCTGTCGGCGACCATGCCAAAGCCGATCCGCGCCCTGGCGGCGGATTTCCTGACCGATCCCGTCGAAATCGCTGTCACGCCGCAAGCGCAGCCGATCGAGCGGATCGAACAGAAGATCGTCTTCGTCAATCGTGGCGACAAATCAGGCAAGCTGGTCGATCTGCTTTCGGTGGCCGAGGTCGATCGCGCGATCGTCTTCACCCGCACCAAGCACGGCGCCGACAAGGTCGCGCGCCATCTGCAGAATGCAGGGCTTTCGGCCGGGGCCATCCACGGCAACAAGACGCAGAGCCAGCGTGAACGGACACTTGCGGGCTTCCGCGCCGGCCGTGAATCGATCCTGGTCGCGACGGATATCGCCGCTCGCGGTATCGATGTCGACGGTGTGTCCCATGTCGTCAACTTCGACCTGCCCAACGTTCCGGAATCCTACGTTCACCGGATCGGCCGGACGGCACGGGCTGGCAACAGCGGCATCGCCATTTCGCTTTGCGACGGCGAGGAGCGCGGCCTGTTGCGTGACATCCAGCGGCTGATCGGCTATGGCGTCGGTCCGGACGGTGTAATGATCGAAGGCGCCGCGCCGGAACCCCGGCCGCAATCGAACGGCGGACCGCGTGGACGCGGCGGCAAGCCGGGCGGCGGTGGGGCCGGACGGCCACGCCAGCAACAGAATCGCGGCGGTGCTCCGCGTTCGCAGGGTCGCCCGAACGGCGGACCGGGTGGACACGGACCAGCCAAGACCGGCGATGCCGGCGGCCGCCCGCGTCAGCGCCAGTCTGCATAACTATCGGACCTGCTGCTGAGCCGACCTGGTCGTTTCAGCAGCGATTCATGACGAATAGAATGGCCCGCCTACCGGCACCCCCGGCAGGCGGGCTTTTTATGTTCGGCGGGCGCCGCGCCTTCGGATCAATCATCCTTCCACCGTACGGCGCGCGCCACCCATGCCTGGGTCGGATATCCTTGCCACCCGGCGTTCGGCGATCGCCCATGGCAGTCGTCGCCCAGCACGCCTTCACATCCCGGTCGCGCCGGCAGGAAAGCGATTGCCTACCCAACGTCGCCGACGGAACTTGGCCCGCTTGGAATTCGTGGAATATCGCAGAGATAACGGCCCACAATTCCTTCTATGGATTGTGTCGATGCCTCAGATTTCGCGGCAAATCAGGCGCCACCAGATGCCATTCCGGATCCGACACAAGTCTTGTGTTCCAAGCCCGATGCAGTCATGTTCGCTGCGGCTGAAACGGACTAAGCTGGCATGTGTTCTATACTGTCAACCATTCAGGAAAACTGTATGAAATTGAATACAATATAGATTATTTGAACAAAAACATAATACGAAATAAAGAACGGACGAACGATGGCGAGCACCCGTATCAAACCGTTAGCGGCCAAACGTCTTGATATTCAAGCGTTGCGAGGATTGGCAGTCCTTGGCGTGATTCTGTATCATGCCACCGAAAATGTGTCCGGCGGCTTTCTCGGCGTCGATATTTTTTTCGTAATCTCCGGGTACATCATTGCCAGCACCGCAATTCACGAAGTGAACACGACAGGACATTTCTCTCCAAAATTGTTTGTCATGCGTCGGATTCGGCGGCTGGCTCCCGCACTAGCCGTAGTCGTGACAGCCGTACTTTTACTGTCAATGCTGATCGACACACCTCAGCATCTGGCGCGAACCGTCCCCCATTCCGCATTGGCTAGCCTCGCAGGTGCAGCGAACATCTATTTCTATATAGAGGCCGAAGATTACTTCGGCGGATTTGAATCGAATCCTCTATTAAATATGTGGTCACTCGGCGTCGAGATCCAGTTCTACCTACTGTTTTCCGCCACCGGAGGATTCTTTTCGTTCATTATCGGCCGAAAAATTTCGACGGCACCGGGCAAGAATTTCAAGACATTCACCCGGTGGTTATGGATTGCATGCCTCATCGCGTCTTTATGGCTGGCCCTCGCTCTCGCAAACAACTGGCAGCTTCTTGAATTTCGCGACATTCGCGCATTTTCATTCTTCTTTACAGGATCGCGGCTTTGGCAATTTTCACTGGGAATAATAGCTGCAACAATATGCACTACTATTTTAAGGCGCAGCACACTCAGGCCGATGATCTGGGTACTCCAGATTTTTTCCCTGTTGGTGATCGCCTACAGCTTCGCGACTGTTTCAGATACGGCCGTGATCCCGGGCAACACATCGATATACACGACGCTTGCCGTAGCATTCCTGCTCTGGTCTGGGGCGCTTGACACTGGACCAACAAATCATCTTATCAGCAACGCAGCACTGGTCTGGTTGGGTGATCGCTCCTATTCGGTGTATCTCTGGCAAGGACCGCTGATCGCCTACGCCTTGACGCTGTTTTCGACGAGTATGTCTGCGTTAATCGCAGCCATGATGAGCGTCGCGTTGGCTATTCCAACACATGCATTTATCGAGAACCGCTATCGATCAGGATATCGGCAAACTCAAGACACGCGTGGCAAGAGCAGTCGCGGCAATACGGCAACCTATTTCATTGCCGTCACGATCTCCATAGTCGGACTTTGGGCCGTCCCAATGATTGTCGAAAAGTACCATTCAGAGCCGGCAGTCCGGGCAACAACGCTCGATTCTGACTGCGCTCGTCAACGAGGCGATAATGGATTTGATCCGTGCCGCTATCACCCAGACGTAGAACCCGCATTTCGCGCCCTGTTGCTCGGCGATTCTCATGCGGCCGCAATCTCGCAGGCATTCGTTGATGTTGTTACAAATCGGGGCGGCATAGCGGAAGTCGCGACCGGCTCAGCCTGTGCCATGTATCCGCATCCTGAAATCCACGACTACCGGCCGAGCTGCGACGGCTACACCAATCGCGCGCTCGCATATTTGACAGATACTCCTGTCGACTTGGTCGTTGTGCATCAGTTCTCAGAGATCTACATTCATCGGCTCCGCGTCGGATATGATCGATGGTCCCGGCAGGCAACTATAACGGCGCAGGATTTGACTACAACCGGAGCGCACGTTGCGGTAATAGGCGACTCGCCTCGATCGCTCCTCTCGGTGGGAAGGCCAATCTGGGCGAGCCAATGGTTGTTGGATCTGTCAGCATCAGTCGAACTCCGTCGAGAGATCGAGGAAGTTGAAAGAGTTGCGCTGGCGCGCGCATCGTCGTCAGAGACATCGTTCCACAGCACCCTGGATGTGCTGTGCGAAACTGGCGGACGGTGTGCTGTCTTCGACAACGGTGGGTGGCTGTACACGGATGACGACCACCTCTCGGTTTCCGCGAACCGATTGCTGCAGCCGCTCATTCACGAAGTAATAGATTCTGCCGGCCTTTAAATTTGTGCCGTCCGAGAACTGCCTTGTGTTTCTGGTGGGGGTGAGCTCGATATCAGCCCCCTCCTCCGAAGTTCTACCCTCGCATGTGATGTGCCGACCAAGACCCGGCGCCCTCGGCGACGAAGGCGGCGATCCGGCGGCATGCTTCGACCAGCCGGTCCTCCGGCGCGGACAGGCTGATGCGCACGAAACCCTCGGCGCCGCCGCCGAACCCTTCGCCCGCCAGCAGCGACACGCCGTAACGATCCAGTAGCCCGTTGGCAAAGACCTCCGATCCGACGCCGGTACCGCGAATATCGGCCATAACGAACATGCCGCCTTCGGGTTTGCGCGCGACCAGGCCGTCGATGCCGCCGAGATTGTCGCAGACCAGGTCGCGTCGGGCACGGAAGCGCGCGCAGAGGTCCGTGGCGCTGGTATCGTCTTCGGCCAGGGCGACCGGCACGGTATCCTGCACGAAGGGCGGCAGGCCATAGCTGGTGCATAGCAGCAGGTTGCTCATCGCTTCGGCCAATTGCGGCGGAACGACCGCCCAGCCCATCCGCCATCCGGTCATCGAATGGGATTTCGACAGGCTCGATATGACGACCGTCCGCTCGATCATGTCCGGCAGACTGCGCGCGCTGGTGTGCGGACGATCATAGACCAGCGACCAGTAAACCTCGTCCGACAGCAGCCACAGATCCCGCGTGATACAGATATCGGAGATGGCCGCCAGTTCCGCCCGATCCAGCACAACGCCGGTTGGATTGTGCGGCGTAGTGACGAAAATTGCCTTCGTACGGCTTGAGACCGCAGCGGCAATCGCTCGCGGATCAGTGCGGAAACCGCTGTCGGCGCTACTTGGCGCCACAATCATCGTCGCGCCGCAGGCGCCGAACACCGCCTCGTAGGTCGCGTACATCGGTGCCGGAACGATCACTTCGTCGCCAGGCCCCAACAGACACATCGCCGCCGAGAACAGCGCGTTCTGCGCCCCTGTCGTCACGATGATGTCTTCCGGTGCGGTGGCGGCACCCGTGCGCCGCTCGTGCGCCGCGGCAATGGCGCGGCGGGCCCAAGGCTCGCCCGCAACGGGGGTGTAGTGGGTTCGGCCGCTGTCGAGCGACCGTTTCGCCGTCTCTACGACCGCAGGTGGTGTGCCGGTGTCGCTGTCGCCGACGCTGAGCACGATAACGTCGTCACCACGACGCTGGCGATCGATCGCGCGGCTATGGATGGCCCAGGCGCGGGACCCCTCGTTGCGTATGCGGTCCGTCAGCGGCGACAATCTCATTCTCAACCCCGGTTATACAGATCACACGTTCGGATTGCACAATCGTGCGGTGGACTCAACGGCTTTCTCACTCCAGGCCGCCGAATGCCGCCTCTCGTGAGCGCCCGGGCATTCGTGATATTCATTCTTCACCAAAACACACACCACATACGAGGCGGGCCCTGGCCATGACGACATCAGCAATGAATGAAGATTTGATTTCTCGCCATTCGGAACCCGAGCGGGTCGAAGCCCACCACCGGTTTCAGCTGGCCGCGTTTTTCCGGCTGCTCGCCATGTTCGGCATGACCGACCACATCTATACCCATGTGTCGGCAGCCGTTCCCGGTGCCGGCGGCCAACGGCACTTCCTGATCAATCCCTATGGCCTGCGGTTCGAAGAAGTGACCGCATCCAACCTGGTCAAGATCGACATGGATGGCAATCCGGTCGAGGCGACCGAATACCCGGTTAATCCCGCCGGCTTCACCATTCATAGCGCCATCCACGCGGTACGGCACGACGCCATTTGCGTCGCCCATACGCATACGCGCGCCGGCATGGCCGTGGCCGCGCTGAAGGACGGGCTGCTGCCGATCAGCCAGATATCCCTGCAGTTCCATGACCGGCTCGCCTATCACGATTACGAGGGCATCGCACTGGATCTTTCCGAACGCGAGCGGTTGCAGCGCGACCTTGGCGACCGCGATGCGATGATGCTGGCCAATCACGGATTGCTGACCGCCGGGCGCTCCATTCCGCACGCCTTCTCGCTGATGTATTACCTCAACAAGGCCTGCGAAATTCAGATCTCGGCATTGTCGATGGCCCGCGATCTTGTCCTGCCCCCGGCCGATGTCTGCGAGCACACGGCCCGTCAGTATGAAGCGGGTCTCGGAACTCCCGTCGATGCATTCATCGAGAGCGACGGGCTGGAAATGGAGTGGCAGGCATTCGTCCGATTGCTTGATCGCCAGGATCCGTCATACCGGAATTGACCCGGCCGACCATGCGACAGCCAAGAGCGGTCACTCGCTCGAAACCGCGCTGATATCTAATCGGCCGCTTCGGCCCTCGTTTTGGTGGAAAATGAGTATTAACGCCAGAACGGCTCGGCATTCCTGAACCGGTTCCATATCTTGTCGGTCGCGGCGAGCGCCTCGGCCGCATCGCGATCGATCCATCCGATGGTCCTACCGGCCACCAGACCGAACTCAATATCGGCCTTCGCGGCCAGGTCCCGGCAAAGGTTCGTCAAGAGCGCGTCAGCGACCGCAGCGTCGTTCATGCGGCCGAGCCGGTCCTGGATCGATTTCAGCGCTTTGCGATAGCCCTTGACGCTTTTTGTCTTGTACAGCCCGCTAAAGAAATCGACGCTGTAGCGCAGTTTCTTGACACGCTTTCGCACTGCGTGCCGGGCTTCGGTGTCGAGTGTGGCGAACAGGGCCGCATCAGTGGTCACTTTTCGGTGCTGGGCAGCAAGACGTTTTGATGCCAGTGCCGTCACCGACCGGTCGAGGCGGTTCGGGGCGGGGCAGCCGTTTCGCCATCCCCGACTTTCGTACCACCAACCCAGCCAAATCGTGAATCGGCCGAACGCGCCGTCATCGATCATGGCCGCGACCGACCGATGGGCAGCCGCCCGCCGCTGCTCCACCGCCACTTTCAAGGCATCCCATGCCGGTTCCTCTTGCAGTGTCGTACCATTCCCGGCGCCAAGGCGCCCGGCAGGAAGGGTTTCGATTTGCAGAACGTCCCAATCCCGGGCCGGGCCAAGCGCCGCTGCGATCATCCGCGCGCCCTCCCGCAATCGATCACGGTCCTCCTGGGGCAGGACCGAGCGGAACAAGGCTTCAATCGAGCGCAGCCGCCTGGTGGCAACCCGCATCTGGTGGATGCCTTCGGCCACCCCTTCCCGCGCCGGTTCGGTATTTGCGACCAGGTGGAATAGGCATTGGGAAACGACAGCCGCCAAGGCATCGTCGGTCGAGATGGGCTTGCGCTTGGTCCATTTCGGATCGGGAGCGGCAACCCAGGTCGGAGAGGTCAATTCAGAGGAGTCGGCAGGGACCTCGGCCAAACGCCATCCCATGGCGGCCTTGTTGATCACGGACGGTCTGACAGGCAGATCGGCGGCTATTGCCATGGCAAAGCGATAAAGTGAATCAGGCCGGCCTTCGATCAACTCCAACTCGATCTCCGCGATCGGCGCCTTCCGGCCGCCGGCTGCGACGGTACCGCGATCGATCGCCATTTCGATGACCGCCCGCTCGCCCGTTGGCGCCCCGTCGCCGAGGGGGCCGGCTGGCAAATCGATAAGGTGCTTATCACGGCGGATATCTGTCTCGAATATCGGTTCCAGGCGATTGCCGAGCACGATCTTCCGAAGCAGGGACTCATGCGCTGCTGCCGGGGCGACCAGGTCTCGATCGGGGTCCCACCCATCGACCGGCGCCGACCATTCACAACGCGTCAGAGCGGCGCCGTCCTTGGGGGGAGCAGTTTTTACGGTCTGGACGTAGCCTCCGCCTTCCTTGCGGACCCTGAACGTGATGCCCCGCTTCGATAGCTGCCGATCGGCGGTATCGAAATACCGGGCGGTCAAGGTCTCTTGCGTACCAACGTCGCGCGCATGGGCCGCAACGACCGGCAACATGGATATGCGGTTCAAGGCATCCGCCGCCATCAGCAGCTTCAGTTCGGTTTCGAGAATTGCTGCCGATCGAGGATGAGGTCTCTTCACAACCTGGAACTCCGGTGCCGCTGAGATCAATTTCAAAGAGGTCTGTAGAGATTTTCGCCGGGATATGGTTGCTTTGCCGCCCGACATTCTTTGCTATTCGATGAGCGCCTTCAAAACATAAGATAGCACCGAATTAATTGGGTTCTCTCACCACAGATACAATCCCGGCTCGCGTCGGCTTGGTAAGCATCCAGCGGCACCGACAGCGTCACTACCGTGCCGCGCTGGACGAGCGAACACCAATCCGACACCTGACACGACTCGGCAAAATGTCTTGGATTTCGGGCTTTTCAGGCTGTGACCCAAGGTGTGCGATTCTCGCTTGACAGGCATGCAGCGAGGACGTTTGCGCCGCGATGCCGGACGGATTACTTAGGCTTTAGAGTGAAACGCGAACCTAAAGGAAAACGTCATGTCGGTGTTTAACGAAGTCGGCCTGTCGGTTTTCGGTGCGGTTACTTTGCTGGCCGCGATCAGCTTTGTATTCGGCTGAACCGATCAAAGAAAAGGGGGACGCGCCTGACGGTCCCCCTTATGCTTTCCCTCAGCAGTTCCGCCGACGATAATTTCCTGCGACAAAGCTTTCACCGGCCATTGAAAATTCTGTACCGGATCCGTGCCATACTCTACCATTCAATGTCTTCATGGTGAGTTTAGCAGCAAATCTATCGATGCTCTTCACGGAGCATGATTTCCTCGACCGGTTCGCCCATGCGCGCGAAGCCGGTTTTCGTGCTGTCGAATTCCTGTTTCCTTACGATCATTCGCCGGAGGCCGTGGCCGAAGCCGCCAAAGAAGCCGGCGTCGCAATCGTCCTGTTCAACTGCCCTCCCGGCGATTGGGACGCGGGCGAGCGAGGGACCGCCGCATTGCCCGCGCGCCTGAGCGAGTGCAGAGCCGGTATCGACAAGGCGCTGTCCTATGCGAAAGCGCTATCGTGTCCGCGCCTGCACCTGATGGGCGGCGTGGTCGGATCGAAGATCGACGCGGCTGACGCGCATCGAACCTATATCGACAATGTCCGCTATGCCGCCGATCGCGCGGCCGAGAGCTGCAGAACGATTTGTATCGAGCCGCTGAACAGCCGCGACGTACCCGGCTATATCGTCGCCACGACCGACCGGGCTGCCGAGATCATCGCCGAAATCGACCGACCCAATGTCCGGCTGCAATTTGACTTCTATCACGCCCAGATCATGGAAGGCGATCTGATCACACGCCTTCATCGCCATTTCAATCTGATCGGGCATGTGCAGATCGCTGGCGTCCCCGATCGCCACGAACCGGACCTGGGCGAAATTGCGCCCCATGTCCTGCTGAGCGTTCTCGACGATATTGGATATAGCGGACATGTCGGCTGCGAATACCGGCCCGCGGCAGGAACGCTCGCCGGTTTGGGATGGGCCAGCGATTATCTGACGCTGGCCTGATCCCGTAGACCGGGCCGGCCCGGAGCGGGGCGATCTGGACCGGTCTACTGGCCGCATGGCCGGTATCAGTCCAGCGTTTCATCGAGGAAGTCGAGCATGGCCTGCCAGGACGCCCGATCCGCCTCCAGGTCGTAATCGCCGCTTGACCAGACGGTAAAGGCATGGCCGACGCCGCCGAAAATCATGGCTCGATGATCGACGCCCGCGCCGTCCAGTTCTTCCGTCAGGACCGCGAGATCGGCCATGGACGAAACCGGATCGGCAGAACCGTGCAGCAGCAGCATCGGCTCGTCGAGGCCGCCATAGTCCTGACCCTCGGGCGTGCCGAGCCCGCCATGGAAGACGACATATCCTTCGACATCGTCCGCCCCGGCACGCGCCATTTCCAATACGCCGGCGCCGCCGAAGCAATAGCCGATGACAACGACATCGTCGTCATCCACACCATCGATGTCGCCCAGCGCCTCCAATCCCCCCATCAGACGCGCGCGGAAGGTGTCACGATCGCCATACATGGCGCCGCTGGCTTCCTGGCTTTCCTCGGTCGATTGAGGGCGCACATCCTGCCCGTAAACGTCGATGGCGAATGCGGCATAACCTTGCGCGGCCAGCATGTCCGCCCGGCGCATCTCGTATTCCGTCAGTCCATCCCAATCATGAACGATCACGACCGTCGGACGATCATCGCCCAGCGCCGTATTTCTGGAGAGATAGCCTTCAAAAGTTTCGCCATCGACCTCGTAGATGACGGACTCCCCGACAATCTCGGCCGAGGCCGAAAGCGGCGTCAGCGCGAGAACCGAGCCAAGTGCGGCGCCGATAGCAGTGGCGGCTGCTGCACGGGTGTTGGTAGGGCGCGGTGTCCGGCGATGCAGATTTTCCGAGAACATGTCGTCCGTCTCCCTCAGTTGGATTGTTGATCCATTTCATACGCCTAAGAGATGCGTCCAGCGGCGCCCTCATCAAGCCTGCCAAACCCGTGCGCCCCCAAATCGCCGGCGAAAGCGCAATTTTTTATTACTCATGCGCGTACAAAAGGACATATTATAAACTTTTAGTTGCTTTAATGTCTTTCCACCCTCGATGGCGCGGCGGGAGATCGGAAAATGAATGTCATGTCGATGGAAGCTTTACGGGGCGATGGTCAGAACTGCGACGCAACCCGTGTCATATCGGCGGAGCGTGGTTCAACCGGATGGCAATTGGCAGTCCGCCTTTATGATGCGCTTTCGGTCCCGTCCGGAGCCGCCATCATGCAGAAAGGCGGCAACGCTGGCGGCAGCTGTTTCCCGGCCGAGCCGGAAGCATACCATCTGGCGATCTCTGACAACCGGGCCGCGGATATGCCGGGTATGCCGCGGGAGACCGGGGCCATCGCCTGCGCCGGCATCAACTGTTCCAGGGTACCGTTCCTTGCCGAGCAGTTTCTGAATGAACCTGTGGAACGATTACTCTCTCGCGCTGAAAACCGGACGATCTCGCGCCACAGAATTCTGGAAGTCTACCCGCTCGTCGCCACGGGACGCCACGAAGCCGATACCTTGATAAAGGCATTGGTGATGTTCGCGGAGGCCGGTAACCGACAATTCATCCTGTGCCTGACAACCCGCGGAATTCGCCTGATGCTGCGGCGTCTGGGCGTCGCTTTCGCCATCATGGCCGACACGGGACCGGCGCCCTCCACCGATCTCAGAGTGGCTGCGATACGGCTGAGCGGTTATTGATCTCTGCGCCGTGCCGAAGCGGTCGGGTCCGAACCATGGTCTATTCGGCGATCCGCACCTGCTTCTCGCGCGAGAACTGGGTCTCCAGCCGCTGGGCCACCCGAGGGCTGACGAAATGGGTGACGTTGCCACCCAACCGCCCGATTTCCTTGACGAAACGGGATGATATGAACTGATTGCGATCGGATGCCATCAGAAAGACGGTCTCGATCGTTGGATTGATCTTGGCGTTCATTCCGGCCATCTGGAACTCATACTCGAAATCCGATACCGCCCGAAGTCCGCGCACGATCATGCTGGCCTCGACCGATTCCGCGAAATGCATCAGCAGATTGTCGAACGGGCGGACCTGAATCGTAGCGCCGGCCTGAACCAGCGGGCCCACCTCTTCGCGCACGAGTTCGACGCGTTCATCGGTCGAAAACAGCGGCCCTTTCCCGGCATTCCGCGCCACGGCCACGATCAGCTCGTCGCACAAGCTCATCCCGCGCTGAATAATGTCGAGATGCCCGTTCGTTATCGGATCGAACGTACCCGGATACAACGCAACCCGCCGCTTTGGGGTCATTCGTCGTTCCTCCCGCCTGTATCGCCGTCCTCCGGCTCTTCATTGTTTTCTGTCGGGCCGATTTCTGTTGGGCCGATGCCAGCTGGATCGATCCCGGTCGGGTCTGTTCCGGCCGACTCGCCGTCCTCGGGCTGGTCTTCGCCGGCATCATCGACCACCGCCGCAACCGACACCACCCGTTCGCCCGGCGCGACGCGAAAGACTGTCACACCCATGGTCTTGCGGGCGGCTATACGGACATCGTCAACCGGGCATCGCATGACTTGCCCGCCATCGGTAACGAGGATGATCTCCGCCTCGTTGACGACGGGGAAGGATGCGGCGATCGCCTTGTTGCGTTCGCCCATCTGCATGTTCCAGATACCCTTGCCGCCCCGCCCGGTCCGGCGATAGGCATAGGCTGACGACCGCTTGCCAAAGCCGGTCTCGCTGATCGTAAGGATAAACTGCTCCCGCTCTTCCATTGCGGCAAAAGTCTCGGGGTCGATCTCGTAAGCGGCCGCTTCGGGTGCGTCCTCGCCGTCAACGTCCTCGCCTTCGGCCTGTCGCAGTGTATTCGCGCCCTTGAGATAGGCCTGCCGCCGCTCGGCGCTGTCCTCGCTGCCTTCCAGCACCGACATCGAGATGACGCGGTCGCCGTCCGCCAGCCGGATCCCGCGAACGCCCGTGGATGTCCGCCCCGAAAACACCCTGACATCGGTCACGGAAAAGCGGATGCACATACCGTTGCGGGTCGCCAGAAGAATATCCTGATCCTCGCGGCAGGTGCGGACCGCAATCAGCGAATCGCCGTCATCCAGCTTCATCGCAATCTTGCCATTGCGGTTGATCTGGGTGAAATCCGACAACCGGTTGCGCCGAACAGTGCCGCTGGCCGTTGCGAACACGACGTTCAGACCGCCCCACTCTTCCTCGTCTTCCGGCATCGGCATGACGGTGGTGATCCACTCGCCCTTGTCCAGAGGCAGCATGTTGACCAATGCCTTGCCGCGGCTCGTCGGGCTCCCCAGCGGCAGGCGATAGACCTTGAGTTTATAGACAATGCCGCGTGACGAGAAAAACAGCATCGGCGTATGCGTATTGGCGACGAAGAGATCGGAAACGAAATCCTCTTCCTTGGTCGCCATACCCGCACGGCCCTTGCCGCCGCGTTTCTGGGCGCGATAGGTCGAAAGCGGCACCCGCTTGATATAGCCCTGGTGACTGACGGTGACGACCATGTCCTCGCGCTGGATGAGGTCCTCGATGTCCGTCTCGAATTCCGCCTCTTCGATCACCGTGCGCCGCGGCGTGCCGAATTTCTCCTTCATCTCGTCGAGTTCGTCGCGGATGATCGTCAGCAGCTTTTCGCGGTTGCCGAGGATCGCCAGATATTCCGCGATCTGATCGACGACCGCCTGAAGATCATCGCTGATTTTCTCACGCTCAAGGCCGGTCAGCCGGTGCAGGCGCAGATCCAGGATCGCCCGCGCCTGCGTCTCCGACATGGAATACGTGCCGTCCTCGTGCACGGGCCGGTCGGGCTCGTCGACGAGTTCGATCAGCGGCGCGATATCTCCGGCCGGCCAGCGGCGGTCCATCAATTGCTGGCGGGCCGTCTGGGGATCGGGCGCCTGACGGATCAGCGTGATGACCTCGTCGATATTGGCGACCGCCACCCCGAGACCGAGCAATGTATGCGCCCGCTCGCGCGCCTTGCCGAGCAGATGGATCGTCCGGTTGATGACCACCTCTTCCCGGAAATCCAGGAAGGCGCGCAATACCTGGCGCGTCGTCATCAGTTCCGGGCGGCCGCCGTTCAATGCCAGGCAGTTGACGCCGAACGACGTCTGAAGCTGGGTGTACCGATAGAGCTGGGCCAGAACGACATCGGCATTGGCGTCGCGCTTCAGCTCGATGACGACACGGACGCCGTCCCGGTCGGACTCATCGCGCAGGTCGGATATCCCCTCGACCTGCTTCTCCTGCACGACCTCGGCGATCCGCTCCATCATCTTGGCCTTGTTGACCTGATAGGGGATCTCGGTAACGATGATGGCCTGACGGTCCTTGCGGATGTCCTCGATCGCGACCTTTCCGCGCACGACGACGCTGCCACGGCCCGTCAGGGCCGCGGCGCGGCTTCCAGAGCGGCCGAGAATGACGCCGCCGGTCGGGAAATCGGGGCCCGGAATCAATTCCAGCAGCGTCTCCGCGCGGATATCCGGGTCGTCGATCATCGCCTTGCAGGCGTCGACCACTTCGCTGAGATTGTGCGGCGGAATGTTCGTCGCCATGCCGACGGCAATACCGCCCGCACCGTTCACCAGCAGGTTGGGAAACCGCGACGGCAGCACGCTGGGCTCGTGCGTCGTCTCGTCGTAGTTGGGTATGTACGACACCGTATTCTTGTCGATGTCGTCGAGCATGGCTTCGGCCGCCTTGGCAAGCCGAGCCTCTGTGTACCGCATGGCCGCCGGCGGATCGCCGTCCATCGACCCGAAATTGCCCTGTCCGGAAATCAGCGGCAGGCGCATCGCGAAATCCTGCGCCATACGAACCATGGCGTCATAGATCGCCGAGTCGCCGTGAGGATGGTACTTACCCATCACATCACCGACGATACGCGCCGACTTCTTGAAGGGCTTGGTGCTGTCGTAGCCGCCGTCCTTCATCGCGAAGAGGATGCGGCGGTGGACGGGCTTCAGCCCGTCCCGCACATCGGGAAGTGCCCGGCTCACGATCACGCTCATCGCGTAATCGAGATACGAGCGCTTCATCTCGTCTTCGATGCCGACAGCTTCGTGCGGTGACGGATTGACGGTGTCGCTCACGGAAAATCCCTGAAATGCGGTTGGTCTTCACGGGACACACCGCCGGACCGGCGCAAATGCGCCGCCGACGCTCGTCCGCGTGCGCGGTTTAGCACAGTTGGAAGCAGCCCACAATCTGGCCTGCGACACCGCTGCGGGGAGCGGGTCCTTGCCGTCGTTACCCGGCGGCGGCCGAGCGGATGCGGGCATCGCGCGCGGCCAGCCATTGAAAGCGGACGATCAGCAGGCCGACCGAGACGATGCTTGCGACCAGGATCGCTTCCATCAGTCCCATGGCACCGTGATCCATCACAAACGCCAGAAGGTAGCCAACTGGCACCATGACGCCGAAATACGACAGAATGTGGGTCGACGTCGGTATCCAGGTATCGGCCCGCCCGCGCAGAGCATTGGCAACCACGGCCTGTCCTCCGTCGACCACCAGGACGAGTGCGGCAAAGGCGATCAGCGGCGCCGTCAGCGCCAGCAGTTCGGCGTCCGTCGAGTAGAACCCGGCAAATGCGACAGGCATTGCCGCAAAAACCACGCCGATGCCGCCCATCAGGACCGTGTTCAGCCCCAGGCCCGTCCAGCCGGCGACCACCATGTCGGCGGTATCGCGCCGTCCATGGGCGTTACCAACGCGAACGGCCGTCGCCGCACCGATGCCCAGCGCGACCATGAAGACGATACCGACCAGATTGAGGGCGATGGAGAATGCGCCCAGCGGCAGGACGCCCAGCCAGCCCGCCATCAGCCCCAGGATCGAAAAGGCCGTGGCTTCGGCGCCGATGCTCGCCCCGGCGGCATAGCCGATCATCCGTTGGTGCCGCCAGGCACGCCAGCCACCCTCGGCAGGACGGCGGACGGCAAAACGGTCCCGATCCGTCATGAACCAGACGAAGGCAACCAGGAAAACGGCGCCGAAAATCCGCAGGCTGGTGGTTGCCCAGGCTGATCCGGTTGCCCCCATCGGCGGAATCGGCCCCACGCCGAAAACCAGCACCCAATTGAGCACGATGTTCAGCAGATTGGCGATGATCATGAACACCATGCCCGCCATCGGGCGGCCGATGCCTTCCAGGAAGAAGGATGTCGTCAGGTAGATCATCAGAAACGGCAGGCCGATACCAATGACGGTCATGACCTCGCCGCCGCCGCGGCTCAGATCGGCAGACTGGCCGGTCAGGGCCAGGAAAGGGCCGCCGGCGAGCGACAGCGCCCAGCCGGCCACCCCGATCGCCGCGGCATAAGGCATCGACCGGCGCCATGCCGCCCCGGCTTCCTCGGGTCGGCCCCGGCCCATGGCATTGGCCGCGACCACCAGCGTCCCCATCAACAGGCCGAGGCTGCCGACATAAAGGGCATTGATCGGCGCCAGTCCTATCGACTGATAGGCCAGTTCCTCGGAACTGAAACGACCGACCATGACGGTATCGACCAGCGCCATGGACAGCACGCCGACACGCGCCACCATCACGGGAAACGCGAGGCGGATCAGTTCGGAAAGGTGACGGCGAATGCGGGCGACGGCCCAGCCTAGGGTCCCGGTCTCTGGCCCGGTCGCTGGCGGGGTGGACATTTCTTTCACCGACAGGTCGAAGCGGCAGGAACGATAATGAGTCAGCCGCTGCAAAACAGGGTGCGTCGGGCTTCCGCGTCACGGGCACACGCCCAACGCGCCGGTTGCACCATTGCGGCGGCGGGAACCGTGGGATACATGACAGAGCGGGATTTGCAAAGGGAAAGCCGCCAGCGTATCGGGCGATGCCGGTTTTCACGATCCCGGCACTCGAAGTGACGAGTTCGAAGGAACGGGGCAGCATGCGAATTACCGGATCGATCAGCCTGGACCCGTCGGAAATAGAGGAGACATTCCACCGTGCGTCCGGCCCGGGCGGACAGAATGTCAACAAGGTAGAAACGGCGGTTCAACTGCGGTTCGATGTCCGCAACTCGCCATCCCTTGACGAGGAAGTGAAGGATCGTCTGACCTCGATCGCCGGTCACCGCATGACGCGTGACGGCGTTCTCGTCATTACTGCCCAGCAGCACCGAACGCAGGAACGCAACCGTCAGGATGCACGGGAGCGTCTGGCTGACCTCATTCGCCAGGCCCTGGTCCGACCGAAGCGGCGTCGGCCAACCCGGCCATCACTGGGCGCCAAGCGCCGACGCCTCGAAGGCAAGAAAGCCCGGTCGTCGATAAAATCCCTGCGGTCCAGCAAACCGTCTTCCGAGTGACGCCATCGGCGCCACCGGAAGGCCCTTCGGTAACTGTTGTCAGATGTTACGGCCGTTGCCCACCGGGTCCGAGCAGTTGCCGCCGTCGCTGTCGGTTCGGCCACTGGTATAGGTCCGTGAGTTCCCGCGTCCCGAGCCTGACGGATCGGACCAATTGCCCAGGTCGCCGTCGGTGATACCACCACGGCGATAGCCCGATCCCCCCCGGCCGTTTCCACCCGGGTCGGAGTTGTTGCCGCTATCACCGTCCGTCATGTTCGAACGATACGCCCGGCACGCGCCACGGCCGCGGCCGCCGGGATCGGAATATCCGCCGCCGCCGTCGCTGTCGGTTGCGGCCTCTGCGGTCCCCGTGCTCAGGCCTACACCCGCAGCCGCCGCAACGCCGGCCGCCAGCCCGGCCCCGCGCAGCAGTACCGAGCGCCGCCCCAGGCTGGGCGCAACGCTGATGTCGTCATCGGTCAGGCGCGTGCTCTTGTCCGGCCCGCCTGCCCCCACACCTGTCTTTTCGACATCCTTGGTCATCGCTGAGAATCCTGTTGATTGTTGATTAATTCCAGAAGTTCTGCCGGCACTCGCCTCAATCGGCGGTCAATACCCCCTCTTTGACGAGGCGCCGGACCAGCACCAGCCGGCTGTCCGGATCCAGGTCCCCGGGCAGCGTTGCGGACGTTTTCGGGCCGGGCCGCAAGAGAGCTTCGAGTTCAGGGCGCACATGGAGCGGAAATTTCAGAACGCGCCCGAATACATAGACGCCCAGCGTTTCGTCATCATGGGTTTCCAGGCGGAAAATCAGGTCGGGCCGCGTTCGCAGGGACGTTTGGGCGTCAAGTGCCGGCAGCATTGCCAACGCCGCCAATTGCCCGGGAACCAGCGCCATGCGGGTTTCAGCCAGATCGTCGGCAAACTCCCGCAACACCGCCCCAACATCGGTCTCACGGCCCAGGGCGTCGACGATGTCCCGGAAGATTCCCGCCGCGCCCGTCGCATCGAATCCATCCGCATGAAATCCGGGCGGCAATGCCTGTCTGATCCGCGGGTTGGTGAGCGACAGGGCGTCCACTGCCGCATGCAGGGCTTCGCGCCAGGTCGTCGACATGCAACCGAGCGTGATGTGCAAGGACATGTCGTCGGTGGATTGTGCATCATGGACCACGCCGCGCGGGACATAGGCGATATCACCGGCGTTCAGCGTGAAGCTCCGCGTGACAGCGCCCAGTTCGTAAGACTTGGGATCGAAATGGACAGTGCGGTCCGGCAATGTCATGGGCGTGTCATAGATCTTCCACGACTTCGAACCGGCGACCTGGATGACGAATACGTCATGACTGTCCCAATGCGGCTTGAATCCCTGAGCGGATCCGGCCGGCGTGAAATAAACGTTCGTCTGGAACCGATAGCCGAAGCGCGCTTCCATGGCCCGGCACAGCTGCGCCAGCGGGCCGTGCCGGCCTTGCAGTTGCTGCAGGATAAGGGTTGCCCCTTCGGCGAACAGGCCGAACGCGCGAACCGGATCCACAACACCAGTTGGAAACAGATAGTCGTCGGGCGCGATCTCGCGCTTGGCATCCACCATGCTGAGAACGCTGCCGTCCAGACCACCCGTTGCGACAAATGCGTCGAGATCGTCGAGGGACAGGAAACTCTTGAAGTATGACGGCTGATCCCGATTGACGACCAGGACATCATTTTCCCAATACTCGGCGAAAAACCTGTCGACGTCGATCGGGAACAGAAGGTTTTCCAAAGAAATGCTGCCAGGTTCCGGCCCATCCAGAGGCTCGCCGGACGAGGGTCCATTCGCGGAATGGATCAATGATACTGTCATCTCAATGCGCCGGTGTTGGTTTTTTGTCTATACTTGATCGGCGAATCGCGTAAGGCCACCCACCTTGTCTCTACTATGAGAGGTCTTGAGCTGACAGGCAAGCCGATTTAGCAAGAATATGTGTAAAAATAGACGTTAAGAGAAAATTTATTACTATCTATGAACGAACATTATGAAGCCCGACAGCCACAGCGTTTAAAGACGCCGTGGCTGACCGGACAATCGGTCCTTATCCCTGGAACGGTCCCGGGGCCTTAGAACGGGATTTCGTCATCCAGATCGGAACCCCGACCGCCACCGCCGCCGGAGCCGCCACTGGACCCGTAGTCGCCGCCACCGTAGTCACCCGACGACCCACCCTGATTTCCGCCCTGGTACCCGCCTGCGGGAGCGCCACCACCGTCACCGCCGCCACGGCCATCGAGCATGGTCAGGTTGCTGTTGAAGTTCCTGAGGACGACTTCGGTGATCGTGCGCTCCTGGCCCGACTGATCCTGGAACTTGCGGCTTTCAAGCTGTCCCTCGACATAGACCTTCGAGCCTTTTTTCAGGAATCGCTCTGCAACGCCGACCAGGCCTTCGCTGAAGATCACGACCCGATGCCATTCCGTCTTCTCTCGGCGTTCGCCAGAGGCGCGGTCCCGCCATTGTTCGGACGTGGCAATGGTGAAATTGCACACCCGTCCACCGTTCTGGAAGGTCCGGACCTCGGGATCGCGGCCGAGATTGCCGATCAGAATGACCTTGTTGATGCTACCCGCCATCGGAGCCTACCGTTGTAATTTGTGGATCGAGAGACGATGTTCACCGGGTTCCGCCAACTGGACCCGGACCCGAAACCTGTCCCGGGTTTCAGACTCGAATTCCGGACCATAGCCGCCACCGCACAGGTGTTCAACCGGCAAGCCCGATGCCATTTCAGATTTGCGATGGCCCGCATAATGGTGTATTTCGTGATCAAATGCCGAACATAACATGTATTACCGCATGACGACCCTGACTTTCAATCTTGTCATGCTACCTCTCATTGCGGATCATGCAGGGTCCCGGGTCGAGACTCTTCGACCCATGGATATGGTGGCGGATTGGATCCGCCGCCCTCCCCTTCAACAGCCACAGCCGGTCGGGACGAACGGATAATGCTGACACATATCAGCGTCAGAGGCGCGCGGGAACACAACCTCAAGGACATCGACGTCCGGATTCCGCGTGACAAACTCGTGGTCATCACCGGCCTGTCCGGGTCCGGCAAATCGTCGCTCGCGTTCGACACCATCTATGCCGAGGGACAGAGACGCTATGTCGAAAGCCTGTCCGCCTATGCGCGGCAGTTCCTCGAACTCATGCAGAAGCCGGACGTCGATTCCATCGAGGGACTTTCCCCCGCCATCTCGATCGAACAGAAGACGACGAGCCGCAATCCGCGATCGACCGTCGGCACGGTCACGGAAATCTACGACTATATGAGGCTGCTTTGGGCAAGGGTTGGCGTTCCCTACTCTCCGGCCACCGGGCTGCCGATCGAAAGCCAGACGGTCAGCCAGATGGCCGACCGGATCATGGCCATGCCCGAGGGAACGCGCCTTTATCTGCTGGCGCCGATCATCCGCGGCCGCAAGGGCGAATACAAGAAGGAACTTCAGGACCTGCGCAAGCGGGGCTTTCAGCGCGTTCGCGTCGACGGCGCCCTGCACGAAATCGACGAAGTTCCTGCCATCAACAAGAAGACCAAGCACGACATCGAAGTCGTGGTCGACCGTCTGGTCGTGCGCGAAGGGTTGGGCAACCGGTTGCCGGACAGTCTCGAAACGGCGCTTTCGCTGACCGACGGCATTTGCATTGCCGAGGACGCGGATAGCGGCGCCCAGACCGTCTTCTCGTCGAAATTCGCCTGTCCGGTCTCGGGCTTCACGATCGAGGAGATCGAGCCCAGGCTGTTCTCGTTCAACAATCC